>DXBO01000093.1 GCA_019116485.1 Candidatus Gemmiger excrementavium
ACTGAGCTATAGCAGCAAATGGCGACCCGAATCAGGCTCGAACTGACGACCTCTAGCGTGACAGGCTAGCGTTCTAACCAACTGAACTACCGGGCCATACCCAGCTTGTTGACCGCGCTTGGCGGCTGCAACGTTGATAATTATAGCCAAAGAACCGGCAAATGTCAAGGGTTTTTCTGAATTTTTTGAGATTTTTTTGAAGTTTTTTATTTTTCCCCTTGCTTCGTACTTTTTTGCAGGCTTTTCCAGATGTTTGCAAAAACATGTCCGGGGTGGTATGATGATATCAGTGTAAAAAGAACCGTCGGATTGGGCCTTTCCCATCGCCGGTGCAAGTTTGCGCCAGTTCAGCACGATACTGCCAGGCCACGATCAGTGCTGCCGCCAGCATCAGTCCTGCGCTGGGCGCTCCATATTGCAGCCAGGCCACCGGCACCGCCAGCAGCGGCACCGCCAAAGCCCCCAGTACGCCGCACTCTGTCCCTAAAGCTACGACTGCACCGGCCAGCACGCATAAAATACCGCTTACCGGCAGACAGGCCGCCACCCAGGCCCAGACGACCACGCCCCCCTGCCCGCCCCGGTGGTTGCCCACAAGCGGCCAGCTGTGTCCCAGCAATACACCAAAGCCTGCATACAGCATGGCCGCGTACTCCAGTTCCGGCGCTGCCAGTTTGTAGCAAAACCAACAGGACAGCCATGTTTTAAGCACGTTCCCCGTTACCACACCGGCCACTGCCGTTTTGCCCAAGTACCGGCGGATGTTGCTGGTTCGGGAGCTGCCATCCCCCACAAAGCGCAACGGTGCCCCCGCCACACAGCGGGCCGCCACATCCGCACAGGGGAAACACCCAAAAACATACCCAGCCACCAGACACAGCACCCGCAGCAACAGCCCCTGTTCATCCGACATCATTCTTCCTCCCTATTTTCAATCAAGAGGTACTGTCTATGGATCTGCAAACGTTACAACAGCAATGTCTTGCCTGCCGCCGCTGCAGTCTGTGTGAAACACGCACCCATGTAGTGTTCGGTCAGGGTGCGGCGGACGCCGAAGTCCTGTTTGTGGGCGAGGGGCCCGGCGCCAATGAAGACGCGCAGGGACTTCCTTTCGTGGGCCGCAGCGGCCAGCTGCTGGACCACTATCTGGAAGCGGTGGATTTGAGCCGGGAGAAAAACGTGTACATTGCCAATATTGTAAAGTGCCGCCCACCCCAGAACCGCGACCCTTTGCCTGAGGAGTCCGCCGCCTGTCTGCCCTGGCTGCGCCAGCAGTTTCAGCTGCTGCGCCCCAAGATCATTGTCTGTCTGGGCCGCGTAGCCGCCCAGCAGCTGATCAAACCGGGATTTTCCGTCACCAAGAACCATGGCAAATTTTTTGACAAAAACGGCACTCTGTTCACCGCCACTTACCATCCCGCCGCCCTGCTGCGCAATCCCGGCAACAAAATTACCGCTTTCGGGGACTTTGTAGCCCTGCGCGATAAAATTGCCCAGGTCTGTGAGCACACCTACTGATGGCGTTACCAACAAAAGGAGAAGGGCTCATGCCATCGGACACATTGGCTTTGACACTGCCTATCCGGCGCCTGGTGGAATTTCTTTTGCGCACCGGCAGCCTGGACAGCCGCTTTACCGGCTTTGACCGCGCCAACGAGGGCGCACGCCTGCACCGCAGACTGCAGCGCGCCGCCGCCAAAACATATACCGATTACCGTGCCGAAGTATCCCTTATCCAACAGTATGCCTGTTCCGGCATCGAATATACACTGGAGGGACGGGCCGACGGGATTTTCACTGACCGGGACGGCACCCCCACCATCGACGAGATCAAGACCACCACCCTGCCCCCGGAAAAAATCACTGGCGAACAAGCCCCGGAACATTGGGCCCAGGCCCAGTGTTACGCGGCCATCTATGCCGCACAGCAGGGGCTTTCCGCTATGCGGGTGCGCCTGACTTACTATCAGGTGGACGAGGAACTGGAATTTCATTTTTCCCGGGACTATAGCGCTGATGCCCTGCATGACATTGTTTTTGATTTACTGACCCGTTACGCCCCCTGGGCCAAACGGGCGGCTCAATGGCGGCAGAACCGACAGCAATCGCTGGCGCAACTGCAGTTTCCTTTTTCGGAATACCGAACCGGCCAGCGGGCCATGATCGGTGCCGTATATGAGACCTGCCGGGACGGCGGGCAGCTGCTCTGCCAGGCTCCCACTGGCATCGGCAAGACCATGAGCGTTCTGTTTCCTGCCCTGAAAGCGTTGGGCGAGGGCGGGCCGGTTTTCTATCTGACCGCCCGGGGCACCACCCGCGCCGCCGCAGAAACCGCCCTGGACCTGCTGCGCCGCAGCGACCCGGAACTTTCGCTGCGCAGTGTCACGCTGACCGCCAAGGACAAAATTTGCCTGCAGCCGGTGCGGGAATGCACACCGGAAGCCTGCCCTTACGCCCACGGCTACTATGACCGCATCAAGGATGCCTTGTGGCAGGCGCTGGACACCCCCGCCCTGACCACAGATGCTCTGCAGACCTTAGCCCGGGAGCATCGGGTCTGCCCCTTTGAACTGGGACTTGACCTGAGCCTGTGGTGTGACGTGGTGGTGGGAGATTATAACTATTTGTTCGACCCCGTAGTACATCTGATGCGCTTTTTCGAGACCCGGGGCGACTATCTGTTTTTGATCGACGAGGCCCACAACCTGCCCGCCCGCGCCCGCGAGATGCACAGCGCCAGCCTGTGCAAGAGCGCCTTTCTGGATGCCCGGAAAAAGCTGGGAAAAGGCAAAAGTTCGTTGAAAACCGCCCTGCAGCGGGTCAATGAACTTTTCATCGAATGGCGGCATCGCTGCGAGGAGCTGCCCGCAGACAACCGGTTTGGTCGTACTTTCTTTGAGACAGCCCGCGCCGAGGCATTGGACCGGGCCCTGACCCGTCTTTGCGAACCGCTGCAAACTTGGCTGGACGAACACCGCGAACCTGGCGAGACCCACGATGCCCTGCTGCAGCTTTACTTTGATGTACGCGCCTGGCTGCGGGTGGCCGACACCTTCGACGATCACTTTGTGCTGCAGGTATCTGCCCATGGAAGCGAGGTTCGAGCCACCATGCTCTGCCTGGACCCCAGCGCGTTTCTGGCGGCTGATTTTGCCAAAGGTCGTGCGGCTGTGCTGTTCAGCGCCACGCTGGCCCCTGCCGGCTACTACAAGGACCTGTGCGGCCTGCCCGACGCCCGGGCTGTGGCTCTGCGCAGCCCTTTTCCCACCCAACACCTTGGTTTGTGGTGCGCCAGACAAGTCAGCACCCGGTACAAGGACCGGGAAAGCTGCATTGCCCTTGTCAGCGATTTGCTGTATACCATGACCCAAGGCCGAGCCGGCAATTACCTGGCCTTTTTTCCCAGTTACAGCTACTTACAGAAGGTATGGGAGGATTTTTCCACCCGGTATACCGATATACCGACCCTGTGCCAGCAGAGTGAAATGGACGAGGCACAGCGGGAGGATTTTCTGGCACAGTTCACCGCTGTGCCAGGGAAAACACTGCTGGGATTTGCGGTTCTGGGCGGCGTGTTCAGCGAGGGGGTGGACCTGACCGGCGAGCGGCTGATTGGAGTAGCGGTAGTTGGTCCCGGTTTACCCCAGGTAGGTGCCCGGCAAGAACAGCTGCGGGAACATTTTGAGCAGACTCGCGGTTCCGGCTTTGACTACGCCTACCGTTTTCCCGGCATGAATAAGGTGTTGCAGGCTGCGGGACGAGTCATTCGCACACCATTGGACAAAGGGGTCGTTCTGCTGATCGATGACCGTTTTCTTTCCCCTGATACCCGCCGGTTGATGCCGCCCCACTGGGGACACCTGAGGCCTGTTTCCAGCATAGAAGAACTACGCGGCGAACTCCAGCGTTTTTGGAACTTCTGATTTTCTCTTTCTGCGGCAAGCCCCCGGCATCCGTTCAGGATGCCGGGGGCTTGGATCGTATAAAGGGTTATGCTTCCTCCGCTTTGCGCATGCGCAGCAGACTGCAGGGCATCAGGGGCGTCTCGCAAGGGATGGTATAGCGCATCATTGGATGCGGGGTGGAGTCCACTCGCTCCCCGGCTTCGTTTTCAATCCACTTCGGCTGCAACGTCACCACATGGCCATCCGGCTGCAGCACTTCCAGACTGTCGCCCAGGCTGAACTTGCCCCGCTGGGTGCAGTGAGCCACACCGTCGGCCCATTCGTCCACCGTACCCAGGAAATCCCATTCCCGCACATAGGTGTGGCTGGGGGTCTGCAGCGCCTGTTCCTTGCCAAAATAGAATCCCGGCGAATAGTGGCGATGACTGGTGCGGTTCAGTTCCTCGATCACATCATCCGGCAGCACGAAATCCTCCGCAAAGGGGTCCCGCAGATAGGTGTCCAAGGCACGGCGATAGGCACTGGTCACCGATGCCACATAGTAGAAGGTTTTGGCCCTGCCTTCAATCTTGAGGGAATCCACCCCGGCCTTGCAAATCAGGTCCAGAAAGGGCGCAGTGCACAGGTCATTGGCGTTCAAGATATAGCTGCCGTTTTCACTCTCCCCAATCTCCATATACTGGCCCGGGCGGCGCTCCTCCACCAGGGCGTATTTCCAGCGGCAGGGCTGGGCGCACTCACCCCGGTTGCCGCTGCGGCCCGTCATGTAACTGGACAGCAGACACCGCCCCGAAACACTCATGCACATGGCCCCGTGCACAAAGGCTTCCAGTTCCAGATCGGCGGGACAATGATCCCGAATCTGTGCAATTTCAGTCAGAGGCAGTTCCCGGGCCAGCACCACCCGCTTGGCCCCCAGTTCATAGGCGGCAGCCGCGGCGGCATAGTTGGTGATGCCCGCCTGGGTGGAAAAGTGCCGCTCCACACCGGGCGCATACTTTTTGGCCAGGGACAGCACCCCCAGGTCCGCGATGATGAAAGCGTCCACTCCGGCTTCGGCGGCGTCCTGAATATACTGGGGCAGCTTCTTCAATTCCTCGTTGGTAGGCAGCGTGTTGAGGGTCAAATAGACCCGCTTGCCCCGGGCATGGGCGAAGATACACCCTTCCCGCAATTCCCCCACCGTCAGGTTGACCGGAGCGGCCCGCATGCCGAATTCCGGCAGTGCGCAATAAACGGCATCGGCGCCATAGAGTACGGCGTATTTGAGCGTTTCCAGGCTGCCCGCAGGGGCCAGCAGTTCCGGCTGTTGCAGCATAAAAATTCTTCCTTCCTGTAAAAAAGCGCCCGGACGCGCCGGGCGCTTTGCATTGTTGGCAAATAGAATCAGGCCCAACCGGCTTTCTCAACATTGACAGCGTGTTCATCTGCCGTCTTGGCGTAGAAGTACTGCCCGGCCACATCGGTATCAGGGTGGCCCGTCACGAAGAAGAAGTATCCTTCGTCGATATATTCCTGATCGGGGTTCAGTGCCGCCTCAATAGCCGCATACCCCGGGCAGGAGATGGGGCCGGCGGGCAGGCCGCTGATGCGGTAGGTGTCGTAGACGTTCAGCACTTCCTCGGGGATGGCACCAGCCTCGGGCCAGCCGTAGTACTCCGCCGTGGGAGAGTTCCACAGATAGTTATTCTCAACATCCTGCATGATATAGCTGCAGGCGTTGGATTCCAGTTTATGCTCCGCCCACAGCGGGTCGCTGGATTCCAAACGGTTGTGGAAGCAGGCGCTGACCCGGGCATCCTCGGCCTCCAGACCCGCCTCCTCTTGAATGAAGCTGGCCAGCTTGACCACATCGTCCAGGGAAGTTCCTTTTGCCGCAATAGTGTCGGCCAGTTCGGCGGTCTTCTTGTCAAACTCTGCGTACAGAGTGTCTACATAGTAATAGACATCCTCATCAGCGTAGACATTGTAGGTCTCCGGGAAAAGATATCCCTCACACTTCATCAGACGGCCATTGTCAGGGATTTCATTC
>DXBO01000094.1 GCA_019116485.1 Candidatus Gemmiger excrementavium
TAGGCCAGAGCGATGTCCTTGGCCTTGCCGGTGTAGTCCTGCTCCACGCAGATCAGGCTGGGCACGCCGTGGCCTTCCACATATTGGCTGCGGACGGTGTGGCCGGGGCCCTTGGGGGCGATCATGATGACGTCCACATTCTTCGGGGGGACGATGGTCTTGAAATGGATGTTGAAGCCATGGGCGAAAGCCAGGGCTTTGCCCTCGGTCATATAGGGTGCCACCTGGCTGTTGTAGATGTCGGCGCACAGTTCGTCGGGCACCAGCATCATGACCACGTCGCCGGCCTTGGCGGCTTCCTCGATCTCCATGACCTTGAAGTTTTCATGGGTCTCGGCGAACTTGGCAGCCTTTTCCCAGTGGCCGGAGCCTTTGCGCAGGCCGACGACCACGTTGACGCCGCTCTCGGCCAGGTTCTCGGAGTGGGCATGGCCCTGGGAGCCGAAGCCGATGACGGCAACGGTCTTGCCGTCCAGCATGCCGAGGTTGCAGTCGGAATCGTAATACTTGTTGATAGCCATGATGATGATCTCCTTTTTATATAATCTCTCTATATTCCTCTATAGGGGGAACAAAGTGGTGGGGCCCCGTTATGCTTCGGGGCAGTGCATGCCGGGCAGCGGGAACTGGGATTCGCTGACCTCCTGCTTGGGTTTCTGCATATGTTCATGTTTGCCGCCACGCTCCAGGGCAGTAACGCCGGTACGGCATTGCTCCAGAATCTCGTAACCGTTGAACATGGTCAGGAAAGCGTCGATCTTGTCCGGTTTGCCGGTCAGCTCAAAGACCATGCTGTCCGGCGAAAGGTCGATGATCTTGGCCTTGTAAATGGCGGAAATTTCCCGCAGTTCGGCGCGGTTCTGGTTGTCGCAGGCCACCTTGAGCAGCAGCAGTTCCCGCTGCAGGCTTTTGGCGGGGTCCAGTTCAAAAATCTGGCGGGTGACTTCCAACCGCTCAGTCTGCAGCAGCAGCTGGCTCAGGGCCTGCTCGTCGCCGTGCAGCGTCACGGTGATGCGGCTGATGGCCGGGTCGTTGGTGGCCGAGACCGTCAGGCTGTCGATGTTGAAGCCCCGGCGGCAGAACAGGCTGGCCACGCGGGCCAGTACGCCGTTCTGGTTGTCTACCAGCAGGCTGATGACACGGCGCTGGGGGGTGTGGTTGTATTGCTGGAACTGATCCATATCCGCTCACCTCATTCCATGATAATGTCGTTGATATCGCCGCCGCCCGGGATCATAGGCAGCACTTTTTCATCCTTGCCGATGCGGCAGTCGATCCAGCAGGGGATTTTCTGCTGCATGGCGTCGGCAAAGGCAGCCTTGAATTCCGCCGGGGTGGTGGCCCGGTAGCCCTTGGCGCCGAAGCCCTCGGCCACCTTGACGAAATCCGTCTTGCGGTGGGGATCAGTGTCGGAGTAGCGCCCGCCGTAGAAGCTGGTCTGCCACTGGCGGACCATGCCCAGCACCTGGTTGTTGAAGATGACCGTGATGATGGGCAGCCCGTAGCTGACCGCCGTGCACGCCTCGTTCATATTCATGTGGAAGGAGCCGTCACCGGTAAGCATGATGACCCGGGCGTCAGGGCCCAGCGCCATCTGGGCACCGATGGAGGCGCCGTAGCCGAAGCCCATGGTGCCCAGGCCGCCGCTGGTCAAAAAGCCGCGGCTCTTGGTGTGGTGCAGGTACTGGGCCGCCCACATCTGGTGCTGGCCCACGTCGGTGACGTAAACCGCTTCCGGCCCGGCCTGGTTGCAGATTTCATCAATGATCTGGTGGGGTTTGAGTTCGGTGTCGCTGTCCTTGGGCTTATAATCGTTTTTCTGCCATTCCCGAATCTGCTCCATCCACTCTTTGTGCTCGGTTTTCTCTACATGGGGCAGAATGGCCTGCAGGATGTAGCTGGCATCGCCGGTGAGCTGCAGGTCCACCGCCACGTTTTTGCCCAACTCACTGGGATCGATATCGATCTGGATGATCTTGGCCCGTTTGGCGAAGGTGTCGGGGTTGAGGGCCACCCGGTCACTGAAGCGGGTGCCCACTGCGATGACCAGGTCTGCCTCGTCCACCGCCTTGTTGGCGGCATAGCAGCCGTGCATGCCCAGCAGCCCCAGGTTATGGGGTTCGCCGTAGCTCAGTACGCCGGCGGCCATCAGGGTGTAGGTGGCAGGCATGCCGGTCTTTTCCAGCAGGTCCCGCAGGGGCTGGCAGCCCACCGCGCTGCGCACACCGCCGCCGAAGTAAACGATGGGGCGCCGGGCTTCGTTGATGAGACGGGCGGCTTCCTTCACGTCCTCCTCGTTGTAGCGGGTCACGGTGCGGATGAGTTCCGGCGCTTTGGGGGTGAACTCACAGACGGCGGCGGTCACATCTTTGGGGATATCCACCAGCACGGGGCCCTTGCGGCCCTGCTGGGCGATGCGGAACGCCGCCCGCATGGTATCGGCCAGGTCCTCCACCCGGCGCACCGTGTAGTTGTGCTTGGTGATGGGCATCGTGATGCCTTCGATGTAGGCTTCCTGGAAGGAGTCCTTGCCCAGCAGGGTGGTGGCCACGTTGCCGGTAAACGCCACCAGGGGCACGCTGTCCATATAGGCAGTGGCGATGCCGGTGACCAGGTTGGTGGCACCGGGGCCGCTGGTGGCCAGCACCACGCCGGTGCGGCCAGTGGCCCGGGCGTAGCCGTCCGCCGCATGGGAGGCGCCCTGCTCGTGGGCAGTCAATACAGTATGGATACGATCTGTGTTTTTATACAACTCGTCATACAGATTCAGGACGGCGCCGCCGGGGTAACCGAACAGGGTGTCCACCCCCTGCTCCACAAGCACCTCCACGAAAATCTGTGAACCGTTCAATTTCATGCTACTGCTCCTTTCCTGCTTGTTTTTTGGCATCGGGTCCGTGCAGGCAGACCGGAAAACAAAACAGCCTTTGCCCCTTAACCAAGAGACAAAGGCTGTACAAGCGCTCTGCGGTACCACTCTTCTTGGGGCTTTGTGCCCCCACTCCACGGACTTCCAACAAAGTCCTGCACAATAACGGGTGCGCCCGTACCCACCTACTGGCTGTGCGTTCAGCGGGTCTGCTCCGGGATCAGTTCGCGGTCTGCCTGCCCTGCTGCCTTGCACCTACCGGCAGTTCTCTGTTGGCTGTGTTCAGACCGTTACTAGTTCCCTTCCAAGCATTTAAATTTGTGTAAAACTATACCGCACTTTGTTGGCTTTGTCAAGTTTTTTTGTGAAAATCTTGCAACTTTATGCGGTGCAGTTTATACTGAAAGAGCAGTCTCTTGGGAAAGGATCGAGGTAAAATGCAACGTATGGATTGGTTGGAGCGCCTGGACGCTCTGGTCGTTTTTCGCAATTTGCTGGGCACACCGGTGATCGGTGCGCTGCGGGATGTACTGACCGCCGGGGAGGATTCCCTGCCCGGCGCCACAGCTGCCTTTGAGGCCGTCCTGTTCGCCCGGGGCACCAACTGGACCGATACCCTGCTGGACGCTGTGCTGGAGGACGAAAACCTCTGCCTGCGGGTGGCGGCGGGTGGTGACGCGGGCCCGGTTCTGGAAGCCGCGCTGCGAAATGAGCTGGACTTTTTGCAGGCCCTGGGCCGTGCCCGGCTGGATGACCTGTACCACGGGGCGCCGGACTACCTGCCCCGGTGGGAGGTAACCCCCGACGCGGATTTTCACGCCGCCTATGAGGCCCGCCGGGCCGCCGTGGGCCAGAAAGGCTACGGCATCTTTGCCCGCCACCATGTCTTTACGCTGGAGGATGGGCATCTGGCGCCGGTGCGCTACCCCGACCCCCAGCGCCTGAGCGAGCTGCCCGGCTATGAGCGGGAGCGGGAGAAGATTCTGGACAACACCCGGGCGCTGCTGGCAGGCAAGCCCACCAACAACGTGCTGCTGTACGGCGACGCGGGCACCGGCAAATCCAGCACCGTAAAGGCCATTGCCAATGAATTCGCCCCGGAAGGGCTGCGGCTCATTGAAGTGAAAAAGACCCAGCTGTACCAGATTCCGGCGCTGATGGATGACCTGGCCAAGAATCCCCTGAAGTTCATCCTGTTCATCGATGACCTGAGTTTTGCGGCCAACGACGACAACTTTGCCGCCCTGAAAGCCATCCTGGAAGGCAGCGTGGGCGGGCGCAGCCACAACGTGGCGGTGTACGCCACCAGCAACCGCCGCCATCTGGTGAAAGAGTCCATGACCGACCGCACCGGCGATGACCTGCACGCTTCGGATACCCGGCAGGAACTGATGAGCCTGGCAGCGCGGTTCGGGCTGACGGTGACCTTCCAGCAGCCGGACAAAGAGCGCTACGAAGCGATTTTGCTGGAACTGGCCCGCCAGTACGGCGTGCAGATGCCCAGCGACCAGCTGTACCTGAAAGGGGCGGCGTTTGCCCTGCGGGCCGGGGGCCGCAGCCCCCGGGTGGCCAAGCAGTTCATTGAGATGCTGGCCGGCGGCGTCAAAGTGTAAAACCAAACAACCATGGGCGGGGGCGACCCCGCCCTCTTTTTATGCGTATGCGGTCAAACCCGCTCGCTGACCAGGTGGAAGCCCGCTTCTGTCAGGCGTTCCTTGATGGTCTCGATCTGAGCGGCGTCCCGGGTTTCCAGCCCCAGCTTGAGGAAACAGCTGGTGATGGCCATGTTGGTATCAGCCCGGTCATGGTGGACGCTGACCACGTTGGCCCCGCAGTTGGAGATGATATCGCTGACCAGGGTCAGCTGGCCGGGTTTGTCCTCCAGGGCGATCATGAGGTTGGCTTTGCGGCCGCTCATGACCAGGCCGCGGGTGATGACACGGGACAGGATGTTCACATCAATATTGCCGCCTGAGATCAGGCAGACCGTCT
The DNA here is from genome assembly GCA_019116485.1 of Candidatus Gemmiger excrementavium. Taxonomy (GTDB): domain Bacteria; phylum Bacillota; class Clostridia; order Oscillospirales; family Ruminococcaceae; genus Gemmiger; species Gemmiger excrementavium. Next base: position 4,862 of record DXBO01000094.1, read on the forward strand.
TTTTGCCTGCCAGGGGCAGTTTGCCGAACAGCGCCGCCGCCACCGGCGTGGCGCCCGCGCCCTCGGCCACCAGTTTCTGATTTTCCATCAGGGACAAAATCGCCGCGGCGATCTCGTCCTCGGTCACGGTGACGATATCATCCACGTACTTTTCCACCATCTTGTAGGTGGTTTCGCCGGGGGTCTTGACGGCAATGCCGTCGGCAAAAGTGTCCACACAGTCCAGCGTCTCATACTGGTGATCGTGGAAAGCCCGGGCCATGCTGGGCGCCCCCGCCGCCTGTACACCGTAAACTTTGACTTCGGGGCGCAGACTCTTGATGGCAAAAGCAACGCCGGAGATCAGTCCGCCGCCGCCCACCGGCACGATCACCGCGTCCACATCGGGCAGCTGGTCCAGAATTTCCAACCCGATGGTACCCTGCCCCGCAATGACCAGCTCGTCATCGTAGGGATGAATGAAGGTCATGCCGGTCTGCTCCTGCAGTTCCACGGCCCGGTCATGGGCGTCATCGTAGGCACCCTTGACCAGTTCCACCTCGGCCCCCAGGCGCTTGGTACTCTCCACCTTCATAATGGGGGCACCGTCCGGCATGCAGACCACGCTGCGGATGCCCATGCGGGTGGCCGCCAGCGCCACGCCCTGGGCGTGGTTGCCCGCTGAGCAGGCAATGACGCCCTTGGACCGTTCCTCGGCGGTAAGCTGGCTGATCTTATAGTAAGCGCCGCGCACCTTGAAACTGCCGGTGACCTGCAGGTTCTCGGTCTTTAAGTACAGGTCGGTGCCCGGGCACAGGTGCGGGGCCGCGATCAGGTCGGTCTTGCGGGCGATCTGCTTGAGGATGAATTTGGCGTGATAGATCTTATCCAGTGTCAGCATAAGCTGCTCCCCCTCGTAGTTTGACAATAGCACAGCCCGATCCGCAGGTTCGGATCGGGCTTGGATTGCTGCGCTGCAATCGAAAGTGCTTGTTTGATTATAGTTGAACAGTTCTAATTTGTAAAGTGAAAATATTTCATGTTCTGTTTTATCGGCTATTTATACAAAGTTTTGTATTCCAATTTGTGCATTTCCCCATGCTTACAGCTTCTGTAGCCAAAGTTCCCTGCAAGATTTCACTGCTGCAAGGCAGTTTCCCTTTTCAGGAGAGAAAACACAGTGATTTTGCCATACCGCTGCCGCCTCTTGTACTTCAAACAAAACGCCCCGGGCAGCCGCAAAAGCAGCCACCCGGGGCATTGGGAGGGATATCAGTCAATGGTGACAAACCAGGCAAAGGTTTTTTCGGCACCGGGGGCCAGGGTCTCGTGGCGGCCTTCCTCGTTCACCGAGTTGGCCCAGCCGTTCCAGGGCTCCATGCAGACAAAGGATTCCGCATCCTGCTGCCACAGCACGCCCTTGCCGAAATCCGCCTCATCAAAGGCCACGGTGACCTTGTGGCCGTTGCCGGCGTCGGTCATGACCATGGGGCTTTTGACGCCGGTCATCAGCCGGATGGAATCGGCGCTGCCGGGCTTGCGGGTAAGGGTGATGGTTTCCGGCGCGGCGGGCTGTTCGCCCTTGGCGTTCTCGGAGCAGGTGGCGGCGTCGATGGCAAAGGACACATTGTCCAAGCTGCTGGCCGCGAAATAGGGGTGGAAGCCCACGCTGAACGGCAGGTCCTTGTCTCCGGTGTTGGCCACAGTCAGGGCCAGGGTAGCGGTATGGCCCGCCAGAGTGTATCGCATGGTGAGCAGGAAGTCAAAGGGGTAGACGAACTTGGTCAGGCCGTTGGGGGCCAGCGTCAGTTCGATGGCATCGTCCGCCGCCGTCTTGACCTGCCAGGGCACCAGGTCGGCCAGGCCGTGGACTTCGATGGGATAGTCCGCACCGCCGAAATGATGCACGCCGCCGTCCGGCTTGCCGCAGTTGGGGAACAGAATGGGGATACCGCAGCGGGGACGGTCGGTGGACTCGAAGTTCTTGTCCCGCAGCCAGAGATACTCCTCCCCGTTTTTGGTAAAGGAGGTGGCCATACCGCCCTTTTCGGGGGTGACGGTCAGGGCATAGTCCCCGTCGGTCAGGGTCAGGGTGGCGTAGCGCACCCCGTATTTTTCATAGGTACCGGTCTGGATGGTAGACATACAAACACCTCATTTCAAGTAGGGGCGCAGGCCTTCTGGCGCCCCGGTCATCCTCAGTATATCACAGGACCACGCCGTCTTTAAAGATGGAAATTTCCCGGAAGCCCTTTTCCTCGGCACAGGTCAGCTTGCCGGAAGCCACTTCCAGCACCAGGTTGTACAGGTCGGCTCCCGCTTCATCCAGGGTGCGCTCGCCGTCGGCCACCACGCCTGCGTTGAAGTCGATCCAGTTCTTTTTCTTGGCGGCCAGCTGGCTGTTGGTGGCGATCTTCAGGGTGGGGGCCGGGGCACCGAAGGGAGTGCCGCGGCCAGTGGAGAACAGCACCATATGGGCACCGGCGGCGGTCAGGGCGGTGGCCGAGACCAGGTCGTTTCCGGGGCCGTACAGCATGTTGAGCCCCTTGGTGACCACCGGGTCGCCGTAGCCGATCACGTCCATGATGGGGGCGCTGCCGCCCTTCTGCACACAGCCGCAGGACTTGTCCTCCAGAGTGGTGATGCCGCCCTGCTTGTTGCCGGGGCTGGGGTTGTCGTAGACCACCTCGTTGTGGCTGATGAAGTATTCCTTGAAGCCGTTGATCATGTTGACGGCCTTCTCGAACACTTCCTGGTTCTGGCAGCGGTCCATCAGGAAGCCCTCGGCACCGAACATCTCGGGCACCTCGGTGAGCACCGTGGAGCCGCCCCGGGCGCAGAGCATATCGCTGAACCGGCCGATGGTGGGGTTGGCGGTGATGCCGGAAAGACCGTCGGAACCGCCGCACTTCATGCCGATGACCAGCTCGCTGGCGGGGATGGGTTCCCGCTGGAACTGCCCGGCGTAGGCAGCCAGTTCTTTCAGAATCTCGCGGCCTGCAGCCAGCTCATCTTCCACTTCCTGGCAGGTGAGGAACTTCACCCGGTCGGGATCATATTCACCCAGTTCGGCCACGAACTGGTCGTGGGTCAGGTTCTCGCAGCCCAGGCTGAGGACCAGCACGGCGCCGGCGTTGGGATGACGCACCAGAGACGCCAGCAGTTTGCGGGTCTGGGCATGGTCATGGCCGGTCTGGGAACAGCCGAAGGGATGGGTGAAGGTGTACAGGCCGTCGATGGAACCGGTGACCAGGTCCTGGTTGTCCCGCACCAGAGCCTTGGCACAGTCGTTGACGCAGCCCACCGTGGGAATGATCCATATCTCGTTGCGGATGGCGGCCCGGCCATCTTTGCGGCGGTAGCCCATAAAGGTCTCGGGTTCCACGGGGATCAGGGGGTGCACATCGGGATGGTAGCTGTACTCGATCTCGCCGGACAGGTTGGTGTGCACGTTATGGGTGTGCATCCAGGTGCCGGGCACCGCGGCGGCGGTGGCATGGCCGATGGGGAAGCCGTATTTGATCACGCTCTCCCCTTCCTGAATGGGGGCGATGGCCATTTTATGGCCCTGGGGGATATCCTCCACGGCGGTTACGGTGGTGTTTTCCACCGGGACGGCAGTGCCCTTGGCAATGGGATGCAGGGCCACCACCACGTTGTCTTTGGGGTTGATCTTGATGGCAAGGGGCATGGGTGTCTCTCCTTTTTTATCAGTGGTAAGGAAAAAGAGGCCGGAGGGCGGACCTCCGGCCCCGGATGGGGTGTTCAGCTTACAGGCAGGAGGCGTAGGCAGCCAGAGCGCCCTGCTCCCGGATCATGGTCAGGTTCTTGACGGTGACTTCCTCGAAGCCGGGCACGGCGGTGAGGTCCTGGCCCCACATCTGCTCGTTGGTCATGACAGCATGGACCAGGGTGGGGATGTCATCGTCCTTGTGGGCATTGTAGAACTCCAGCACCCAGCGGTCATCGCTGACGGTGTAGGTATTGCCCTTGGCGCGCTTGCAGACCAGGCCCGCGTCGGTCAGTTCCTGCACATCGTTGCTGTAGAAGGCGATGTAGGCCGCCAGACCCATGGCCAGGCAGGCGGGCAGGGTGCCGTTCTTCTCCACATATTCCAGCAGAGAGGGCATATTGCGGGCGCGCCATTTGGCCGTGGAGTTCAGGGAGATGCTCATCAGCTCATGGTTGACGAAGGGGTTGTTGAAGCGGTCCTGCACGGCGGCGGCGAACTTCTTGCAGTCCTCCTGGTCCAGGGGCAGGATGGGCACCACTTCCTCCAGCAGCATCTTGTTCATGAACTTGAGGATGGTATCATCGTGCATGCAGTCCCGCACGATGTCAAAGCCAGCCAGGTAAGCGCCCAGCACAAAGCCGGTGTGGGCACCGTTCAGGATGCGGACCTTGCGCTTCTTGTAGGGGCTCATGTCGGTGGTCACAAAGACCTTGTCCTCCAGGCCGGCCTTGCGGAAGGGCAGCACATCGTTGAGTTTGGGATCACCCTCGATGACCCAGACGCCGAACACTTCGCCCACGTCCAGCAGGGGGTCGGCGTAGCCGTGCTTTTCTTCCAGGGCAGCCACTTCCTGCGGGTCACGGATGCGGCCCGGCACGATGCGGTCCACCAGGGAGCCGCAGAAGGTGCAGTCCTCGTTGACGTACTTCTTGAAGCCGTCCTCCAGGCCCCACTGGTCAATGTACTGGTTGACGCACTTGAGCAGTTCCTTGCCGTTGTTGTCGATGAGTTCGCACGCCAGCATCAGGATGCCCGGCTTGCCCGCCTGGTAGCGGTGATAGAGCACCTGGGTCAGCTTGGCAGGGAAGCTGGCGGGGGGGCAGTCGCTCTGCTGGCAGGCGGGGTCGTAGACGATACCGGCCTCGGTGGTGTTGGAGACGATGATCTCCAGATCATCGCTGGCGGCCACGGCCATCATCTGTTCATAGTCCGCTTTTTCGTACGGGTTCAGGCAGCGGGACACGCTGGAGATCACCCGCTTGTCGTCCACTTTCTGACCGTTCTCGCTGCCGCGCAGGTACAGGGTGTACAGGCCCTCCTGCTCGTTGATCATCTTGGCCAGGCCCGGGGCGATGGGCTGCACCAGCACGCACTTGCCGTTCCAGCCGGCTTTCTCGTTGGCCAGATCGAACCAGTAATCCACAAAGGCACGCAGGAAATTTCCCTCGCCAAACTGGAGGACCTTCTCCGGCGCCTGGGGCAAAATGTATCCCTCGTAACCGGATTTTTTGAGCACTTCGTAGTTCAAAGTTTCCATAGACGTCGTATCTCCTTTGTTTGCATATACCGGCGCAGGCGCACCGCGCGCCGCGCATCTTTCTGGTCATATTGTAATTTTTTTTCGCTTTTCCGTCAAGGCAGTTTCTGTTTTGATGGAACATATCTTGCGCACATTTTTTTGTTTTTTTGTCTTTCCACATCTTGTACAAGAAAGAGCATGTTTTTTTGGTGATTATTTCGACTTTCCCGCAATTTTTACAACTTGTTGCGGGCGTCCGGGTTATGTATAATAATACCAGAGTATGCGCTTTTCGCGCGTGCAGAGGGTGCAAAGAATGCGCCCTGCAGCGCTGCGCCGGCGCTGCATGCCCTGTCCGATCCTATTAAATAAAATGAAGGAGCGTTTGTACATGAAAGCATTTATGGACAAAGACTTTCTGCTGGAGACCCCTACCGCCCGGCATCTCTACCATGATTATTCGGCTTCGCTGCCCATCATCGACTACCACTGCCACATTCCCCCGCAGGAAATCTACGAGAACCGCCGTTTTGAAAACATAGCCCAGGTGTGGCTGGGCGGCCACCAGGTGCTGGCCGACGGTTCCGACTACTACTTCGGCGACCACTACAAGTGGCGCGTCATGCGCTCCAACGGCGTGCCCGAGGAGTACATCACCGGCGACAAACCTGACCGGGAACGCTTCCAGAAATTTGCCGAGGCCCTGGAAATGGCCATCGGCAACCCCATGTACACCTGGTGCCACCTGGAGCTGAAGAAATACTTCGGCTACGAAGGTGTGCTCAACGGTGAGACTGCCCAGGAAGTGTGGGACCTGTGCAACGAGAAGCTGCAGAACGATCCCAAGCTGACCGTCCGCGGCCTGATCGAGCAGAGCAACGTGGCCATGGTGGGCACCACCGACGACCCCGTGGATTCTCTGGAATGGCACAAAAAGATCAAGGAAGACCCCTCCATCAAGATCGTGGTAGCACCCTCCTACCGGCCCGACAAGGCGCTGAACATCCGCAAGCCCGGCTTTGCGGACTACATCCACAAGCTGGAAGACGTGGTGGGCCGCAAGTTTGCCTGCGCCGACTGCGTGGTCAGCGCCCTGGACGAGCGCCTGCAGTTCTTTGTGGAGATGGGCTGCCGCGCCTCTGACCACGGCCTGGACTACGTCCCCTATGTGGAGACCGACGCCGACAAGGCCACCGCCGCCTTCAAGAAGGCCATGGCCGGCGAACCCCTGACCCAGGAGGAAGGCGACGCCTATACCACCTATGTGCTGCTGGCCCTGGGCCGCCTGTACAAGAAGTACAACGTGGTCATGCAGCTGCACTACAGCTGCCTGCGCAACGTCAACGAGAAGATGTACAAGAAACTGGGCCCCGACACCGGCTACGATATGATCGCCGTGACCGACTGCAGCGCCACCATCAGCAGCCTGTTGAGCAACCTGACCGCCACCGGCGAATGCCCCAAGACCATCCTGTACAGCCTGAACCCGGCGGACTTCGACATGCTGGGCACCCTGCTGGGACCCTTCCAGGATGACGAGATCCCCGGCAAGATCCAGCTGGGCTCCGCCTGGTGGTTCTGCGATACCGACGACGGCATGTACCAGCAGATGAAGACCCTGGCCCGGCTGGGCCTGCTGGGCAACTTCATCGGCATGCTCACCGACAGCCGCAGCTTCCTGAGCTATACCCGCCACGAACTGTTCCGCCGCCTGATGTGCAACCTCATCGGCAACTGGGTGGAGAACGGCCAGTATCCCAACGACGAGAAGGCCCTGAAGAAGATCGTGGAAGGCATCAGCTACACCAACGCCAAGCGCTATTTCGACCTGTAATCCCCTGCTGACACCAAACCCCCGGCCACTGTATGTGGCCGGGGGTTTGTTTATGTTTTACATCTTGTGGTCGGCAAACAGGGGGTCATCCTGCCACAGCACCACCTGCCCCGCGGCGCGGGTCCTGTTCAGGTCGATGATCCGCTGGTTACTGGACCCCCGGAACCGCAGGCTGATGTCATACTTGTCCTGCACAAAATCCCCGTCCACCAATACGTCCAGGTATTGCAGGAATTCGTCGGTGACCTCGCACCGGCCAGGGCCGGGCTGCAGGATTTCAGTCTCGTAATGGTTGCCGGTATAACACCAGATGGTCTTGTGGGGATACAACACCTTGACGCTTTTGACAAAGGGCAGCAGTTCCCGCTGGTTTTCCGGTTCAAAAGGTTCGCCCCCCAGCAGCGACAGACCATTGATGTAGTCCGGCGCCAGGCTTTCCAGAATCCGGTTGCGCACCTCTTTGGTAAAGGGTTCGCCGTAGGCAAAATCCCACGCCACGGCGTTGAAACAGTTGGGGCAGTGGCGGCGGCAGCCGGACACAAACAGGCTGGTGCGCACACCTTCCCCGTTGGCGATATCACAGAATTTGATGGTTGCGTAGTTCATGCGGGGCTGTTCCTCCGTCCTTTGACAGGTACTATATATTGTGGTCCTTACCGGGCCAGGCCCGATTTCTACGCCCAGTATAGCAGTTTTGCCCCGGCCCCGCAACCCCTGCTCCGCCGGAAGGCGCCATATTTTTATCGTTATATCGCGTTTTTGTGTAGAACTTCCCAAATTTGCTAAAAAATCGCGTCGAATTTCGTCACTTATTTTTTATGCGATGGCACGCCAAAATCGGAATATTTAGCCTTTTGCGCCGTAAAATACACAATATATTGTGGTTTCGCCTCTTGACTTTTTGAGTCCCGGGCGGTAAGATAGTGATACTCGCCAACGAATGTTTATACGGTATGCAATACTATAAATTGCGGCAAACATCCTGCACCCCATCACCCTTGTTTAGGAGAATATCATGAAGATCATCAAGCGCAACGGCAGCGAAGCCGTGTTCGACATCACCAAAATCATTGCGGCCATCACCAAGGCCAACAACGTTGTGGCCGAGGCCCAGCGCCTGACCAGCCACCAGATCATTGAGATTGCCGACAAAGTGCAGGCCACCTGCCTGAGCCGCGGTCACGCCATGAACGTGGAAGAGATTCAGGACATTGTGGAAGATGCCATCATGGCCACCGGCGCCTATGAGGTTGCCCGCAAGTATATCACCTACCGCTATGTACAGAACCTCAAGCGCACCCACAACACCACCGATGACCGCATCCTGGCGTTGATCGAGTGCAACAACGAGGAAGTCAAGCAGGAAAACTCCAACAAAAATCCCACCGTCAACAGCGTGCAGCGTGACTATATGGCCGGTGAGGTCAGCAAGGACCTGACCATGCGCATGCTGCTGCCCCCGGAGGTAGTCAAGGCCCACGAGGAAGGGATCATCCACTTCCCTGACGCCGACTACTATGCCCAGCACATGCACAACTGCGACCTGGTGAACCTGGACGACATGCTGCAGAACGGCACCGTCATCAGCGGCACCCTGATCGAAAAACCCCATTCCTTCTCCACCGCCTGCAACATCGCCACCCAGATCATTGCCCAGGTGGCCTCCAGCCAGTACGGCGGCCAGAGCATCAGCCTGACCCATCTGGCCCCCTTTGTGGACGTGAGCCGCAAGAAGATCCGCCGCGACGTGGAAGCGGAAATGCGGGAACTGGGCATTGACCCCGGCGAGGAGAAGATTTCCGAGATCGTGGAAGCCCGCCTGCGGGAAGAGATCAAGCGCGGCGTGCAGACCATCCAGTACCAGGTGGTCACCCTGATGACCACCAACGGCCAGGCCCCCTTCATCACCGTGTTCATGTACCTGGGCGAGGCCGGGGACAACCAGCGCCTGAAAGCCGACCTGGCCATCATCATTGAGGAGATGCTGCGCCAGCGCTACCAGGGCGTCAAGAACGAGGCCGTCGTCTGGATCACCCCTGCCTTCCCCAAGCTGATCTACGTGCTGGAGGAGGACAACGTCCGCGAGGGCA
>DXBO01000095.1 GCA_019116485.1 Candidatus Gemmiger excrementavium
CCGGGAAAGAATAGCAAGATATATACGGTTTTTATGATTTTGTCTGCAGGACAGAAGAAAGCGGGGCTTTTTTGCGCCGGGAGTATAACGGTTCTGTGGCGGGGCATACTGGCGTAAAAGTGTCAGCATAAAAGGAGCGTATTGCCATGGAATCGAAAACAAAAAAGGGAAAACCCGGTTTTAATCCTACCGAGAGCGCTGCCCTCAAGCGCCTGGAACATGACCTGATCACCGAGGACGGTATCGTTCCTGCCACCAAGGGGCGGCATGCGATCCACTGTCTCACGGTGATCGGCACCATCGAAGGGCATACCCTGGCCCCTGACGCCCAGAAGACCACCAAATACGAACACGTGATCCCTCAGCTGGTGGATATTGAGGAAGACCCGGCCATTGAGGGGCTGCTGGTCATTCTGAACACGGTGGGGGGCGATGTGGAAGCCGGCTTGGCCCTGGCCGAACTGATCGCCGGTGTGGGGAAGCCCAGCGCTACATTGGTACTGGGGGGCGGCCATTCCATCGGTATCCCGCTGGCGGTGTCGGCCCGGCGCAGTTTTATTGTGCCCACCGCCACCATGACAGTGCATCCGGTGCGGCATTCCGGCATGGTGCTGGGGGTGCCTCAGACGCTGCGCTATTTTGAACAGATGCAGGAACGCATCGTCAGTTTTGTGGCGGGGCATTCCGGCATTACGGCCCGACGTTTTACCACGCTGATGCACAACACCGGGGAGTTGGTTATGGATATGGGTACGGTGCTGGATGGGCGACAGGCGGTGGAAGAAGGGCTGATCGACCAGCTGGGGGGCCTGTCGGACGCACTGGGCTATCTCTACCGGGAGATCGAGGGCAAAAATTGACGGGGCGCGCGGCTTGAGGCCGCGCGCTTTTTGCCATTTACAACCCACCGCATTCGTGGTAGAATAAAAACCGAATATTCGTATGGGCCGGGTGGCCTACTTATTATATAGTGTTATACATAGAGTGCGGTTTATCCGCAGGCAGAGGGGTATTATTCAAAATGGCACAGTCTCGTTCCAGCAAAAGCAGTTCCAGTAAAAAAAGCTCCACCACAACCCGCAGCGGTTCCAGCCGCTCGCGCAGTTCGTCCGGGGCCCGTTCCGCCTCGGGGCGTGGCCGGCAGTCTGTTTCCCGCCGTGCCCAGCGCCGGGCCGAAAATCCCAACCTGGTCCGCAGCGTGTTGCTGGCGGGCCTGGGGCTTTTGTGCGTGGCGATGGTGTTGGTGCCCGGCCAGAATGTCTGGCGCGCACTGCGGGAAGGGTTCTTCGGCATTTTCGGAATTATGACCTACCTGGTAGGACCTTTCCTGCTGTATTTGGCCTATCTGCTGGCCTCGGGTTATCGGGTAGGGCTGTTCGCCGGCAAGGTGGCCTTGATGGGCACTCTGTGTGCCAGCGTGCCGGTGGTATTCTCCAAGGTATCTGTCAGCGATGCCAGCGCCTGGGAGGTCGTCAAGATGCTCTACATGCGCGGCCAGAGCTATTTCTGGGAAGGCGGTGTTCTGGGGGCACCCGTTGGCGGCACGTTGCTGGCGCTGTTCGGGCGTCCGGCCTCCAACTTTATCATGCTGCTGATCTTTGCCCTGGGCCTTATGGTGTTTTTTGCCATCACACCGGTAGACGTAGTCCAGTTTCTGGACGGGCAGTACCGCCGGGTGCAGAAAGCCCAGGCGGAACGCCAGGCAGCCCAGACGGCCTATGACACCCAGTTGTTCAGCCGGGAACCGGAGGAAGAATCGCTGGAGAACCTTACCGGTACTTTGCCGGACACACAGCCGCGGCGCCGACCTGCCTATGACGTGGTAGCCGATACCGGCCGCATCCCGGTGGGCGGCAGCCCGTCTGCGGCGACTTCGGCACCGGCACCCATGATGCAGGTGCCGATGCAGCGGCCCTCTTTTGATGTGGACCTGGGCCCTGAGCTGGGCAGCCAGGCGCTGAAAAAGGCGGTGGAACATGACCCCCTGGAACCGGTTACCATCGGGCCGGGCGGGACATTCGGGCTGGACCCGCTTTCCCATCTGTCGGACTCCCAGCGGCTTCGTACCGCAAAACCTGCCCCCGCCCCGGCCTCTCAGCCGGTCCCTCAGGAGGATTTTGAACTGAAACTGCAGCCGGAGCCTCCTGCCGCGGAAGAGGCAGGAGATGAACTGGATTCCCTGATCAACCGGGCTGTCAGCGGTCACGCACCTTATTACGGCCCCCAGGACATTTCCCAGGATGTGCAGGAAAATCTGGAAGAACCTGGCTTTTCGGTTGCACTCCAGCCGGAAGACGCGTTTGATACCCCTTTGACACCGGTGCAGCAGCCGACGGAACCGGCGGCTGCCGGGCCGGAGCCGATGGCCCCGATTCCCACCCTGAGCGGTAGTTTCGATGGTCCCCAGGCGGTCAGTGCGGCCTGGCAGGCGGGGCGTCCGCTGTCCGACTTGTTGGACAACCAGCCTGCCGCCCCGGCAGCGGCCCCTACCGGTACCGAGGAATCTTTCGCGGTGCCCCAGCATGGTGATGCCGCCCGGCTGCAGGTCAGCACGGCGGTGGGGAACTCGGCGGCGGCACCGCTCTATACGCCGCCCTCCGCAGCCAAAGCTCAGCCGGAGGCCATGCTTCTGGCAACGACCAGCAGCGAGCCGCCCAAGCCTTACTGTTACCCGTCCTTGAACCTCTTCAACGCCACCAGACCTGATGATGAGGCTGGCGCCGCGCGGGAGATGAAGAAAAATGCCGATACCCTGGTCAACACGCTGGAAAGCTTTGGCGTCAAGACCAAAATTCTGGATATCTGCCGGGGCCCCTCGGTGACCCGGTATGAACTGCAGCCCCAGGCGGGCATCAAGGTCAGCCGTATCACCAGCCTGTCCGACGATATTGCCCTGAACCTGGCTACTGCCGGTGTGCGCATTGAGGCACCCATTCCCGGCAAACCGGCTGTGGGCATCGAGGTGCCCAACAAGATTCGCTCTACCGTCAACATCCGCACGGTATTCGAGTCTCAGAATTACATCAACATGCGCAGTCCGTTGACTATGGCTCTGGGCAAAGATATTGCCGGTACGGCCCAGGTAGCAGACCTGTGCAAGATGCCCCACCTGCTGATCGCCGGTTCTACCGGCAGTGGTAAGTCGGTGTGTGTCAACTCCATTATCATCAGCTTTTTGTTCCGCTCGGGCCCGGAAGATGTGAAGCTGATCCTCATTGACCCCAAAGTGGTGGAACTGGCCGAGTATAACGGCATCCCGCATTTGCTCATGCCGGTGGTCACCGAACCCCGCAAAGCGGCTGGAGCTCTGGGGGCCAGCGTGGCCGAGATGGAGCGCCGCTACAAACTTTTTGCAGAGAATAACGTCCGCGAAATCAAAGCCTACAACAAACTGGCTGCCCAGAACGGTCTGGAGCATCTTCCCTACATTGCCATCGTCATTGACGAATTGGCAGACCTGATGATGGTGGCCGGTAAAGAGGTGGAAGACTATATCTGCCGCATTGCCCAGAAAGCCCGTGCCGCGGGCATTCACCTGATCGTGGCTACCCAGCGCCCCAGCGTAGACGTCATCACTGGTCTGATCAAGGCAAATATCCCCAGCCGTATCGCTTTTGCAGTGTCCAGCCAGATCGACTCCCGCACCATTCTGGACGCTTCGGGAGCCGAAAAATTGCTGGGCAACGGTGACATGCTGTTCTTGCCGGTGGGCGCGGCCAAGCCGGTACGCGTACAAGGCACCTTTGTTACCGATGAAGAAATCGGCGCGGTACTCAGTTTTATCAAGTCCACCTCCTCTACCCAGTATGACGAGGAAATGATCGCCGAGATGGAACGCCGGGCCGTGGAGGAAAAGGGCAGCAAGAAGGGAGACGACGACGGGGAAGCCGGCGGCACTCTGGATCCCATGTTTGAGCAGGCCGTGGAATGCGTCATCGAGGCCGGTCAGGCCTCTACCAGTCTTTTGCAGCGCCGCTGCAAATTGGGCTATGCCCGGGCAGCCCGCATCATGGACCAGATGGAACAGGAAAAGGTCATCGGCCCTTATGAGGGCGCCAAGCCCCGCTCGGTGTTGGTGACAATGGCTCAGTGGCAGGAGAGAAAACTCAATGGGCAGTATGAGGAAACCTAAGCGCCGTACCCGGCGGCGGGGCCTGTCCCGTAGACTGCGCCGGGCGCTGGTGGGGGTTATGGCCCTGCTGGCGGCTGCACTGGCTTTCGCCATTGAGTACACCGGCGGCCGGGGCGTGTTGCCTGACTGGTCGGAACTGTATGCCCTGTTGGGAGTGCCTATGGATGCTCCCGATGCCACTCTGCTGGAAAACAGTACCACCACCGTGACGGTGTTGGACGTAGGGCAGGGGGATGCGGTACTCGTCGGCCAGGATGGTGTTTATTGCCTGATCGATACTGGCACTGCGGAATCCGGCCCTGTGCTGGTACGGGACCTGCAGCTGGCGGGGGTCACGGAACTGGAGTATCTGTTTCTGACCCATCCCCACGCCGACCATACCGGCGGGGTTTGGGATGTACTGGAATCCCTGCCGGTGGGGGAACTGGTCTTGGCGGACTGGCAGCCCCGGGATGGCGATGAGACGGACTGGCCCTATGGTCTGACGGATTACGCCGCCGAAGCCGGTACTACGGTGACCGTTGCCGCGGATGGAGAAGACTACATCCTGGGTGACGGCACTCTGACTGTGTTGCAGGGCGGTTCCACAGAGGAAACCTATCGGGACCAGCTGCCGGGAGATGCCAACAATGCTTCCCTTTGTCTGCTGTTTGAGGCGGGCGGGTTCCGCTACTTGTCCACCGGCGATGCCGAGACAAAAGCCGAGCGGCTGTTGGTGGACCGGTATGGCCGCAGCCTGCAGGCTACCCTTTACAAAGCCGGGCACCATGGTTCCCAGACTTCCAGCAGCGAGGAACTGCTGGCCGCCGTGCGTCCGCAGATGGCTGCCATCAGCTGTGGGGTGGATAACGATTACGGACATCCCCATGCGACGGTGCTGCGCCGCCTGCAGGAGTATGGTGTCGAGGTCTGGCGTACCGATACCGTGGGCAGCATTACCTTTACCTATCACAACGGTGCGCTGGAAGCGCACCCGGTGCAGCTGCAGGATGCGGCTGCCTAAAAACGGCAGATATGCCACAGGGGGAGTATGATCCATGACCATAACCGAACAGTTCAAGGCCAAGCGCTGTGTTTTTTCCATTGAGTGTTTTCCGCCCAAGCAGACTACCCAAATGGAGAAGATGCGTGCCACCCTGCATCAGATGAGTGCGCTTCGTCCCGATTTTATCAGTGTTACCTTTGGCGCGGGCGGTTCGGCGGGGGGCGTCTCCACCGTAGAAGTGGCCGATACCATCCAGAATGAATTGGGAGTGCCGGCGCTGGCGCACCTGATCTGCATGGGTAACGACAAGGCCCGTGCCGCTGCGATCCTGGACCAGCTGGAACAGATCGGCGTGCGGGATGTGCTGGCGTTGCGGGGGGACCGTACCCCCACCCGGCCCCAAAGCCCGGATTTTGTACATGCCAGTGACCTGACGGCCTTTATCAAAGGGTACAAACCGGGATTCTCGGTACACGGGGCCTGTTACCCGGAAGGGCACCCGGAGGCGGATTCGCTGCGCCGGGATGTGGAAAATCTCTGTATCAAACAGGCAGCCGGGGCAGAGCATCTGGTGACACAGTTGTTTTTTGACAACATGCATTTTTACCGTTTCCTCAACCTGGCGCGGCGGGCCGGTATCACGCTGCCGGTATCGGCAGGGGTTATGCCCATCGTCAAGCGCAGCCAGATCGAGCGTACGGTGGCGCTGTCCTCGGCCAGTCTGCCCTCGGATTTTACCCGTATGATTTCCCGTTGGCAAGACGACCCTGCCGCCCTGTATGATGCGGGTATCGACTACGCCGTGCGCCAGCTGCGTGACCTGATCGAGGGGGGCGCGGACGGCATCCATCTTTATGCCATGAACGATGCTGCCGTGGCCCAGAAGGTCTACGAAGGCATCCGGGACCTGCTCTGATGCAGCGGCCAGTACCCGCTGCGGTGGACCGTGCCACAGCCCTGCGTTACCTGGGGGCGTCCGGCTGGCAGCCGGACGCGGCTTCGGTCAATCTCCTGGACCGGGCCGAGAAATTGGTGCGGGGGGCTGCTACCCCCCGTGCTGTCTGGCGAACCCTGCCGGTGGAGGCGTTGCCGCTGCAAGGACGGGGCGGTGATCTGCAGAGGCATCTGCAGGGCTGCCGGGAGGTCACTTTGCTGGCGGCAACGCTGGGGTCCCAGTTGGACGCGCTGCTGCGCCGCCTGGAACTCAGTGACATTGCCTTGGCCGCTATTGCGGACGCTATGGCGTCGGTACTGCTGGAACAGGTCTGCGATGCCTGGGAGGAAGAACTGCGCACAGGATTGGCGGAACAGGGGCGGTTTTTGACCGGGCGATTTGCACCGGGATACGGGGATTGCCCGTTGGAACTAAACGATACGCTGTGCCAGGCGGTGGACAGTGTGCGGGGGTGCGGTCTGGCCGTTACGCCCCAGCACTTGCTGACCCCGCGTAAAAGTACTACGGCGTTGTTGGGCGTGGCTGACCATCCGGTGACCGGTGCCAAGGCGGGCTGTACGACCTGCCACTTGCGTAAGACCTGTGCCTACCGCAAACGGGGAACCACCTGTTTTTCCAACGCTGAACCGGCTGATAGAGGGAGAGAAAACTGTGCAGATTCAGGAAGTATTTGACCGCCGCCGTTTTGTGCTGCTGGACGGCGGTATGGGCACTCAATTGCAGCAACGCGGTCTGCAGCCCGGCCAGAAACCGGAATTGGCCGCGCTGGAAATGCCCGACGTGCTGACGGCCATCCATGCCGACTATGCCGCCGCAGGGGCGGATATCCTGCTGGCCAATACCTTTGGGGCCAATACTCGCAAACTGGCAGACACCGGATATTTGGTAGAACAGGTAGTGGCGGCTTCTGTTGCCTGTGCAAAACGGGCGGCAGCGGCCAAAGAGGCCCTGGTAGGGCTGGATATCGGCCCCTTGGGCGAACTGCTGGCGCCTGCCGGTACTCTGCCTTTTGGTGAAGCCTATGATGCATTTGCCGAGATCATCCGCGCCGGTGTGACGGCGGGGGCGGATCTGATCTTTCTGGAGACGATGACCGACCTCTATGAACTCAAAGCGGCTATGCTGGCAGCTAAAGAACACAGCACCCTGCCGGTCTTTGTCTCCATGAGTTTTGAGAGCAGAGGGCGTACCTTCACCGGCTGTTCGGTGGAAAGCTACGGCGTTACGGCAGCGGGTTTGGGGGCTGATGCCATCGGCATCAACTGTTCTTTGGGACCTGCCGAGATTTTGCCCTTTGCCCAACGGCTTTGCCGCACGGTGCCTGCCGGGGTGCCGGTGTTCGTCAAGCCTAACGCGGGGCTGCCCAACCCCGACGGTTCCTACAACATGGATGCCAAGGAATTTGCCCGGGAAATGCAGGCCTACGCCGCCATCGGTGTATCCATGGTGGGCGGCTGCTGTGGCACCACACCGGAATACATTGCGGGATTGAGAGAATCCTTTGCGGGGCGTGTGCCCGCCCGGAAAATTCCCATCAGTCGCAGCTGTCTGTGTACGCCGGTGCGCTTTGTGGAAGTGAATGGCATCACGGTGGTGGGGGAACGCATCAACCCCACCGGTAAAAAGCGGCTGCAGCAGGCCCTGCGGGACGGCGACAGCGCCTATCCGTGCACCCAGGCGGTGGCCCAGGCGGAAGCAGGTGCCGAAGTGCTGGATGTGAATGCCGGGCTGCCCGGCATTGACGAGGCGGCTACGCTGGAACGCCTGGTGACGGAACTGCAAGCGGTGACCGATCTGCCGCTGCAGCTGGATTCCTCCAACCCTCAGGCTCTGGCCCGGGCGCTGCGGGTGTACAACGGCAAACCTATCGTCAACTCGGTCAACGGTGAACAAAAGACGCTGGACGCTATTTTGCCTCTGTGCAGAAAATATGGTGCCGCGGTGGTGGGGCTGACGATGGACGAGAAGGGCATTCCCACCAGTGCAGAAGGGCGCTTTGCCATCGCCAAGCGGATCGTGGACGCCGCCTGTGCGGCGGGTATCCCACGGGAAGACATCTATATTGACTGCCTGACGCTGACCGCCAGTGCGCAGCAGGAAGGGGCCGCGCAGACGCTGGCGGCCCTGGCCCGCTGTAAGCAGGAACTGGGGGTGCGGACTGTGTTGGGGGTATCGAATATCAGCTTCGGTCTGCCCTGCAGGGGCTATCTGAATACCACTTTCCTGACTATGGCCATGGCAGCCGGGCTGAACCTGGCCATTATGAACCCCAACACGCCGGAGATGATGGCGGCGGTGCGGGCTTACCGGGTTCTGACCGCCCAGGACAAGCAGAGCGCCGATTATGTGGCGGCCTATGCAGACGTACAGATCCAAGCGGCCCAGATCACCCGGTCCACCGCCCCCGAAGAACAGGAAAAGAACGGTGATCCCTTGTTTGAGGCGGTTCGCCGTGGTCTGAAAGCCGAAGCTCATGCGGCCGCCGAGGCGGCCCTTGCGGAAAAGGACCCTCTGGATGTGGTCAATGCTTCCTTGATTCCGGCACTGGACCTGGTGGGGGATGGCTTTGAGAAAGGCACCATCTTCCTGCCCCAATTGCTGCAGGCAGCCACTGCTGCCCAGGCTGCTTTCGAGGCGGTCAAGGCGAAGATCGCAGACGGGGGACAGGCCCAAAGCGCCGGCAAGGGGAAGATCGTGGTGGCTACCGTTAAAGGCGACGTACACGACATCGGCAAGAATATCGTGCGGGTCATTCTGGAAAATTACGGCTATGACGTGTTGGACCTGGGCCGGGATGTGCCGCCCGAGCGTGTGGTGGAGGCGGTACGCACCACCGGTGCCAGATTGGTGGGGCTGTCGGCTCTGATGACCACGACGGTGCCGAATATGAAAGCTACCATTGATGCGCTGCATGCAGCAGGCCTGGACTGCAAGGTCTGGGTGGGCGGCGCCGTTCTTACACCGGATTTTGCAAAGGAAATCGGTGCTGATTTTTACTGCAAAGATGCCAAAGCCAGTGCCGATCTGGCCAAGCGTATTTTGGGGTAAGGAAAAGGCCGATGTATACAGAGAAATAAAACGGAAGGCAGACATTCACATGTCTGCCCTCCGTTTTATTGCTTTGTGATGGCTTTGACAAAAAGGAGTCTTATGCCTGTGCTACTTCCTCTTCTTTGACCAGTGCGTTGGTGATGATAAAGCCCATGATGTAGCTGATGACCAGGCCGATGCCATAGTAGACCATGGACAGCACGGCACCATTGGGGCTGGCGGTTATAACCGGGAAAGCCAGCACGCCGGAGGGCCCCCAGGTGGTGGAAGCTACCTGCATGGCCATGACAAAAGCACCACCAAAAGCCGCGCCGAGACCGGCGGTAAAGAAAGGCTTGCCCATGGGCAGCGTGACGCCGTAGATCAGTGGCTCACCTACGCCCAGCACGCCGGCGGGCAGGGCACCGTCAATAACAGAGCACAGCCGCTGGTTTTTGACCTTTTTGGCTTTCAGGAAGATGGCAATGGCCGCGCCCACCTGCCTGCACCGGCCATGGCCAGGGCAGGGTAGAGGGTGACAAAACCGATGGTCTCCAACTGGACCGTGTACAGGGCCACCAAGCCGTGGTGCATACCCATGGCCACCATGGGCAGGAACAGAGCCGCCGAGATAAAGCCGGCCACGATACGGATGATGGGGTTGGGGCTCATGCAGACCTGTTCTACCACCCAGCACAGGCCGGTGGATACAAAGCCAGTCAACGGCATGATGATAAGGACGTAGGGGATGACACACAGCACTAGGGTAATCAACGGGGGGAACATGATGTCCAGGTTGTCGGGGATGCGTTTGCGTACGGCCTTTTCAATCTTGGCCAGGAACCATACGCCGATGACCACGGCCAACACGCCGCCGCGGCCCGCCCGCAGAATGGCGTCCAGGGGCTGGGCTTCATTGTACAGGCCAATGACCTTGGCGGTGTTGTCAATGTTGCCAAGGGTGGTCATCATGCCCAGCATACCGCCCAGGATGGGGGTGGCGCCAAACCGATCGGCAGCACGGTAACCGGCCCAGGCAGTGAGGTAGGTCATGAAGGAGGCGTTGATCAGCGAGAGCAGATTGTACACAATGTTCCAGAAACTGCTTTCTGCATAGCCGGGGTATACCTGGGTCAGCAGGGTGGCAAGGCCGGAACACAGACCCGTGGCGATTACGCCGGGAATCAGCGGCACAAAAATCTCGCCGAAGGTTTTGAGCATGGACTTGATGGGATTATCCTTCTGCCCGGCTTTGAGAGCGGCCTTGTTGGCTTTCCAGTCTTTGTCGGTGGACATCGTCTCTTCATCCGCTGCGGCAGGGATGCCAAGCTGGGCACAGATATCGGCACATTTGCGGCTCTTGCCGGGGCCGACAACGATCTCGATATGGTTGGCACGGTCATGGACAACCCCCAGCACGCCCTCCACTTTTTTCAGGGCCTCGTCATGGACCTTGCTGTCCTCTTTGACATGGATGCGCAGCTGTGTCATGCAGTTGGTAGCGGTCAACACATTGTCCCGGCCTCCGCACTCCTGCAGCAAGCGTTTGACCAGTTATTCGTTTGTCATGATTGCATTCCTCCCGGGTTTTTATTCGGTCCGGATGGCGTCTTGTTCACGCCCGCCGGTCTGTTCCAACCGTTGTTGTGCCGCTGCGGCGTCCTGGCCTGTCAACAGCATGGTGATGGCAAGTTTGACTTTACCCCCCGGCCGCGTCGATGACAGCACGGGCCTCCGGCCACGAGACGCCGGTGGCCTCCATTACGATGCTTTCGGCACGAGTCTGTAATTTTTCGTTGCTCTGGACTACGTCTACCATCAGGTTCTGGTAGGCCTTGCCAATACGCACCATGGCCCCGGTGGTAATCATATTCAGAATCATCTTTTGGGCTGTGCCTGCTTTCAGGCGGGTGGAGCCTGTCAGCACTTCCGGGCTGACTACAGCCTCGATGGCAATATCGGCAGCCCGGCCTACGGCGCTGTCCCGGTTGCAGGCGACAGCGGCGGTGCGGCAGCCCAGGCTGCGGGCGTAGTCCAGCGCACCCAGCACATATGGTGTACGGCCCGACGCCGCAATGCCTGTGATCACATCTACAGATTGCAGATTGTGGTCCGCCAAGTCCTGGCGCCCCAATTCCCGGCTGTCCTCAGCCCCTTCGATGGGAAACCGAAGGGCCCGGTCACCGCCGGCAATCAAACCTACCACCATACCGTGGTCTACCCCGAAAGTGGGTGGGCACTCAGAGGCATCCAGCACACCCAGTCGTCCGCTGGTACCCGCCCCCAGGTAGAACAGCCGCCCGCCATTGCGGAAAGCTGTCTCTACGGCTTCCACGGCGGTGATCTGGGGGAGCACTGCCTCGATAGCCAGGGGAACCTTTCGATCTTCCCGGTTCATGGCCGTTACGATCTGCAAGGGACTCATTTCGTCCAGATGCATGGTGTCGGGGTTGCGAGTCTCGGTCATCATATTGCTCAGGTCCATACGATCCCTCCTTGGGTGGTCGGTTTTTGCTTGGCTGGTTTCAGCATAGAGGATGGAAACGATAATGTCGACCGAAATTGGCAAATGCGGTACATTGTTTCATGATAAGGGCGGGGTGTGGCAAAATGCCTGGAATTCCGAATGAATAGGAAAAAATGTGAAAGGTGCCTTGATTTTTCTGTAGGAACTGCGCCGGAATGGTTCTGGAGCGGCGGCTCAGCTCAATGTGGTGGATATCCTCTATACGGGGTTTGCCTGCGCAGAGTATGAGCAGAGCGTGCGCCAGCTGGCACGTACCCATATTGAAAAACCGGCCCCCTGACGTGGGCCGGTCTATACAAGAAAGCCCCTGTTTCGCAATGGAAACAGGGGCTGTAGGCGGTTATTTCTGGGCGGGCATGTCAATGGTGGTGGTGGGGAAAGCAAAGCTGCAGCCTGCGTCTGTAACCATTTGCAGGATCAGCAGATTGATGCGGCTTTTCTCCCGCAGAAAATCACCATAGGGAAGGGTGGTCACATACAGGCGGACTAACAGGTCGATGCTGGAAGTGTTGAACTTTTCCACCGTCACGGTGACACTGTCGGCCTGCACGGAGGGTTGGCCTTCCAAAAGCGCGGTAAGATCACGGCAAAGCTGTTCCAGTTTTTCTTTGGGCGTGTCATAGGTCAATCCAAGGCTGAACTGCCACAGACGGCTGGTGCGTTGGTTACAGTTCTGAATATATTCGGCACAGACTTTAGAGTTTTCTACCGTCATGGCGATGTTGTCACTGGTGCGGATACGGGTGGAGCGGAAAGAGATATCCTCCACGGTGCCTTCATAAGAACCCAGGATCACATAATCCCCGATGCCGAAGGGGTGTTCCAGTACCAGGGTGATGCCGGCAATCAGATTGGACAAAGTGGACTGAGCGGCCAAAGAAACGGCCAGTCCGGCAACACCGGCGCCGGTGAGCAGACCGGTGACCGGTACGCCCACACGGTCCAGCAACGCGATGCCGGTAAAAGTGGCCACCAGGGCACGGAAGATATTCTCAAAAAAACGGCCCAGGGTCTTGTTGGTGGTCAGGTCCAGCTTGTTTTCGGCGCTGCGCAAAAGCAGACGGCACATGGGGGCGGCACGCCAGGCCCCCAAACCAACCAGAAAAATCAGGGCGAAGTCAAACAAAAGCCGCAGTACGGAGCGGTATTCCGGCCCGTTGAAAGAAAACGGGACAATGACCAGCGCCAGATACAGCAGCAGCGCCCGTAAAATCTGGGCTGTAGGGCGCACGTAGCTGTCCAGCAGGATATAGAGCCACTCAGTCAGGTGGCTGTGCAGACCGTCCAGCAGACGGCGCACCAAGCGGGTATACAGCATGGGGGCGAGTGTGGCACCCAGCGCCAGCAGCAACGTGGGCAGAAACGTCAGCAGCAGAGAAAACAGGTTCATAGGTGTCTCCAATTCAGATGGTAAATGAGGGATTTGTCTGCTATTATACCACACCCTCTTGCATTTTGTAAAACTTGTGGTATACTGTGCAAGTAGAAAGTCTGTTTCAGGGCGGGGTGCAATTCCCCACCGGCGGTGAGCGGCATGGTGCCGTAAGCCCGCGACCAGCCATCCAGGTGGCTGCTGATCCGGTGCAAATCCGGGGCCGACGGTATAGTCCGGATGAAAGAAACGGAAAGCTGTTTGCTATGCTTTTTCGCGCCCTGTTGCCATTTTTGGCGGCAGGGCGTTTTTTGTGCCGGCGCAAGCACAGCCAGCCTCCCGCGGGTTTCACATAAGGGACCGGCTTTCACAATATTTATACGGGAGGAATTTACCCATGACAAAAACCAGCCATATCCGCGAACTCACCGTGACCGCCATGCTTTGTGCGGTTGCCACCGTGCTGATGTTCCTTGACTTCAGCCTGCCCATGTTCATTCCCAGTTTTGTCAAGATGGATGTTTCGGAGTTGCCCGCGCTGCTGGCGTCCTTCAGCCTTGGTCCCGTGTACGGCGTTGCCGTGTGCCTTGTCAAAAACGTCCTGAATATGATCTTCCACGGTTCTACCGGCGGTATCGGGGAACTGTGTAACTTCCTTATCGGCGCAGCTTTCGTGGCTACGGCGGGCGTGCTTTACCGCGTCAACAAGATCCGCCGTGGTGCGGTGATCGCCACGCTGGTGGGAGCGCTTGTCATGGCAGTGGTCAGCGTGCCGGTCAACTATTTTATCAGTTATCCGGTGTATTCTGCCATGTTCGGCGGTATGGACGCTATCATCGGCGCCTATCAGGCTCTGCGCCCTGGCACCAACGGGCTGATGGAATGTCTGTTGGTCTTTAACATGCCCTTTACTTTTGTCAAAGGTTTGCTGGTCTCGGTGCTGTGTTTCCTGATTTATAAGCCGCTGTCGCCCATCCTGCATGGCCGCCGCTGAGTAATAAAAATTGAATTTTGTGTAAACTTCTGAATTTCATGGCGAAATATCGTTGACTTTGCTGAAAATCCGTGCTATACTACCCAGCGTTACAACAGAATAGCAACTTATCAAGAGCGGCTGAGGGAACAGGCCCTGTGAAGCCCGACAACCTACACTCCGGTGCAAGGTGCCAAGTCCTGCGGGGAACCGAAAGATAAGCCGTTGCGCGCAGTCTTTTGGCTGCGCGCTTTTTTGTTCTCACCGGTTGCGCTTCTGCCAATTTTTTCAAGGAGGGTATACCACCATGTCCAAATTCCTTTTCACTTCCGAGTCGGTGACCGAAGGGCATCCTGACAAAATCAGCGACCAGATCTCTGATGCTATCCTGGACGAAATCCTGCGCCGGGACCCCGATGCCCGCGTGGCCTGTGAGACCACCTGTTCCACCGGTCTTGTACACATCATGGGTGAGATCACCACCAGCTGCTATGTAGATATTGCCGAAACGGCCCGCAGCGTCATCCGTTCCATTGGCTATGACCGCGCCAAGTACGGCTTTGACTGCGACACCTGCGGTGTCATTGTCAACATTGACGGCCAGAGCCCCGACATTGCGCTGGGAACCAACGATACGGTGGCCGGCGCCGGCGACCAGGGTATGATGTTCGGTTATGCCTGCGACGAGACCCCGGAACTGATGCCGCTGCCTATCAGTCTGGCCCACAAGCTGGCCAAGCGCCTGACCGAGGTGCGCAAGAGCGGTCTGCTGCCTTACCTGCGTCCCGACGGAAAGAGCCAGGTCACCGTGGAATATGAGGACGGCAAGCCGGTGCGGGTTGACGCTGTGGTGATCTCCAGCCAGCACAGCCCGGAGGTCAGCCAGGAGCAGCTTCACGAGGATATCAAGCGGGAAGTCATTCGCAAGATCATCCCTGCTGAAATGCTGGACGAACACACCAAATACTACATCAACCCCACCGGCCGTTTTGTGGTGGGCGGTCCCCAGGGCGATACCGGTCTGACCGGCCGCAAGATCATTGTGGACACTTACGGTGGCTACGCCCGCCACGGCGGCGGGGCTTTCAGCGGCAAGGACCCCAGCAAGGTGGACCGTTCCGCTGCATATGCAGCCCGCTGGGTGGCCAAGAACGTGGTAGCGGCAGGCCTGGCCAAAAAGTGCGAGGTAGAACTGGCCTATGCCATCGGTGTGGCAGAGCCTGTCTCCATCATGGTGGACACCTTCGGCACCGGTACGGTAGCCGATGAGCGGATCGAGGCGGCGGTGCGCAAGGTGTTTGACCTGCGCCCGGCAGCCATCATCCGGGACCTGGACTTGCGCAAGCCCATCTACCGCCGTCTGGCTGCTTACGGCCACATGGGCCGGGAGGACCTGGGTGTCAAATGGGAAAATACCGACCGTGTAGAGGCGCTGAAAGCGGCGCTGGCCTGACACGGTCCGGGCAACAAATGCAACAAAAGCGCGGGGGCATCCCCGCGCTTTTTTGGTTTGCCAAAATGGGGGGATTGGGGTATAATAAAACCCATAATGTGGAGGTGTGCCGAAAGGAGGGGACAGCATGGAAAACACCGCACAACAGTTGCTCAAGCTGGAAGGCGTGGTCGAGCATATGATCTATGAGAATGCCGAGACCGGGTATGCGGTGTTTGAAGTGAATGCCGGCAACCAGGACATTGTGGTGGCAGGCAATGTAGGCAGTGTGGACAACGGCATGACCGTTACGGTCTACGGCCACATGGTCAAGCACCCCAGCTATGGCGAACAATTCAAGGCCGAGTCCTGTGAGGCAAGCCTGCCGCAGGACACGGCGGGGCTGCTGAGCTATCTTTCCAGCGGCGTGTTGCCCTATATCGGGCCTTCCACAGCGCGGCGTATCGTGGAGCGCTTCGGTGAAGACACCCTTACGGTTATCTCCGAAACGCCCCAGAAACTCTGTGTCATTAAAGGCATCACCGAGCAAAAGGCTGCCGCTATCGCCAATGAGTTTCGCCGTATGTACGGTGTGCGGGAGGTCATTGCCTGGTTCGCCCGGTTCGGTCTTTCGGCCCAGAGCGCGGTGACGGCTTTCCGTGCGTTTGGCCCCCATACGGTGGAAGCCCTGACCCAAAATCCCTACCTGCTCTGCGGCGAGCCGCTGCAGCTTAAGTTCGCCCAAGTGGACGGTATTGCCGCTGCTTTGCAGTTTGAGGCCGGCAGCCGCTTGCGGGTGGCAGCCGGGCTTTTGTATGCGCTGCGTCATAACGCGGGCAACGGGCACACCTGCCTGCCCCGGGCCAAGTTACTGCAAAGCACGGCCCGGTTCCTGCGTGTGGAGCCCGAGGAAATCGAGGCCGGGCTGGAAGAACTTTTGCGCACCGGTGAACTGCGCTCCTGCCGCTTTGCGGAAACGGAGTATATCTACCTGCCGGACCTGCTTTCAGCCGAGGAAGATATCGCGGCACGGCTGCGGGAATTGTCTTCCTATCCCACCGAGCCGCCCAAAACCCTGGAAAGCGATATCCGTGCTTTGGAGATCGCCCAGGGTTTTGCCTATGCGCCGCTGCAGAAGGAAGCAATCCGCCTGGCGTTGTCCAGCCGGGTCATGGTGCTGACTGGCGGCCCCGGAACCGGTAAGACTACTACCGTCAATGCCATTTTGGCACTGTATGAAGCGCTGTATGACCGGGTGGCCCTGTGCGCTCCCACCGGCCGGGCTGCCAAGCGCCTGAGCGAACTGACCCACCATGCGGCTTCCACCATTCATCGTCTGCTGGAAGTGGATTATACAACCGGCGCGGTACGCTTCATCCATAACGAGAAAAACCTGCTCAAATACGATGTCATTATCCTGGACGAGATGAGCATGGTGGACGTCAAGCTGTTTCAGTCGCTGCTGGCAGCGGCGCGGTATCACTGCCGCATTATCATGGTGGGGGATGCAGACCAGCTGCCCAGTGTGGGCCCGGGCAATATCCTGGGCGAGATTCTTCGCACCGATGTCGTGCCCTCGGTGCGTCTGAATGAAATTTTCCGCCAGGCGCAGAAAAGCTTGATCGTGCAAAATGCCCACCGCATCGTACAGGGGGAAATGCCCCAAAAGGGTGCGGCGTCAGATGACTTTTTTATGATTGAATCTTCGGGGCTGGCCTGCCAGCGATTGGTCTGTGACCTGGTCAGCACCCGCCTGCCCAGGGCTTACGGCCTGGACCCGGTGCGGGACATCCAGGTACTTTGTCCCACCAAAGTGGGCCCTACCGGCAGCACCGAACTGAACCGCCGTCTGCAGGAGATTCTGAACCCGCCCGCACCGGATAAGCCCCAGATTGGCGGAGAAAGTGACGGCAAAATCCTGCGCCTGGGCGATAAGGTGATGCAGATCAAAAACGATTACGATATTACCTTTGAGCGTGCCGGTGCTGAAGCCGGTGTGGGTGCCTACAACGGGGACCTGGGAGTCATTACGGCGGTGGACCGGAGTGCGCGGTCAGTTACCGTAATGATGGATGACCGGAAGTACGTTTATTCCGCCGACCAGCTCAGCGAACTGGAACCGGCCTACGCCGTTACCGTGCACAAAAGTCAGGGGTCGGAGTTTCCGGCAGTGGTGCTGCCCGCAGCCGATGTACCTGCCCGCCTGTGTTACCGCAATCTTTTGTACACTGGCGTGACCCGTGCCCGCAAACTGTGCGTGGTGGCCGGCACTGGCCGTACAGTGCAGTCCATGGTGCAGAATGTACGCCAGAACATGCGTTACAGCGGGCTGCGGTATCTGCTGGCCGGTCAGGGAGAAACCCCATGAGGGTGCCGGACCGGTACTTGTGGGCAGAGCGAGCCGCGGCGCTGCTGTTTCCCAGACGGTGCCCTTTCTGTGGGGATTTGCTGGGCGATACTGCCCGGCAGGGGTGCTTTTGCCCCGCCTGTGCGGCGGAAGAAGCACGTCTTGCCCACGAACCGCCCCGGCTGCCCAACACGGAGCATGCCTTTTATGCGATCAATACGGCGTTGGCCGCCTACTATTATGACGGCGCAGTGCGCCGCGCCATTTTGCTGTGCAAGCGCGGCGGAAACCCCTGGTATGCCCGGGAACTGGCGGACCGTATGGCTGTACGTATCTGGGGTGCGGAGCCTGCGGTAAAGCCGGGGCAGCGGCCCGGGTACAGGCTTCTTCCCGGTTTGCCGCTGTACCACTGCATCGTTCCGGTGCCGCCTCATCAGCCGCTGCCCGGTGTGCCGGGACTGCCGCTACTGCTGGCGCGGCGCCTGGGCAAAATCCTGGATATACCGGTAGAAACGCCGCTGACAGCCCGCCGAACCGTCCAGGCGCAAAAGGCGCTGACCCGTACCGAGCGTATGCAGAATGCCCGGAATGCCTACCATTGCCGAAAAGAAACCGACCTGAGCGGCAAGAGGGTGCTGTTGGTGGATGATATCATCACCACAGGGGCTACCGTATCGGCATGTGCACTGGCGCTGCTGGAGGCAGGCGCGATTGAGGTGAGCGCCGCTGCTCTTGCTGCAGCAGAGGAACTGCCCAAGGAAAAACAAATCCCTATGGAGAAACACAGATGAAGCAACAGGATATTGGCATTGATCTGGGGACGACCTCGATCATCATAGCTACGGAAAGTCAGGGCGTGGTTTTCAGCCAGCCTACCATCGGCGCGGTGGATACCCGCACCCACACCGTACTGGCAGTGGGGGACGCGGCACTGCGCATGGTAGGCCGTGCCCCTGCCCATATTGAACTGGTTCGCCCATTACGGGACGGCATTATACAGGACCACCGCATGACCAATGAACTGATTGTGCGGTTCGTCAACGAGGTATGCCGTTCCCGGTTTTTCAAACCGCGCATCGCGGTCTGTGTTCCGGCGGCCATCACCGGGGTGGAGGCCGACGCGGTGGTGGAATCAGTTATGGGAGCGGGGGCCCGGCAGGTCTTTCTGGTAGACGAGCCGGTGGCAGCCGCCCTGGGGGCCGGGCTGCCTATCCGACAGCCTCACGGCTGTATGGTGGTGGATATCGGCGGCGGTTCCACTGATATTGCCGTTATCAGCATGGGCGGACGGGTGCGTGCCGCCAGCCTGCCGGTGGCAGGCAACGCCTTTGATCATGCTATTGCCCAGCATGTGCAGGAAAAATACCAGATTGCTATCGGCCCGCTGACCGCCGAGGCGTTGAAAAAGCAGGTGGCCTGCTGTACCAAAAGTGAGTTTGAAGGGGTTATGGAGGTGCGCGGCCACTCCTGGCAGACCAATCTGCCGGCCCGCCGCCTGGTTTACACCCGCGATCTGTACGAGCCGGTGCAGGAACTGGCGGCGCAGATCGCCGCCGCAGCCAGGGCCGTGCTGGAAAGCACCCCCCCGGAACTGGCAGCGGATGTCTCCTCCACGGGAGTATTGCTTACCGGCGGCGGTTCGCTGCTGCGCGGTCTGGCCAGCTACCTGGCCGGGGAACTGCACGTGGATGTGGCCATCGCCCCCGATCCAGTCAACTGTGTGGCCCGGGGCACGGCCATCAGCCTGAGCGAAGGCAAGTATCTGACCGCGGGCTTCCGCGATGCCACCCCCAAGGCTTGGCATAAAACACTGCAAAGTACGCGCGATCCCCTTGCGGGGGACTGAGCGCCCGACATTGGTTTTTAGGTTAGAAAGGGAACACAACACCATGCCCGATATCACCCAGGAATATCTCGCTCTGCGGGATCAATATATCGAAAGTCGCTTTACCCGCCTGAACCCGGTCCAGCGCCAGGCGGTCTTTACCACCGAGGGGCCGCTGCTGATTTTGGCTGGCGCCGGCTCCGGCAAGACCACTGTATTGGTCAACCGTATCGCCAACATCATCCGTTTCGGTTGTGCCCATGGCAGTAAAGAACTGGCCCGCCCCGTGACCCGGCAGGACCTGGAGGAACTGCGGGAAGCGGTAGAAAGTGGCCGGGACCTGCCCAGGGAAGCCGCCTATCTGGCCCTGCGCCCGGCACGGCCCTGGAACGTGCTGGCGATCACCTTCACCAACAAGGCGGCAGGGGAACTGAAAGACCGGCTGCGCACCATGTTGGGGGATACGGTGGGTGGTGATGTGCACGCCTCCACGTTCCATTCGGCCTGTGTGCGCATCCTGCGGCGGGACGCCGAGCGCATCGGCTTTCCTAAAAGTTTTACCATCTACGACGCCGATGACCAGCAGCGGGTACTCAAGCAGATTTATAAAGATCAAATGATCGACGACAAATTTCTGCCGGTCAAATCCGCTGTGGCGCAGATCAGCTCTTTCAAAGACAAGCTGATGTCTGCCGAAGATGTGGCTGCGGAGCCGCCGCGGGACACCAAGGCGGCCCTTGTCGCAAGAATCTACACGGCCTATGCGGCAAAACTCAAGACCGCTGGCGCCATGGATTTCGATGATCTGATCTTCCACACGGTACGACTGCTGCAGACCGACGCCGAAGCACGGGAATACTACCAGAACAAATTCCGCTATGTGGTGGTGGACGAATACCAGGACACCAGCGTGGCCCAGTTCCACCTGGTGCGGCTGCTGGCCGGCGGCACCAACAACGTCTGCGTGGTGGGTGATGATGACCAGTCCATCTACAAGTTCCGGGGGGCCACGATTGAAAACATCCTCAACTTTGAGCAGGTGTTTACCGGCGCCAAGACTATCCGCCTG
The DNA here is from genome assembly GCA_019116485.1 of Candidatus Gemmiger excrementavium. GTDB lineage: Bacteria > Bacillota > Clostridia > Oscillospirales > Ruminococcaceae > Gemmiger > Gemmiger excrementavium. The sequence continues at coordinate 20,648 of DXBO01000095.1, forward strand.
GAACAGAACTACCGCTCTACCTCCAATATCCTCAACGCAGCCAACAGCGTCATCAAGAATAACACTGGCCGCAAGGGCAAAACCCTGTGGACCCAGAACGGCGACGGCAACAAGGTGCACCACTACACAGCGGCCAGCGAACAGGACGAGGCCAGCCATATTGCGGAAGTGATTGGTGAGCATCTGCGGGAAGGGGCCAGTCTGCGGGATCATGCGGTACTCTATCGCATGAATGCCCAGTCCAATCCCATCGAAACCTATTTCGCCCGGGCGGGCATCCCATACCGTATTGTGGGCGGCCAGCGCTTCTTTGACCGCAAAGAGGTCAAGGACATCAACTCCTATCTGGCAGTCATCGTCAACCCCCGGGATGACGTGCGTCTTCGCCGTATCATCAATGAACCGGCCCGCAAAATCGGGCTGTCTACCGTGGATAAGGTGGGGGAACTGGCGGCAAAGAACGGCGTGCCGATGATGCAGGTTATCGCCCATGTGCGGGAGTATCCCGAACTGATGCGTGTCTCGGCGCCGCTGGAAAAATTTTACGAGATGTACCGGGAACTGTGCGACCTTTCGGTTACGCTGCCGCTGGACGAATTTGCCGGGGAGGTCATCAAAAAGACCGGCTACGAAGCCATGCTCAAAGCCCAGAAAGAGGAAGGGGAGACCCGCCTGGAAAACCTGGGGCAGCTGGTCAGCTCGGTCAAGACCTATGCTGACCAGAATGGTGAGGATGCCACGCTTTCCGGCTTTTTG
>DXBO01000002.1 GCA_019116485.1 Candidatus Gemmiger excrementavium
TTTCAGATTTTTGGGCATGAATCTCTCTCCTTAAAGCAAAAGCAGATACACCGCGGCCAACACGCCGCACACCAGAAGCCACTTGCATGGTGGAATCGTTTTTCCTATTCATTGCATGTCCTCCTTTCCGCATCATCCCAGCAGGAAATCTTCCTTACACGCACAGTATAGCATACGCCTTACATAATGTCAATTATATTTCACATTTTGTCATCGCTCTTGCGGAGTGCCCCCGCCTGTGTTATGATAGCGATACATTATAAACAAAAGGAAGTTGAGCCATGAAATACAGCTTTCCCGCCTTTGAAAACGGTTTTATCCGGGTCGCTGCTGCCAGCCCCGCCCTGCGTGTAGCAGACTGTGCTTACAACACTGCACAGATCATCGAGGCCATGCAGGCCTATGCGGCACAGAACGTGCAGCTGCTCTGTCTGCCGGAATTCAGTCTGACCGGCTATACCTGCAGCGATCTCTTTTTGCAGGAGCCGCTGCTTCGCGGTGCCGAAAAGGGCCTTTCCGAGATTCTGGAGGCCAGCAAAGGGCTGAATCTCATCACCCTGGTGGGATTGCCGGTGCGCCACAACGGCAAGCTCTACAACTGCGCCGCTGTGGTGTGCAGCGGCGAGCTGCTGGGCCTGGTACCCAAGACCTGGTTGCCCAACTACGGCGAATTTTATGAGAAGCGCCATTTCATCCCCGGCATGCAGGAGGCTGAGATCATCGAGTACGCGGGTCAGGAAACACTGATCGGCACCCAGCTGTTGTTCGCCTGCAAACAGATGCCGGACTTTGTGTTGGGTGTAGAAATCTGCGAAGACCTGTGGGCGCCTGTACCACCCAGCTGCGGCCATGCCCTGGCCGGGGCCACGGTGATTGCCAACCTTTCTGCCAGCGACGAGACCATCGGCAAAGCAGCTTACCGCCGCGAACTGGTAAGCGGGCAGAGCGCCCGGCTGCTGTGCGCCTACCTGTATGCCGATGCCGGTCACGGAGAAAGCACCACCGACATGACCTTTGCCGGACACAACCTGATTGCGGAAAATGGCGAAATTTTGGCGGAGGCACACCCCTTTGCCGGCGAGGAAGCCGTCACCGAGCTGGACCTGGGACGCATGGCCCAGGAACGCCGCCGCAATACCAGCTTTATGCCCCATAACGAAGGGTATACCGTGGTGGAGTTTGAATGGATGCCGGTGCAGCTGTGGCTGACCCGGGATGTCTCCCCCACCCCCTTTGTTCCCCAGAACGCCGCCAGTCGCGCCGAGCGCTGCGAGCTGATCCTGCGCATCCAAGCCGAGGGCCTGGCCAAACGCATGGAACACACCCACGCCCGGTGCGCGGTGGTAGGCATCTCCGGCGGGCTGGACAGCTGCCTGGCCCTGCTGGTGGCAGTGCGTGCCTGCCAGGTACTGGGCTGGGACCCCAAGAAGATCGTGGCCCTTACTATGCCTTGCTTCGGCACCACCAAGCGTACCCGCTCCAACGCCGAAATTCTGTGCGAGGCTCTGGGCGTCTCTTTTGGTGAGATCAACATCACCAACACAGTCAACAGCCATTTTGCGGATATTGGACAGGACCCCCATACCTACGACGTGACCTTTGAGAACTGCCAGGCCCGGGTGCGAACCCTGGAACTGATGGACTACGCCAATAAAAACGGCGGCTTTGTCATCGGCACCGGTGATCTGAGCGAACTGGCCCTGGGCTGGGCCACCTACAACGGTGACCATATGAGCATGTACGGCGTCAACGCCGGGGTTCCCAAAACGCTGGTGCGGCACATCGTCCAGTATGTGGCTGACACCTGCGGCAACGATACGCTGCGCGGCGTGCTGCTGGATATTCTGGATACACCGGTCAGCCCCGAGCTGCTGCCCACCGCTGAGGACGGCACCATCGCCCAGCAGACTGAAAAGTTGGTAGGCCCCTATGAACTGCACGATTTTTACCTGTACTATGTGCTGCGTTTCGGGTTCAGCCCGACCAAAATATATCACCTGGCACGCACCGCATTTGCCGAAAAATACGAACCGGAAGTATTGCTTCACTGGCTGAAAAACTTCTATCGCCGGTTCTTCGCCCAGCAGTTCAAACGCAGCTGCCTGCCCGACGGCCCCAAGGTCGGCTCGGTCACGCTGTCGCCGCGCGGTGACTGGCGCATGCCCAGCGATGCCTGCAATGCTTTGTGGATGGCGGAACTGGAAGAAATTCAGCCGTAAACGCACACCGCAGGGAGGTTGTCATGAGATTTATCGCAAGCAGCCGGTACAATACAAAAAGCCTGGCCATGCTGAACAAGGCGCTCCGAAAAGCATGGCACAACAAGTTACTAGCAGTTCTTCACGGTATTCTATGGCTTTTTGTCGCATCCGCCCTTTTGCTCTTTGTTCTGAGTCTGCTTTTCGGACTCGCCGACAGCGCCGCTGTATGGAGAAACGGCGTAACTGCTCTTCTTTTGCTGCTGTTCCTGACGATGGAAGATCGCATTTTCGGGTTTTTGGCCAAACGGGCTCTTTTACCGGGCACAGAAACCGCCGTCACGGAGTTTTTGACGGATGAGTACATCACCACAACCGGCGCGGGCAAGACCCAGTGGAAGTACAGCGCCGTTCAGTGCATCGCCGAAACATCGGATGCGTTTTTCTTTATACTGGGGAAACGCAGCGGCCAGGTTTATGAAAAAACCAGCCTGCAGGGCGGTACGGTAGAAGAGTTCCGGCACTTTTTAGAAGAAACAACCGGAAAAACTATACGAACCATTTGACACACACAAACAAGGCCGTGCCCGTGGGCACGGCCTTGTTTTGTTGGTATAATCTCTTAATATTCTACGCCTTCCCGGGCGGGCACTCCCTTCGTATAAGGGTGCTGACAGGCCCGCATTTCGGTGGAATAGTCTGCAGCGTCTTGCATCCAGTCCGCGGGGTTCCGGCCCGTCAGAACCACCTCAAAGCCCGCCTCAGCGCGTGCGGCAGCCTGGCGCAGCAATTCCCGGTCCACCAGGCTGGTTTCATAAGCGGCGCAGGCCTCGTCCAGCACCAGCAGGTCCCAGGGCTGTGCCAGCGCCTGACGCAGCGCAGTGGTGCCGCTGCGCTGTGCTGCGGCCTTTTCTTCTTCATTCATCAGCCAGGTGAATTTGGCGTTGGGGCAGGAATAAACCACCGCGCCCAGGCGGCGCAACGGTTCCATTTCACCACTGGTACCGTCTTTCAGGAACTGCACGATGACCACCTTGCGTCCGTGCCCCAGCGCACGCAGCGCCAGTCCCATGGCGGCAGTGGTTTTGCCTTTGCCGTCGCCCCAATACAGATGCAGCATATCTATACTCCTTACTTGAAAAGTCAAGAACAAAAAAGCGTCACTTTTCAGTGACGCTTTTTGGAGGTGACGACCAGATTTGAACTGGTGAATGAGGGTTTTGCAGACCCTTGCCTTACCGCTTGGCCACGTCACCATAATGAGTGAAAAACCGGCTTTTGGAGCCGGTTTCCACTGTTTGTTGGAGCGGCCGACGAGGCTCGAACTCGCTACCTCCACCTTGGCAAGGTGGCGCTCTA
>DXBO01000096.1 GCA_019116485.1 Candidatus Gemmiger excrementavium
GAAGGTGGCCGCCCAGCAGCGGGCCTATCGGGAAGCCAACCGGGATAAGGTGGCCGCCCGGCAGCGGGCCTACCGGGAGGCCAACAAAAAAAGCAAATGATCGCATGAGAGGATATTACTGTAGAAGGAGAGCCACCAAGTGAAAAACATAAAAGTCCCCCAACCCCTGACTGTGTCTGTGCTACAGGAAGAGTTTGGTATTGCGGCCGTAGCTTTTTATCAAGCCCGCATCCGTGAACGGATGGATCGTGGCAAAGTCTACCACAACCCGCTAAAGACCATCTGGCTTTGGGCGACCGAAGATCGGCGCACAGGACAAGGGTTTTGGACAACGTATCGTGGTCACACTTGCCGAAGAAGAAAATACGGAGGATCGTGATTGAAAGAGGGAGGAATATTTATGAACACTGCGACATACCCGGCGGGACTGCCGGACTACTGCTACAGCATCGGGCCGAAAACGCGGGGGCCGGTGATTGTTTACAAGGGCGAGAGCGCCATGATCGGTGTGGCGCTGCGCGAGAGCGTGGATGCCCTGAATGCCCGACACGGCGTTGACCGCCGTACCGAGGCCGCCATGGTGGGCGGCGCGACCAAGGGTTGGACCAGCCCTTACGCTGACCCGGCGCACTACGACGACAAGGGCTGTTACATTGGCCCGGAAATGGAGGAAAACGATGACTGAAGAAAGCAAAGTCCCGCGCCTGGACCGCCCGCTGCGGGCGGATGAAGTGGTGGTGCAGGTGTTGGATGTAACCAAGGACTGGGCGCGGGTGCGCCTGTGGCCCAAGGTGGATGCGGTGCGCAGCATTTTGGAGGAATATGACAGTGTGTGTGCCATATCTTATGCCGTCCGGCATTATTCCTGTGGGCGTGCGCTGTACTGCGGTGTTGGATTGGCTAGCAACACGGCGGACGAACTTGTGTACCGTGATGCCTGCGCCATTTCCACCTATCATGTGACCGGAGACCCGGCACAGGATGAATGCGACAGCAGCTTCCTGGCGGCTGCCAGCCTGTGGGGCGTGGCCCTGCCGGTGCTGCGGATGCCCTTCATGCGCTTGTCGGCGGAACAGGTGCATATTATTCCGGACGCTCTTCCCGGTAGCGACCGGATTAAGGGGTATGTGATGGATGATGTTTTGACCTGCACAGAATTGGGATATGAAAACGGGGATCTTACACTGGTGCAGTTTACAAAACCGAATGGGAAGAAACTGTTATGGCAAAAAAGCTGATCGCGCACCTGGCCGCCTGGTATGAGCCTGGCCCGGCGGGCGGCCGTGGGCATTTTAAGACCGACGGGGGCTATCTGCTGGAGGAACAGCGGATGTATGCCGAACTGGACGCAAAGGCGCGTGGGCATCCCCTGGCCATTGAGATAGAGATACGGCCCGTGCGGGACCGCCGCACGCTACAGCAAAACAGACTTATGTGGGTTTTGCTTACAAAAATGGCAAAGCATTACGGAAACATGACAGCAGAGTCATGCTATCTGAACATGTTGGATGAGGCCGGAATTGACACCGAAATATGGCAGGTGCCTGTTAAGGCGCTACCGATTATCCGCAATGAGCGAAAAGTGGTAGATGTGCAAGAGTTGATAAGTGATGATGTGTGTGTAGTCAGAGTGGGTTTGGGCAGCAGCACATTTACCCGGGCGGAAATGGGGGAATTTATCGACCGCATTTTTGACAGGCTGTGTGAAATGGGCGTGGATGACCCCGAGACCACACAGCAATACAGAGATTGGAGGCTGGTGCGCGATGGCTAAGAGCATCATGCAGGATGGCAAATACTGCTACATTTGCCGCAAAGAGTACAACATCAATACGGTGTCTGGCCTGGAAGAGCACCACGTCTTTGGCGGGCCTTTGCGGCCTCTCTCAGAGCATTACGGCTTGAAGGTCTACTTATGCCACCGCCACCACAACGAGCCGCCCCTGGGCGTGCATTTTAACGCCACGGCCCGCTGGCGCTTGGAACGCGATGCAAAGCGTGCGTTTGACCTTAGGCACGGCGCCTGGATGCTGGACAAGCTGATCAAGCGTGTGCAGGAGGAGGCACCCCATGCGGTTTGAGATACGGGACCGCGCCGGGCGCGTGGTGATGTGGACTGATGACGTAAACTGTGTGTATTCCGCCTCGCTGCTCACCCAGATGCGGGCGTCGGGGTACAAGACCTATGTGGACGGTAAACTGATACGACAGGGAGGCATCTAATTTGCAAAACATCGTTAACAAAAAAAGCGTGTTGGAGATGGCCATGGGCGGCATTGCCGAGGTTGTGGACCGGGAAGTGGACCGGGTAATTTGCAACATTATGGACCCCAGCACCAAGGCCACCGCAAAGCGAAAAATCGTTTTGACGGATGTACTGATCCCCAGTACGAAGAAATGGAAAAGGATATGGCTGCCTGTTGCCCTATGGAGCATGCAGAAAAAACCGGCGTAACCGATTGCGAACAATGCGATTATTTCAACCCGGACGGGTGGCCGGATTTCAAAGGAGTGCCATGTGCTTAACTGTGTAGCTATTATGGGCCGTCTGGCGGCTGATCCGCAGCTGCGCCAGACAACCACCGGCAAGAGCGTGGCGGCTTTCCGCATTGCCTGTGACCGGGGCCGCAAGGATGCCAACGGCCAGATGCAGACAGATTGGCTGGACGTGGTGGCCTGGGACAAGCTGGCCGATTTTGTGTACAAGTGGTTCGGAAAAGGGCAGCTGATTGCCGTGTCTGGCCGCTTGCAGAGCCGGACCTACCAGGACAAGAACGGGAACAACCGCACCGTGGTGGAGATCGTGGCCAACTCTCTGAATTTTGCCGGGGGAAAAACCGCTGCAGAAACGCAGCAGGGCACCGCATACGCTGCGCCAGCGCAGCGCCCGGCGGCTACCCTGGATGATGATCCCTATGCGGTGATATCCGATGATGAAGGGGATTTGCCCTTTTAACTGACAATTTAATAGACCGAAACCAGGGCCGCGCCGATGCGAAAAAAGGCGCAGACGCGACCCTGTGTTAAGGTCGGCCATTTTTGAGGTACTTACATGGATAATCCAGGATATTATGCGATTTTACCGGCGAATGTGCGTTATGACAACCGGCTCAAGGCGGCGGAAAAAATCCTGTACTGCGAGATCACGGCGCTGTCCGATGCTAACGGGTACTGCCACGCGGGGAATGGGTACTTTGCCGACCTGTATGGGGTAGACGATAGCACAATCAGGCGCTGGATACGAAGCCTGAAAAATTTGGGGTACGTGGATGTTGTGTACTGCATGGAGGGAGACGCCCAGCAACGCCGGATCACCCCCTGTGGAGCTTACCCGGAAGGCGGGCACGATGTACCCGCCTCGGGCAAAAATGCCCGACCCCCCCGGGCAAAAATGCCCGACCCCCCCGGGCAAAATTGCCCGCATAACAATACAAGTATTAACAATACAAGAGATAACAATATAAGCGCGGGCGCGCGCGAGGGGCTGGATGTGTTGGATGAGTTTGCCGGGGAGGATAGGACCCTGCAAGATGCACTCCATGCTTTTTACGATAACCGCCGCGAGATCAAAAAGCCCATGACCCGGCGGGCCTGTGTGGTGCTCTGTACGACGCTGTCCAAGATGGTGTCGGATGCCAAAGTCAAGGATCGCACGGGGTACATGGTGGCGGCGCTCAACGAGTCCATCATGAACGGCTGGCAGGGCGTATTTGCACCGAAGGACTTTGTGGACCGCGCCCCGGTGGTGCATAGCCCCGGCGGGGCCGCACCGGCGCCGCGCCAGATTGGGCCGGATGATGATATTAGCCAGTATTTTTGAGGGGAGTGTGTTTATGGGTGGACGGAAACCGCTGACACTGGAAGAACTGCGGCAGATGGACGGGCGACCTGTGCAATATGAAGCAAACGGCGAAATCTTTATCGTCGATTTGGATAACCCGGATTTTGGCGAGTGCCTTGTAAATGAGGACGGATATTACATCCCGTTGCATAGAGCGGTAGACCGTGCATTTGGCAGACGGTTTTTCGCTTATGAAACACCCCGCATTGACCGTTCTGCGTGGAAATGCGGGATTTGTGAAGTTCCTACACATTGGGTTGAGTGGGGCAAGCTTGGGTACGAATATTGCCCGCACTGTGGCCGCCCACTGACCGATGCCTCGTGGGATATGCTGGAAAGGAGGCTGGCCGGTCGTGAAAACAAGTAAACACCGCCACGACGGCGGAGCCTACCGACGGTGCAAAACCATGATCGCGGCCCATGCCAAAGCGGGCAAGGATCGCAGCAAGGCCCGGAGAAAACAGCCGAAGAAGGGGAAGCGATAGAACATGGACAAGCAGACACCACAGCAGCGGCACCAGCTGGCTTTCCTGGGGGCGGCGCTGCTGGTCCCTGACAAGGCCAAAGTCAATATTATGCGTATGAGCCCTGCCATGTTTGACGAGGGAGCACTGCGAGACATTTTCACGGCTATCTATCAGCTATGTTTTGAGGGAAAAGGCATTGACCCTCTGACCGTGGCCTGCCGGGCCGGTGATCAGCACCGGCAGTTGATTGTGTACGCCGCCCAGACCTGCCCCAGTGTCAGCCATCTGGATGACTATGAGACCCTGGTGGTGGAAGACTGGCGCCAGAGGCTGCTGCAAGAAGCCATTGCCGCCGCCCAGTTGAGCGGCGAAAGCAGCGACGCTTTGTGCAGCAGGCTGCGGGCGGCCCTCAACGTGCAGGACGCCATAGCGGCCCAGCAGCTGGACAGCAGCGCCCAGGAATTTGACGCTGTACTGGATCGCACCGTCAAAGCGCTGCGGGACCCGGACACGACCTTGAAAACCGGCTGGGCGCAGGTTGATGAGTTTGGCCTGCTGGAGCGGACAAACACTGTGGTGCTGGCCGGGCGGCCTGGATGCGGGAAAACTGATTTTGCCATCAACCTGGCGGCGCGGCTCTCGAAAAAATACCGGGTCTATTATCTGACCCTGGAAGAAACAGACGTAAAACTCATGAGCCGCATTTTGAGCAAGGCGACCCGCATTGACGCTGGGCGCATGCGGGACAAAAAGCTGACCACGCAAGAGTACGGCATTATCGAGCACGCCAAGAGCGCCATGCAGCGCCACCACAACATGGTCCTGGAGGATGGGTCTAACATGACGGTGGACGGCATCCGGGCGCGGCTGCTGAAGCACAAGCCGGATGTGGCCTTTATTGACCACATTGGCCTGATTTCGGCAACAGACCACCGGGCCAAAGAGTATGAGCGGTTGAGCGAGATTACCCGCCAGCTGAAGGTTATGGCCATGCAGCTGGGCATTGTGATCGTGGAGCTGTGCCAGCTCAACCGCCAGGTGGTACGGGGCGGCGGGGCCTATGCAACGCTGGCCGACCTGCGGGGCAGCGGAACCATTGAACAGGATGCCAACGGGGTTATTTTTGTGCGGAATCTCCCGGCGGAAACATCGGATACTCTGCACGATACCAACGATTACCGTGAAAGCGGGATACTGGTTGGCAAAAACCGTGGCGGCGGTCTGGGTGAGGTCCGCATGCAGTGGAGGCCCCAGTATCATGATTGGCTGCCGGACGGCGCAGTTTACCCGCAGGATGAGGGCGGAAACGCTGGGCCGGTATTCCCGGAAACTTAACAGGAGGTTACACATATGGACAAAATTGCAATTATCAACCTCAAAGGTGGCGTGGGGAAAAGCGTTACCACCATCAACCTGGCGGCAGAATTTTCTGCCCGGGGCCTGGGTGTTTTGGTAGTTGACCTGGATAAGCAGGCCAACGTAACCAAGTTTTACAATGCGCTGGACTACGACAAGCCCAGCACGGCTGACATTTTGACTTGCAGCAAGGATATTTTGGACGTGGTCTGTCCAAATGCCTGCAAGGGCATCGACATTTTGCCATCCAATATGCGGATGTTGGCCGCAAATAAACAGGTGCTTACTGACGTCAGCAATGTTCCGCAACAAACAAGGTTGGGCTATGCTTTTGACAGAGTAGAAGACCGCTATGACGTTTGCCTGATGGATTGCCCGCCTGATCTGGATATGGGCAGCATCAACGCTTTGTGTTCTGCTGACTGGGTGATCATCCCTGTAGACTGCGACGAATGGGCCACCGACGGCCTGCGGGAAGTGTTGGAGCATATGCAGTGTTTGCGCATGTACCACAATCACCGGCTGAAGCTTATGGGCGTGCTGCTGACTAAGTACACCCGCACAAATGCCGAAAAGCAGGTGGCGAAAGATGTGGCGGAACTGGGTGTGCCGGTGATGACTGCCATGATCCGCTACACGGTTAAGGTCAAAGAGGCCCGCAGCGCCCACAAAGCCCTGCGCGATTACGCCCCCGGCGGGACTGCCACCCAGGACTATGCAGACCTGGCCGATGAAGTTCTGGACGTTCTCGGTTTGGATGTGTCCAATGTGGACACGGAAAAGAGAGGTGCGCAGTGATGTGGATATACTTTCAGGTTTTTGTGGGGTCATTTCTGGTGGGCCTGGCCGTTGGTCTGATTGCCTGGGCGGCAAGTAAAATCAACTGCACCGCGCTGCGTGAGCTGCCGGACAAACCTATCCCGATGGAACATGAACACGGGGGTGAAGGTAATGGCTGATTATATTGATCGCCGGGTTGCTTTGCAACGTGTGAATGAGTTTTTTCACGACCCGAGAGTTGATATTGTCCTCAGCGAATTGCCGGCAATAGGGCCATGTTGTGCTTGCTCAAACTGGCGTGGAGAACTTGGCGATAAATTCGCGGCTTGTGTCGATAGCGGCGGCATTATGGAAGCCGACAATTTTTGCAGAAATTTTAATCCGGTGGTGAAACACGATGATCACACTTGATTTGCGAAGAACGGAACCCGAAGACATAAAACTCATCCGCGAGTTACGGTCTATGGGGGTTTCGGAGGAACTTATCCAGCTGGGATATGATAGAACAGTGCAGAAAAGGGAGGAAGCGGACAATGAGCAAAGGCTTTTCGATTGACGATGTGTTGGGTGACCAATCCAAGGTGACCCGCCCGGCGGGTTCCAGGATGGACATTGTCATGTTGCCCATCGGGGACATTGTGGAGAATCCCGAAAATGCCATCTATGAGATCGGGGATGTAAGCGGGTTGCAAGATAATATTGCAAAATATGGCTTGCGCACACCGCTGGAAGTCACCCCGGCGGGTGGCAAATACATGTTGGTTGCCGGACACCGGCGGCACACTGCTTGTTTGGGGTTACATAATGGCGGAGATGACCGTTTTGACCGGCTGCCCTGCATTATTGTCAATTACGATAGTCGGGACGAAGAAGTGGTGGCGCTGATCACGTCCAATGCCACGGCCCGGGAATTGACAGATATTGAAAAAATCCGTCAATATGAAGCCCTTAAGGACGCATTAAGCCGAATGAAAGAGGCGGGGAAATTAAGCGGACGTGTGCGTGATGCTATCGCGGATATATTGGGCAAGGGAACTGGCACCATTAACCGGCTGAACATGGTATCTACGAGGTGTGTACCTGAAGTAAAAGAAATGCTTGCCCGTGGGGAAATCTCAATGAATAGGGCAATTGAGTGCAGCAAGCTGTACAAGGTGCAGCAGGTCATGTATGCAAAAAACGGTTATTCCAGCATGCCGCGTTTTACGCCGAAACAAAAGGCCTGGATCATTGAGGCGCTTGTGCGGGGCGCGTTGAAAGACTTTCTTTCTGGTCTGCGGTATTTTGGAAAAAACCAATGGGATTATGCCACCGGCGAAATGGGCTTGCTTCCCGAACCTGTTACATGTTCAGACAATGAGTGGATGGTCAGGGTTGAACAAAAGCACGCTAATTATTTTGAGTGCTTTCTTCTTGACCCGGCG
>DXBO01000097.1 GCA_019116485.1 Candidatus Gemmiger excrementavium
ATCTTCAACGGCAACGGCTACTCGGCCGCCTGGGAGGAGGAGGCCGCCCGCCGCGGCCTGCCCAACCGCAAGTGCACCCCCGACGCGATGATCGCCCTGAAGGACCCGAAGAACGTGGCCCTGATGGAAGAATTCGGCGTGCTGACCAAGACCGAGATGCTCTCCCGCTATGAGGTGGAGATGGAGCATTATTCCAAGGTCATCAACATCGAGGCGCGCACGATGCTCAAGATCGCCAACAAGCAGCTGATCCCGGCTGTGGCGACCTACATGGGCGACGTGGCCAACACGGCCGCCGCCAAGCTGGCCGTGAGCGAAGCCATCAGCACCCACGCCGAAACCAAGCTGCTGACCGCGCTTTCCCGCTATACCGACGAAATGTCCGACGCCGCCGACGCGCTGAAAACCGAGACCGACAAGGCCAGCGCCATGGAGGACGAAGCCGCCAAGGCCCACGCCTTCCACGATGCGGTGCTGCCCGCGATGGCCCGCCTGCGCGCCGCCGCCGACGCCGCCGAGGAACTGTGCGACGAGGAAGCCTGGCCCCTGCCCTGCTACAGCCGCCTGCTGTTCTACACCGAGTAAACAGCCCGCTGCCAGCCCTTTCCCCGGGGGCTCTGCCCCCTGCTTCTTACACCGCTTGAAAGGCCCGCCACCGGCGGGCCTTTCAAGTTTGCCCGGGGTCCGGCTGCAAAAATGACAAAGTGCGCACCTGCCAAATCCGACAGATTTCGGCGGAGGTTTCTGTCGGGGTTGTACATTTTCGCCGGTTTTGCGGCGGACGCCTTGCCAAACCGCCGCCGGGCAGTGTATAATAATTTTGTATGTGTTTACCCTTTGATGTGTGGAGGATGTGCAATGGCTACCAAGTATGTATTCGTTACCGGCGGCGTGGTCTCCGGCCTGGGCAAGGGCATCACGGCTGCCAGCCTGGGGCGTCTGCTCAAGACCCGCGGGCTGAAGGTCGCTTCGCAGAAGCTGGACCCGTACATCAACGTGGACCCCGGCACGATGAGCCCGCTGCAGCACGGCGAGGTGTTCGTGACCGACGACGGCACCGAGACCGACCTGGATCTCGGCCATTATGAACGTTTCACCGATGAGAACCTGAACAAATACTCCAACCTGACCACCGGCAAGGTCTACTGGAACGTGCTGCACAAGGAGCGCCAGGGCGCCTACCTGGGGCAGACCGTGCAGATCATCCCCCACATCACCAACGAGATCAAGAGCTACATCTACAACCTTGCCAAGAGCACCGAGGCGGACGTGGTCATCACCGAGATCGGCGGCACGACCGGCGACATCGAGAGCCAGCCGTTCCTCGAAGCCATCCGCCAGGTGGGCATCGAACAGGGGCTGGAAAACTGCTGCTACATCCATGTGGTGCTGGTGCCCTACATCTCCGGCTCCAATGAATACAAGTCGAAGCCCGCGCAGCATTCCTGCAAGGAGCTGCAGGGCATGGGCATCCTGCCCAACGTGATCGTACTGCGCGCCGACGGCAGCGTGGGCGCCGACATCAAGCGCAAGATCAGCATGTTCTGCAACGTGCGGCCCGACTGCGTGATCGAAAACCTGACGATGCCCAGCCTGTACGAGTGCCCGCTGATGCTGGAAGCCGCCGGGCTGACCGACGTGGTCGCGCGGCAGCTGCACCTGGAGACGCCGCCGTCCGATTTGGCCGAATGGAAGGACCTGATCTCCCGCATCGCCACCCGCAGCCGCAACTGCACCATCGCGCTGGTGGGCAAGTATGTCAAGCTGCACGACGCTTATCTGAGCGTGATGGAAAGCCTGTACCACGCCGGCTTTGAGAACGAGAGCAAGGTGGACATCCGCTGGGTGGACAGCGAGCTGCTGGTGGACCAGGAGCGCTGCAGCGAGGAGCTGGCCGACGTGGACGGCATCATCCTGCCCGGCGGCTTCGGCGACCGGGGCATTGAGGGGATGATCCAGGCCGCCCGGTATGCCCGTGAGCAGAACATCCCCTATTTCGGCATCTGCCTGGGTATGCAGATCATGGTGATGGAGTTTGCCCGCAATGTGGCCGGCTATGCCGACGCCAATTCCAGCGAGTTCACCCCCGACGGCGCCCACAACGTCATTGCCCTGATGCCCGACCAGCAGGGCAACATCCCCAAGGGCGGCACGATGCGCCTGGGCCGGTACCCCTGCCTGGTGGCCCCCGGCACCCACATGCACGACTGCTACGGCCGGGACGAGATCGACGAACGGCACCGCCACCGGTACGAGTTCAACAACGACTTCCGCGCCGAACTGCAGGAGAAGGGCCTGGTCATTGCCGGCACCAGCCCCGACGGCCGGTTGGTGGAGGCCGTGGAGCTGCCCGACCGGCAGTTCCACATCGGCGTGCAGTTCCACCCCGAGTTCAAGAGCCGCCCCAACCGCGCCCACCCGCTGTTCAAGGCTTTTGTGGCGGCTTCGCTGCAGCACCAGAAGGAGCGCACCCTGCGCGAACACCGGCAGATCCAGCAATCCTGATCGGATTTCGGCATACGCCTGTGCGCCCCGGGCCCCAGGGCCCGGGGCGTCTCAGCGTGTCGAGAAACTCGACACGCTGCACAAGGGACAACAGCCGCGCACGGCAATTGCCTAACGCGGCTGTTTCCCCTTGTGTATGTCCGGGTTGCGGTGCCCGCATCATGCGGCGCGCCTTGAACGGCGCTTGCATTCTGCGACCGCTGCCCCTGCTCCGCCTCGCTGCATCCGCCGCAGGCGGCGCTCGGCTCCGC
>DXBO01000013.1 GCA_019116485.1 Candidatus Gemmiger excrementavium
GAGATTCATGCCCAAAAATCTGAAACTGAAAGCGGCCCGGGCTGAAAAAGATATGACCCAGGCTGCGTTGGCCGAGGCGGTGGGGGTTTCCCGCCAGACGGTAAATGCCATTGAAAAAGGGGAGTACAACCCGACTATCCAACTCTGCCGCAGCATCTGCAAAGTGTTGGGCAAGACGCTGGACGATCTTTTCTGGGAGGAATGAGGGATGAAACTGGACTTCTATACCAAATATACCAAACGCAGCCAGTTGGATGAAATGCAGGAACAAAAACTCTGCAAGCTGGAGAGCCGGGGCTTCTGGCTGCTGTGGTGGGGGCATCTGGCGGTCATATTTATACAGAACCTGATGGGCACCCCTGCGTCGGAATTGATCTGGGAATGGGCACTGTTTATGCTTGTCAGCCTGTACATGCTGGTAGAGTGTATCCGCAACGGTATATGGCACCGACATATCAAACCAACATTGGGCGCTAACCTTGTCGGTTCGGCGATTGCAGGGCTGGTCGTTTTTGTCTATCGCTTTTTTGTAAGCAGTTATTGGCCAGGCGCACTGTATACCGGGGTTTTTACCGCACTGCTCTGTTTTGCTGCGTTGCAGGGTACAGCGTGGTTGTATAAAAAGCGGCACAGCCAACTGGAAAACACAGAGGAGGATAAAGATGAACAACAAAATTGAAACCAATAAGCGGGAACTTATCACATTTCTGCTGGTTGCATTTGGGGTGCCCTACCTGATGGGAATCCCCCTGGGCATCTGCCAGGCAGCCGGCAAGGACACCAGCCTGTTTGCCAATGCCCAGATGTTTTACCCGGCTGCCGGTGTCATGCTGGCATATTTGCTGGCCCGGCGTCCCGGTTTACCGGTGCGGTTCTATCTGCTGCATATTGTGTCCGCCGTAGCCTGCCTGGTCATGAGTCTGCTGTCGGTATTTTTAGATGTTTCGGCACAGCAGTGGCTGCTGGCGGTAAATCTGGTCATCATCTCGGCGTCTGTGCTGGCCTGGGTGCTGCTACTCACCGACAAAAAAGAAAAGAGGGAAGCCTACGGCCTGCGCTGGCACGGCAAATTCCTGAAAGGCATGGGTATCTGCGCACTGTTTCTGGTGCTGCGAACAGCCGCCATTTTCATCCTGATGGGGCTGGAAGGGCCCAAAACCTGGAGCGAATACCTTGCGTACTGGCAGACCTACGTGCCATGGGCCAATTTTGCGCTCCTGATCCCGAACTTCTTCCTGTGTTTCCTGCCATTTTTCGGCGAGGAATACGGTTGGCGCTACTACCTGACCCCGGTATTGCAGCAGCGCTTCGGCAAGCGCAAAGGCGTGCTGCTGCTGGGTGTGCTGTGGGGGCTGTGGCATCTGCCGCTGAACCTGTTCTTCTATAGCCCCG
The DNA here is from genome assembly GCA_019116485.1 of Candidatus Gemmiger excrementavium. GTDB lineage: Bacteria > Bacillota > Clostridia > Oscillospirales > Ruminococcaceae > Gemmiger > Gemmiger excrementavium. Next base: position 1,393 of record DXBO01000013.1, read on the forward strand.
AGACTTCTCTGCAGAGCATTGCGGCACAGATCATCGCCTGTGTCACGCTGGGCATCTTTTTTACCTACGGCTATGAGGTGTGTGGCCGCAACATCTGGGTGCCGGTGCTGCTGCACTACCTGAACAATAACATGATCCTTGTGTGGACCGGCACCGTGAACATCAGCAACCAGGTCTACACCTGGCTGGACATTGCCGTGGCGGCGGTGCAGTACGGCATTCTGTTCCTGCCGTATCTGACCACCAACGTGTTCCGTACCCGCCATTCATAAAACAAAGCATAAAAAGCGTAAAAAAATCCGCGCCGACCAGAGCAAGTCGCTTTGGTCGGCGCGGTATTTGGGTGGGGGTTATACTTCAAAAACCTTGTGCAGGGCTTCCAGCGCGGCATCCTCGTCCTGTTGGCGCACCAGCAGCGAGATGTCCAGGTCTCTGGTGGTGATGAGTACGATCTCCACCCCGGCACCGGCCAGGGCCGAAAGTGCACGGGCCGCCACGCCGCAGCTGGTGACCATTTCCTCACCAAAGAGATTGATCTTGCTGTACCCGCCGGAAACCAGCGGGGGATGTACCTTGGCGGCAGCAGGCAGGGCCTTCATGACTGCCGCGAAATTGTCGTAGCTGGTAGTGAAGCTGAAATCCACCGCTGTGCCGCGGGGCGCACTCTGGCAGATCATATCCACCACAATGCCCGCTTTGGCAAACACGTCCAGATGTTCCGCTAGGCTTTGGGCGCTGTACTGCGCGCCGGGAAAGGTGGTGAGCAGGATGTTCTGCTCGCTTCGGATCTTGCTGACGCCATACATAATCAATACACCCTTTCTGTCTGGTTTTAGTCCAAGGTCAGGAATTGTTCGTCTATGGAGCCGCGCAGTACTTCCTCGATCTGCGCGCGGGTCAGGGTAAAGTTGCCGTGGGCGGCGCCAAGTTCGTCGGTGTAGTCACGGTAGGGATAGACGCGGATGTTGTTGTAGCCGCTTTCGTACTGGGTGATTACGCCGTGAAGCTTGGGGTCCAGCAGCTCGATGCTCACTGCGCCGTCCGGTTGGGTGGTCTTTTGGAAAGTGACGTCCAGGATGGCACCAATCATGTTATCCGGCTGGGCCTGGGCGTTGGCAAAGTTGCCCAGGCTGTAGGCCACAAAGGTTGTATTTCCGTTGGCGCCGGTCAGCCACTGGGCGGTCTGGGTCACGTGGGGGTGAGTACCGATAATCAGATCAACCCCCTGGTCGGCCAGCCATTGGGCGGTCTCTACCTGGAAATCTGAGAGGGTATGGCTGCCCTCCACGCCCCAATGGCAGCTGACGATAAGCACATCACAGTTGGGGCGCATGTCGGCAATCTGCCGGGCAATGGTATCCCGGTCCTCCAGGTAAACCACACCATATTCGCTGGCGGACGGAGTGGGGAGACCGTTGGTTTGTTCAGTATAGGAAAGATATCCGAAAGTGATGCCGTTTACCGTCTGGTAAGCGTAATCGTCATAGGTTTCCAGATCATAGAATCCCATGTAGGCTACGTCGTCGGGCAGGGTGGCCCAGTGTTCCAGCGAGGAGGCAATGCCGTCGGCACCTTTATCGTAGCTGTGGTTGTTGGACAGACTGAATACCCGGAAGCCTACGTCGTACAGCGCCTTGGTGATATCGGTGGGGGTGGAAAACTGAGGATAACCGCTGGGTTCAAAGGCATCGTTGACCAGGGTCTCCTGGTTGAGCCAGTTTACGTCGAACTGGGAATAAAACTCCCGCATAGGTTCATAGGCATAGGCAAAATCATACCCGCCGTCTTCGTCCCGGTCCCGGGCCTGCAGGTACAGTCCCTCGTGGATCAGGTTGTCGCCGGTGGCGGAAAATCGCACTGTCTCCACGGTGGGGGTGGGCACCGGCGTGGGGGCCGGTGTGGGTTGGGGCGTAGGGGACGGGGTACTGGCGGGGACGGGCATGGCGGTGGTCACAAAGGCCGCCATGGTGTCCTGCAAATTACCGCCCAACAGAGAGACGGTTACTACGCCGCCCACACCCAAAGCAATCAGCACACAGGCGGCGATCTCGTTTCCTCTCAGACGCATGGCAGCTTACCCCGCAACAGATCGGTCATAGTGTAGTAGCCGGGCTGCTGTGCCGCGGCATACAGTGCTGCCTGAATGGCGCCGTCGGCAAAGACGCCGCGGCTACCTGCGCTGTGCTGCAGGGTTACCACTTCCTCCGGCCCGCAGAAAAGGACCTCATGTTCGCCCACAATGCTGCCGCCGCGCACGGCGCTGATGCCCAGTTCCCGGTCACCGCGTTTCTGGCGTACCTGGGAGCGGTCATAAATATACTCATACCGGCCACCGGCTTCGGCGTTGATGGCATCGGCAATCATCAGCGCCGTACCGCTGGGGGCGTCCAGCTTGTTGCGGTGGTGCTTCTCCACAATCTCGATATCAAATTCGCCGCCCAGCACCCGGGTGGCCTGCCGCGCCAGCTCAATGAGTACGTTGATGCCCACCGACATGTTGGCGCTGCGGAACACCGGCGTTTTGGCACTGGCAGCCTCCAGAACGGCCTAGTCATCCGCAGACAATCCTGTAGAACAGATCACGCAGGCAAGGCCCTGCTCTGCACCGTACCGGGCGGCGGCCACCGCGCCGGCAGGGGAGGAAAAGTCGATGATTACACCGCGGCAAGGCAGTTTCTCAAAGCTGTCGTATACGGGGATATCGCCTACGTGGCCGGCTTCACGGTCCACGCCGGCCACCACGTGACAGTCCGCTCGGGCTGCGATCTTTTCCACCAGGGCATGACCCATGCGGCCATAGATGCCCTGAATGATGATATCAGTCATCTGTTTTTCATCCTTTCTAAGCAAAAACCGGCCTGCGGTCTGGCCGCGGGCCGGCTGTGATTCCTTTACACCAGACCAAAATCCCGCAGGGCCTTGTCGAGCTGATTCTGTACCGCGGCGGATGGTTCCACCAGCGGCAGGCGGCAGGGACCTGCCTTCCAGCCCAGACGGTTCATAGCCCACTTGACGGGGATCGGGTTCACATCCGCAAACAGTGCCTTGCACAGCGGCATGGCTTTTAGCTGCATCTCCATGCTGCCCTGCACGTCACCGGCAAACCACTTGGCGCACAAGTCGTGGGTGTACTGGGGCGCTACGTTGGACAGCACACTGATCACACCCTTGCCGCCCAGCGAGAGCATCGGTACGATCTGATCGTCATTGCCGGAGTAAATGTTCAGTTCTTCGCCGCACAAAGCGGCAATCTCAGCCACCTGGCTGATGTTGCCGCTGGCTTCCTTGACGGCATTGATATTGGGCAGTTTGGCCAGTTCCGCCAGGGTGGCGGGGGTCAGGTTGCAACCGGTACGGCTGGGGACATTGTACAGGATGCAAGGCAGATCCACCGACTGGGCGATTGCTTTATAGTGAGCTACCAGTCCCGCTTGACTGGATTTGTTGTAGTAGGGGGTGACCAGCAGCAAGGCGTCGGCACCGTCCTGCTGTGCCTGCTGAGAGAGCTGCACCGCATACCGGGTGTCATTGGAGCCGGTGCCGGCGATCACCGGTACGCGGCCAGCCGCTTTCTGCACGGCGTAACGGACACACTCGATGTGTTCCTCGTGGTCCAGCGTGGGGGATTCGCCTGTGGTGCCGCAAATCACGATGGCATCGGTATGATGGGCGATCTGGTCGTCGATAATGCGACCCAGTTCCTCATAGTTCACGCTGCCGTCGGCATACATTGGGGTAATAATTGCAACAGCGGCTCCGGTAAAGACGGGCTTTTTCATGGGGCAAGCTCCTTCCAGCAAGAAATCAATCAGTCAAAATAGCCCTTCGCGGCCAGCAGTTCGGCCAGCAGTACACCGCCGCCCGCCGCGCCGCGCAGCGTGTTGTGGGACAGGCAGACGAATTTGTAGTCGTACTGATTGTCCTCACGCAGGCGGCCGATACTTACCGCCATGCCGTTCTCCAGCATGCGGTCCAGCTTAGGCTGGGGACGGTCGTTCTCCTCAAAATAGTGCAGGAACTGTTTGGGGGCGCTGGGCAGGTTCAGCTCCTGGGCCGGTCCGCGGAAAGTCTTCCAGGCTTCCAGCATCTGTTCCTTGGTGGGCTTGTTTGCAAACCGTACAAACACAGCACCCATATGGCCATCCGAGACGGGCACCCGCAGGCACTGGGCGGTGAAGCGGGGAGACTGGGCAGAGACGATCTGGTCGCCTTCGATCTTGCCCCACAGCTTCAGCGGCTCCTGCTCGCTTTTTTCTTCCTCGCCGCCGATATAGGGAATCACGTTATCCAGAATATCCGGGAAGGTCTCGAAGGTCTTGCCGGCGCCGGAAATAGCCTGGTAGGTGCAGACCAGTACGTCGGTGATGCCGTAGCCGCGCAGGGGGTGCAGGGCGGGAACATAGCTCTGCAGGCTGCAGTTGGACTTGACGGCAATGAAACCGCGCTTGGTGCCCAGGCGTTTGCGCTGGGCGGGGATGATCTCGATGTGGTCGGCGTTGATCTCAGGCACTACCATGGGAACATCCGGGGTGAAGCGATGGGCACTGTTGTTGGAAACCACCGGGCATTCTGCCTTGGCGTAGGCTTCTTCCAGCGCTTTGATTTCATCTTTTTTCATGTTGACGGCGCAGAACACAAAATCCACCTGGGCAGCTACTTCGGCCACGTTGGAAGCGTCCAGCACAACCAGTTTTTTGGCTTCCTCCGGCATGGGCGTCTGCATCAGCCAGCGGCTGCCGACGGCCTCCTCATAGGTCTTGCCGGCGCTGCGGGCGCTGGCGGCCACCGCCGTCAGGCGGAACCAGGGGTGATTTTCCAGCAGCGTTACAAAACGCTGGCCGACCATACCTGTGGCGCCGATGACGCCTACCTTATACTGTTTCATGCTATAGACCTTCCTTTCACAAACCCTTTCTATTCCTATGCGGGTAAAACGCCGAATGTGAAACTTTCCCGCACGGATTCCCGGATAATAAAAAAACCGGCTTGAAAACCGGCACAAAATGCAATATAATATCATATTGCATGTACACAGCGCAACACGCCTGTTCGGGGCGTGACAGTCTCGCACCTGTTCGGCTGCGAGCCCAGGCCGATGCGTGCCGCGCATCGCCTTCGGCGGAGAACCCTTTCGCCGTTCCATGCCCTTGGCGGGGCTTGCGGAATCGGGTACTGATGTACTCCGCGCCTCTGTGTTTGGGTTTATTATAGTATCACTGCCTACGATTGTCAACGCAAAAAGGAAGAAAACCATGCTGAAAAAGGATTTTTGGTACGACCTGCCGAAGGAACTGATTGCCCAGGAACCCGCGAATCCGCGGGATGCCGCCCGCCTGATGGTACTGGACCGTAAAACCGATGAGATTCGCCACGCGGTATTTCATGATCTGCCGCGCTTTTTGGAAGCGGGCGACTTGCTGGTAGTCAACAATTCCAAAGTACTGCCGGCGCGCCTGTTGGGCACCAAGGTCCCCACCGGGGCCGTCTGCGAACTGCTGTTGCTGCGCCAGGTCCGCGGCGATACCTGGGAATGCCTGGCCCGGCCCGGTAAGCGAATGCAGCCCGGCACAAAAGTGAGTTTTGGTGACGGCACCCTGACCGCCGTGGTGGACGAAACGCTGCCCGACGGCAACAAACACGTCACTTTTACCTACGACACGGAGACGCTTTACGAGAAACTGGACGAGTTCGGCAAAATGCCGCTGCCGCCCTATATCACCAAGCAGCTGGAGGACCAGAGCCAGTACCAGACCGTCTACGCCAAAGAACTGGGAAGCGCCGCCGCGCCTACGGCTGGGCTGCATTTTACCCCGGAGCTGATGGATACGCTGCGCAAAGGCGGCGTCAATATCGCAGAGGTGACGCTGCATGTCGGTCTGGGCACCTTCCGTCCGGTAAGCGAGGAAGAGATCGAAGACCACGAGATGCACAGCGAGTGGTATTCTGTCAGTGAGGAGACCGCTGCCGCAATCAATGCCACCCGGGCGGCTGGGCACCGGGTCATCGCGGTGGGCACCACCAGCTGCCGTACACTGGAGGCTGTCTGGGCAAAACATGGCGGCATCGTGCCCTGCAGCGGCAACACCGATATCTTTATCTATCCCGGTATTGACCTGCATGCCATTGATGGAATGATTACCAACTTTCACCTGCCGGAAAGCACCCTGATTATGCTGATCTCGGCCTTTTACGGCTACGAAAAAACCATGGCTGCCTACAAGGTGGCTGTGGCAGAAAAATATCGCTTTTTCAGCTTCGGCGACGCCATGCTGATCCTGTAAATTATACACTTTATGCCAGGGGGTCTACTATGCCTTACCGCCTTATCAAACAGGAAGGTGCCGCACGACGCGGTGAGTTTGCTACGGTACACGGGACCGTGCAGACGCCCGCCTTCCAGAATGTTGCCACCGCTGCCGCTATCAAAGGTGGCCTTTCCGCGCAGGATCTTAAGGAAATTCGTGCCCAGGTCATGCTGTGCAACACTTACCATTTACATCTGCGCCCCGGCGACAAAGTGGTGGCCGACTTGGGGGGATTGCACAAATTTACCCGTTGGGACGGGCCGATTCTGACCGACAGCGGCGGATTCCAGGTTTTCAGCCTGGCCAAGCTGCGCCAGATCACGGAGGAGGGCGTCACCTTTAACTCCCACCTGGATGGTCACCGCATCTTTATGGGGCCGGAGCAAAGTATGCAGATTCAGGCCAATCTGGGGTCTACCATCGCCATGGCCTTTGATGAGTGTGTGGAGAACCCTGCCACCTACGATTACGCCAAAGCCAGCTGTGCCCGCACCGCCCGCTGGCTGCTGCGCTGTAAGGCGGAAATGGCCCGGCTGAAACGGGAGGGGCTGGCGGTCAACCCGGATCAGCTGCTGTTCGGCATCAACCAGGGGTGCACTTTTGCCGATCTGCGGGTGGAGCATATGAAGCAGATCGCGGAGTATGACCTAGACGGGTATGCCATCGGCGGGCTGGCGGTAGGGGAACCTGCCGAAGTTATGTACGAGATCATTTCTGCTGTGGAACCTTTTGCCCCCAAAGATAAAATCCGCTACTTGATGGGGGTAGGCACACCGGGCAATATCATCGAAGGCGTTTGGCGTGGTGTGGATTTGTTTGACTGCGTTATGCCCAGCCGCAATGCCCGCCATGGACATCTGTTCACCTGGGATGGCGTCATCAATATCAAAAACCTCAAATACGAGCGGGACGAATCTCCCATTGATCCGCAGTGCGACTGCCCGGTCTGCCGCCGGTATTCCCGCGCTTATATCCGCCACCTGCAAAAGGCTGACGAAATGCTGGGTATGCGTCTGGCTGTCATGCACAACCTGTACTTTTACAATCGTTTGATGGAACGGATTCGGGAAGCGCTGGACAACGGTACGTTCCAGCAGTTCCACGATACCTATGTCCACCGCTTGGACCGCCGGATCTGAGTGTTTCCGCCGCTTTTTCGGGGCGGAATTTGGTATAAACCCTTGCGTTATCCGGCTGGATTCGATATAATAGAGGAAATCGTTCATTATAAGGAGTACCCCGTTATGATTCAGTTTTTGACCACCGAAAGCGCCGGCACGGCGGAAATGATCATCAGCCTGCTGCCGATGATCCTGATCCTCGTTTTCATGTTCCTGATTATCTACATTCCGCAGAAGCGTCAGGACAAGAAAGACGCTGCCATGCGCAATTCCATTGAAATCGGCGACAAAGTTACCACCATCGGCGGCATCGTCGGTATTGTGTTCGCCATCAGCGAAAAGGACGACACGCTGGTCGTTGAGACCGGAAGTGACCGCACCAAGATTCGTTTCCGCCGTTCTGCCATTTCCGGTGTGGAAAAGCTGGATGTGGGCGGCGAAAGCAAAACTGCCGCGCCGGCCAAGAAGTAAATTTTTCATATTGGAACGCCCCCTTGCATAGTGTTTACTGTGCAAGGGGGCGTTTGTGTATGGAAAAGAAAAAGAAGCCGATCCATCCGTACGGTGTGCGCCGCAGAAGTGTGGCGTCAAAGCCGCCGTCATGGCTGCCTGCTGTTCTGGCATCCTTTGCAGGGGGCGTTGGGGTCTGTCTGACACTTCTGGCTGCGTTTGCGCTGCTTCTGACCTATATGCCGGTGCCGCTGACACTGGTGCGCCCGCTGGCTTGCCTGGCGGCTGCAGCGGGTGCAGCGGTTTCCGGCCTGGTTCTGGCGCGGAAAGTGGGCAAACAATTGCTGTTGTGCGGGTTGGGCTGCGGCGTTTTTTACGGTTTGTGCCAAATAACAGCAGCAACGGCATTCTGCGGGGCACCGCCGATGCAGGGGTCAGATATGATGCTGTCCCTGGCGCTGCTGTTGAGTGGGACGCTGGGCGGCACCCTGGCCGCGCTGCGACCAGGCCGCTGATGCGCGCCGTGCAGACACCGCCGCGGCGAAAGGCAAAACTGCCGGTATTTCGCGGCCCGGCCAAACAGCCTGCCGCACAGCGTACTGCGGCAGGAAGCGCGGCGTTTGCGGGATGCGCTGCCGCTTTTTTGGCGGGGTACCTGCCGGGGATTCTGGCGGGGCGCAGCGGGCAGAGCGAACTGGGGCAGCAGCTGGCCGCCTATTATATGGATACAGCGCGCTTTTCGGCGTGGTCGCAGGCGTTTTCCAGCCAACTGGCAGCGGCTTTCTTGCAATTACTGACGGTAGCGCTGTGCGGCTTTTGCGTGTTCGGCGGCGCATTTCTTGTACTGAGTTTTGCGGTACGAGGAGCGTTCCTGGGGTTTTGCGCCGCCAATGTTCTGTTCTGCGGCGGCCCCAGGGCTCTGCTATGCCACTGGCTGTTGGACTGCTTGCCCAATCTGGCGGTACTCTTTGTCTGTCTGTGGCTGGCTTGCTATGGAGTGCGACTCAGCAACGGGTTGTTTCAAAGCGTGTTTCTGGGTGGTGCGCCCAGGGGGCAGCTGGCAGCCGCGGTACGCCGCCTGCTGGTGCGCAGCGGCATGGCATTGCTGCTGTGCGGGTTATTCTGCGCTCTCGGGGCCGGGCTGAACGTCCTCGTCGTCGGACTTTTGACGGGGTGATTCTTTGGGGGCTACAAAGCGCTGCTTCGCAAGGGGAGAGGACTCCACCGCGTCACGCAGCTGCTGCTGGTTGATGTGTGTGTAGATTTGTGTTGTGGATACATTTTCGTGACCCAAAATCTCTTTAAGAGCCAGCATATCTACACCACCCTGGTACATCAGCGTAGCGGCTGTATGCCGCAACTTATGGGGTGAAAATCCGCGCCCGCTCAGTCCGGCACTTTGCAGGCATCGGGCTACGATCTGCTCCACGCGGCGAGCGGTCAGCCGTTTGCCGGTTCGCTTGGACACAAACAGAGCATCCTTGTCGACCAGGTTGCTCAATGTGGCCCGGGCCTGAATATAGTGCCGCAACGCATCCTTGCAGGAGGAATTCAGGTAGACAAGTCGCTCTTTGCCGCCTTTGCCGGTTATGCGAATGGTATCGTCCCGGAAATCGCCCAGATTGATGGTTATCAGTTCAGTCAGTCGCATGCCACAGTTCAAAAACATCGTTATGATGCAGAAATCTCGCTCGTAAAAGTCACTTTGTATATTATTTAACAAATCCAGGCTTTCGTTCTGGGTCAGGTACTTGGGCAGTGACTTTTTAGGGGTTCCCAAAGTCACGTTTTCGGTAGGATTCTGGGATAATCTGTTCACCTGCGTGCACATATATCCGAAAAAGCCCTTGAGCGCACTGAGCTTTCGGGCTCGCGCTTTGGGACCATTATCCGCACTGCGGGCGTAATCCAGATAAGAAAAGATATCCCGTTTGGTGATACCGGCAATGTCCTGTGTGGTAATGTGGGTCAGGTCGATGGATTCGGGTTTGACATCGGCCTGGGCGCGCCGCCACTGGATCATCATATAGCGGAAAAATCCCCGCAGGTCCAGATAATATCCGTTGACAGTGCGGGGGGATCGCAACTTGACAAAATCCAGATAGTGCAGATATTCAATCACATCATCGGGAATGTCCAGATAGGGCGCGTGGCGTCCGGGATTGACTGCATCAATATAACTGCTCAACTCAAAACACCTCAAAAAGGATCGGGGCGGCTGCATGGTATCATGCAGCCGTTTTTTTGTTTTTTATTGTACCACGGCGGGGTGAAGCCGT
>DXBO01000098.1 GCA_019116485.1 Candidatus Gemmiger excrementavium
ATTTTTCACAGGAAACAACAAATCTTTTTATTGGATAAAGCAACAGCTTATCAATCTTTTTGAAATCTCACTCCCAATACGCTATGATACAGCGCATACCCGTCAGTCAGATTCCTTTGGAAACCGATGGCTGGGAACAATTTCCGAATCGTGGAGTTTTTCACCGCACAGCACCCCCTTGACCTGCCGCCCCGGAACGGCGAGGAACAGGACGGCCCCGGCGAAATGTTCCGCTTTGTCAAAGTCATAGAATAGCCACGGCTGCATCTTCCAGACGGAAAACGAACCGGCCCATGGGGCCGGTCCGTTGCATTTTATTTTGCGGTTTTTATTCAATAACCAGAATGTCGGAAAAGCCGGTCATGGTGAACACTTCCATTACAGGCTCTCCTACATGGCGCAGCAGCATCACGCCCTGGCGGTTCATCTTTTTCTGGGCCAGCAAAATGATGCGTAGCCCAGCCGAGGAAATATACTCCACCCCGGCAAAATCCAGCACCAGCTTGGTGATGTCCGCCTCCAGGGCTTCCACTTGCTGCCCCAGTTCCGCAGCCGAAACGGCGTCCAGCCGCCCGGTCAGCGCCAGTGTCAGGGTGGCGCCATCTCTTGTTTTGGTGATCGTCATGGTAACACTCCTTTTTGTGTCAGCGTAAGGGCACAGTCTTTATGCCGGTAACCCGCGGCGTGCGGCCACACACGGCACAGAGATACCCGTCTCCCGGATCGTATTCCTGAAAATGCCAGTCCCCGGGACAGACCTTCTGCTTTACCGTCACGGGCCGGACGGCGGGGTCCACCGAAAAAGCGTCCAGGGGCAGCGCCATGCCCAGCCCGGTGGCTTTCATGAAACTTTCCTTGAGGGTCCACAGCCGGAAAAACATCCTCTGCTGTCCCTGCGGTTCCGCTTCCGCCAGGATGCAGGCATACTCTGCGGGGGTGAAGAACCGGCGTGCAACCTCCAGTTCGATATCGGTTATCTGTTCCACATCGCAGCCTACCGGTTGGTCAGACACGGCACACAGCACCCGTTGCCCGGCGTGAGACAGGTTGAAATGCACATCGTTCCGCCCGGCCAGCATCGGTTTGCCCTGAGGGCCTCGCGTAAACGCGGGGTCCAGCACTCCGGCTTCGGCCAGGGCGTGGCGCAGCAGTGCGCCTGCCGCCAGCGAAAGCCGCTTGTCTTTGGGAAAACGGTAACCGTCCACTTTGGCCCGGCGGGCAGGTGTTGCCCGCAGATACAAGTCCCGGAACAGGGCGGCGTCGGCTAGGGGAGCGGCGTCGGCCAGGTAGAGACGGGTCTCAGCCATCGGCTTTTTCCCCAAAGAAGCCCAGCGTAAACAGTGCCTGCACAGCCTGGCGGATGTAGTGCTCGCCGGTAAGCGGCCAGGCAAAGCCCAACCGGTAGAGCGCCTTGACGGTGAAGTGGTTATCACTGTCGATAAAGCAGCGGTTGGCCTTGCCGCCGTTCATGTAAGCAATCAGGGGCGAAATATCCATGTTGCGGGTCTCGTCGGCCAACAGGGCGTCAAAGGCGCGATGGAACTCTGCGTCCTCCACTACCTGCAGGGGGATGCCGTATTCCTGCATGACAGCTACCACGTTGGCCATATGCACATGGTGGCAGTTGTAGGCGTGGAACACTGTAAACTTGTCCGGCGTGGCGGCCAGCAGTACCACCGCCCGGGCCGTGCAGTCGATAGGGGAGAACTCGGCTTCGGCGTCCATGCTGCCCACCGGGAAGCAGCCGATGATGCCATAGGCGCGCAGCCGCTTCATGAAGCCGTTGGTGGTGTAGTTGATCTGGAACTCGCCGTCGCTTTGCCGGCTCATCAGGTTGCCTACCCGGATGATCTTGCCCCGCAGCCCGCCGCGGATGGCCTCCAGCATGGCTTTTTCGGCACGGAACTTGGTGTCGGCGTACTTGTTGTCCAGGGCCTGGCCCAGATAGAGCCGGTCTTCGGTCAGTTTTACCTCGGGGGGCACGCTGCCGTCCACCGATTCCCCGGCAATGCTCACGGTAGAAATCTGAATCAGTTGTTTGCCGCGCTGCCGGCACAGGGAAATGAGATTTTCTACCCCCTGTACGTTGATGCGGTCCAGCAGATCGTCGGCCACAAAATGCTTGACGCAGGCGGCGCAGTTGATGACGGTGTCGAAATCGCAGCCCGCCAGGGTGTCGCCCAGGTGGGGGTCAGTGATATCGCCGTCCACCGGCAACAGGCGGGTGCCCACTTCGGCGTCAAAGGCGTCGTCGAAATAGTACATCAGCATCATTTTCAGGCGGGATTCCACCGACTGGCTGTGCCCTTTGCGCACCAGGCAGTAGACGGTCTCGCAGCCGGTGCGCAGAAGTTCGCGCACCACATGGATGCCCAGATACCCGGTAGCCCCGGTGACCAGCACCTTGCCCAGGGTGCCGGGGCGAATACCCTCCACAAAGGCGGCGGTGTTGTACTGCAGCACATCGTGATAGGCTTCTTCCGGCAGGGGGCTTTGCCCGGCGGGGGCAGCGGCGGGGGCGGGTTCAGCCTGCGCCTGCCGCCCGGCCAGGAAGGCCGCCAGTTTTTCCGGCGTGGTGTGGTCAAAAATGTCAGAGTACACGGCGGGAATCTTTTCGGTCATGCAGCGCATGGCTACCTTGGAGGCAGACAGCGAGGTGCCGCCCAGGGCAAAGAAATCATCGTCGGCATAGACTTTGTCCACCCCCAGGGCCTTGGCGAAGATATCACACAGCTGGTGTTCCAGCGGGGTGACAGGTTCCCGCCCGGCGGGGCGGGCGGTCTGGGTGGCGGTGGGTTCGGGCAGAGCCCGCTTGTCGACCTTGCCGTTGGGGGTCAGGGGCAGGGCGTCCAGGTGCACGAACACCGCAGGCACCATGTAGGCGGCCAGCGTTTTGCCCAGGAAAGCCGCCAGCGCCGTGTGGTCCACCGGCTGGGCTGCCACATAGTAGCCGCACAGGTACTGGTCGTTGCCCTCGCCCCGCACAATGACCACACTGCGGGTGATGCCCTCGAACCGGTCCATGACGTTTTCGATCTCGTCCAGTTCCACACGCAGGCCCCGCAGCTTGATCTGGTTGTCGCTGCGGCCACAGTGCACGATCTTGCCGTCCCGGTTCCAGTAGGCGATGTCGCCGCTGCGGTAGGCCTTGCGCCCCGCAAATGCGATGAATTTCTGCCGGGTCTGTTCGGGCAGGGCCACATAGCCGCGGCCCACGCTGTCGCCCAGGATGGTCAGTTCGCCCCGGGCGTAGGGGGGCAGGGGCTGGTCGAACCAGTCCAGCACGCAGAGCTCGGTGTTGCCTGCCGGGCGGCCGATGGTCACCGTCTTGCCATCCAGTTCGTCGATGGTTACGGTGACGGTGGTCTCGGTGGGGCCGTAGCTGTTGTAAAGGCGCCCTGTAAAGCCCGCCTGGCGGATCTGGGCGTAGAGATTCTCGGGGAAGGGTTCCGCCCCGATGATGAGGGCCCGCAGCCTGGCCAGGGCCTGGCGACAGGGCGGGAACTCCAGCATGGTCTGCATGTAGGAGGGGGTGCACTTCATCATGTCCACGCCGGTGGCTTCCATCATCTGTGCCAGCAGAATGGGGTTGTGAATCTCCTCCTCGGTGGCCATGGCAACCGACTGGCCGTGGCACAGGGGCATCATTTCCTCGATGATGGAAACGTCAAAGGTGATGGCTGCCAACCCCAGGAACACCGTGGTGTTGTCCACATAGGCGTGGGCCAGCACGTTTTTGTCGTGGTATTGCAGCAGGTTCATCAGGTTGCGGTGCTCGATCATGACGCCCTTGGGGGTGCCGGTGGAGCCCGAGGTATAGATGCAGTAGGCCAGCGAGGCCGGGTCGATGGTCACGCCGGGGTTGGTGTCGTCACCGTTTTCGTACAGGTCTTCCAGCAGCAGCACCCGGCTGTCCAGGCTGTCAAAGAGTGCCCGGCGGCTTTCATACAGCGCCCGGGTGGTGATAACAAAGGGGGTTTTGGCATTCTGGAAGATGTAGGCGATGCGCTCGTCGGGGTAGTCCGGCGCGGTGGACAGGAAAGCGCCGCCCGATTTGAGGATGCCCTGGCGCACGGCGTAAACGTCCACCGTGCGGTCCAGATACAGCCCCACGATAACATCCGCCCCCACGCCGCCGTCGATCAGGCGGTGGGCGATGCGGTTGGCCCGGGCGTTGAGCTGGGCGAAGGTCAGGCTGACCCCGCCCGCCGTGACGGCAGTCTTGTCGGGGTGCAGTGCTGCCTGGCGTTCCAGCAGGGCGGGCACCGGCAGGGGCTCCACGGTGCCGCGGGTGTCGTTCCAATGGGCCAGGTCTGCCGCGGCCCGGTCAGACAGCACTGATATCTTGCCCACGGTGGGCTGGGTCAGCAATTCCGACACTGCCTTGTCGCAGGCGTCCAGGAAACTGTCGATGTAATCTCCGCTGAAGCGGTCACTGCGGTACTCACAGAAATATCGGATACGGCCATCCTGCAAAAAGACGTTGAGATTCAGCGGCGCCTTGGCCTGATCCAATGCCAGGGAAATCTGGGTCACCGGCTCGCCGCACAGCGTATCGAAGGTGAAATCTTCGCCCTGGTAGGCGAACATCACGTCAGGTCTGACGCCGTAGGTACGGCTGATCTCGCCGAAGGAATACAGGTCGTTGGCCATGCTTTCCAGCATCTGGTCGCCCACGGCGGCGATGCAGGCGGCTACGGGGGTGTCTGCCGCCGCCCGGGACACATCGCATACCACCGGGTAGGTCTTGACCAGCATGGCCATGGCCCGGTGCAGCCGGGAATCACTGCGGCCATTGTAGATGGTGGTAAACACCGGCTTTTCCTTGCCGCAGAACTTGGAGAGTACCAGCCCGAACATGGCGGTAAAGAAGCCGTTCAGGCTCAGCTGGTTGGCTTCACAGTAGTGTTTCACGTCCGCTGTTGTGGCGGCGCGGCCAAACACTTCCTTTTCGGCGCTGCGGGCCACCGGCTGTTCCCGCAGGTCCCCGGCGGGCAGGCAGTCGGGGTCACACCCCGCCAGCAGCCGGGCGTAGTGGTCTTTGGCTTTTTCGTAGTAGGCGCCGGCACGGCTGCGCTGTTCGGCCAGCACGGCCTCATAGCCGCTGTAAGTCTCGGCCTCCAGCGGCTGCCCGGCGTAGGCTTTGCCCACATCCTCAAAAAAGACCAGCAGCGAGGTTCCGTCTGCGATGATGTGGTGGAATTCCAGGAAGAGGTAGTTCTTGTCGGCCCGGAGGATGCGGATGCGGAACAGCCGGTCCCCCAGCAGGGCAAAGGGGCGAACCAGAGTATCCCGCACCGAATCCAGCGCGGCTACGTCCAGGACTTCGATGTCCTGCGCGCCAAAAGGCTCGTCGTCATTGCGGCGCTGACGAATCTCTCCGGCGTCGTCGGCAAACAGGTGGGTTTTGATATAGGGGTGTGCATTGACGGCGGCGGCCAGGGCCCGGGCCAGGCGGGAAAGGTCGATGGCAGGGCTCAGTTCCAGCAGCAGCGGAATGTTGTACACCGTGGTGCCCGGGTGGGCCACCGAGTCGATGAAGATGCCCTCCTGGTTTTTGGTCAGAGCATAGTCTGGCCGGGGGGCAAAGTCCTCGGTCTCGGCAGGGGCCTGGGTCAGGAAAGCGGCCAGTTTTTCCACCGTATCGTTTTCTTTCAGGTCCCGGGTCTGCACGGTGCGGTCAAAGGCTTTGGAGAGCAGTACGTTGAGGCGTACCGCCCCCACCGAGGTCAGCCCGGCCAGGTACAGGTTTGTATTTACGCCGAACCCGTCCGCTCCGATGACCTGGGCCACGATATCAAAAATCTTCTGCTCGGTATCGTTGCGGGGCGGGGTGCAGTCCTCAAAGGTGCGCTTGGGCACCGGCAGGGCGCGCTTGTTGACCTTCTGGTTCTGATTCAGGGGAATCTTGTCGATCTGCATGGTGACAGCGGGCACCATGTAGGGGGGCTTCTGGTCCAGGATAAACTGGTTCAACGCCTCCACCGATACCGGCTGGTCCGCCACCACATAGGCGGCCAGGAACTTGCCGCCTGCCGGGTCGTCAAAGGCGGCAACGGTGGCGTCCCGGATGCCGGGGAACCGGCGGATGACCTCCTCCACCTCGGTCAGTTCGATGCGGAACCCGCGCACTTTGACCTGGGCGTCCCGGCGGCCCACAAACTGAATGCACCCGTTGTCCATGAACCGCACCACGTCGCCGGTGTGGTAGACCCGGTCATAGCCTTCGCGGTCACAGAAGGGGTTGGGAGTAAAAGCTTTGGCGGTCTGTTCGGGGCGGTTCAGGTAGCTGCGGCCCACCTGCCAGCCGGAAATCCACAGTTCGCCCACCGCGCCCGGGGGCAGCAGACGGCCGTTTTTATCCACTACATAGAGTTTGATGTTGTCCAGCGCGGGACCGATGGGCACGTCCTTGTACTTTTTGTCCACCCGCATCGTGGTGGTCAGAATGGTGGTCTCGGTAGGGCCGTAGGCGTTGTACAGCGCGTAGGGCGGCGGGTCCAGCGGCACCAGTTTTTCGCCGCCCACCGTCAGATGGCGCAGCGTGGTGGTGCCATCCATCAGGGCAAACTGGCGGCCCACCTGGGTGGTGATTAAACTGTGGGTAATGCCGTTGCGGTTATAGTAGTCCTGCAGTTCCAGCAGGTTGAGCCGGATGCCGTCATCGATGATATACACTGTGCCCCCGGCGGTCAGGGTGGGGTAGGTATCGAACATGTTGGCGTCGAACCCGTAGCTGGCATAGGCTGCCGCGCGGACGTTCTCGTCCATGTCGTAATAATGCCGGGCCCAGCTGCAGAAGGCGTTCAGGTTGCCGTGTTCCAGCATGACGCCTTTGGGCAGGCCGGTGGAACCGGAAGTGTACAGCATAATGAACAGGTCGTGGGGGGCGGGGGGCGGCAGAGGCTCGTCGCAGTCGGGCAGGGCGGGAATCTCGTCCACTTTCATGCGCGCGCCGGTGTATTCCTGCCCGATCAGCGGTTCCAGTTCGTCGGTGGTGATCAACAGCCGGGCACCGGAATCCCGCAGCATCAGGTTCAGCCGTTCCGGCGGATAACTGGGGTCCATGGGCAGGTAGGCGCCGCCCGCTTTCAGGATGCCCAGGGCACAGATCACCATGTACTCGCACCGGGGGATCAGCACACCGGTCACGGTCTCCAGCCCGATACCCCGGCGGCGCAGATGCCGGGCCAGGATATCGGTGATGCGGTCCAGTTCCCCGTAGGTGAAACGCTTGTCCAGATACACCAGGGCCGGGTGGTCGGGCTGCCGCTGCACCTGTTCCCGGAACAGGTCAATGACGGTGCGGCTGCGGTCAAAGGCCCGCTCGGTGGCGTTGAACCCGTCGATGCGGGCCGCAGCTTCTTCGTCGGCCAGTTCCACATCATCCACATAGTCCTTTACCAGCAATTCCTGGGCGGCCTTGCCGTAGGCGCGGGCCATGTACAGTGCAAAATCCCGGCTGAACATGTCGGCACGGTAGCCCACATGCAGCTGGTAGGTTCCGCCCCCCAGGTCGGACAACTCAAACAGCAGTGGGGTCTGTTCAATGTGGTTTTCGTCGTACAGGCGCTCCATCTGCATGTCGCCCACCGCCAGCAGCTGGTAGTCCAGAATATGCCCCTGGTAGGCAAAGTTGATGTCCGCCTTGACCTCGTAGTTCTCGGCGATCTCGGCAAAAGAGTACAGGTCGTGGCGGCGGCTTTCCATCAGGGTGTCGGCGCTCTTTTTCAAAAATTCGCGCACCGGTACATTGCCGGTAAAGTCTGCCACAAAGGGCAGGGTTTTTACCAGCATGGAGATCACGTTTTTGTTCTGTGCCAGCCGCCGCCCGTCGTAGACGGTGGCGATGACGCTTTCTTCTTTATAATTGTACTTGCCCACCAGAAAGCCCATCACGGCAGTGAAGTACCCGGTGGTGGATACCTGCAGCTCGCTGCGCAGCGCCTTGAAAGCGGCGGCGTCCAGCTGGAATTCGTAGTTCAGCCAGCCCTGGCGGGGCGTGTCCTCAAACACGTCGGGCACCGGCAGACAGTCGCCGTTGCGCCCCTGCAAAAGGGCATCGTAGAACCGGCGGGCTTGCTCATATTCGGGGGTGGATTCCCGGGCAGCCTCGTCCCGGGCCACGTCCAGGCCGGTGTAGGTATCGGGTTCCAGGGGTTCGCCGTCGTAGGCCCGCTGCATATCCCGCACCAGAATCTGCAGACCGGTGCCGTCCACCAGGATGTGGTGGAATTCCTCAAACAGATACCGCTGCGTCGGCGTGATGTAGATCACGAACCGGCACAGCGCCCCGCCCAGCAGGGTAAAAGGCTGTACCAGATGCTCCCGGCGGGATGCAAATTCCTCGTCGCTCAGGTGTACCACCTCCACATGGCACAACCCGTCCACGATCTTCTGCATGACCTGCCCGTCCTCGGCCACAAACAGGGTGGTGTTCAGGGCGGGGTGGGCCGCCAGCGCTGCCTCAATGGCGGCTTTCAGGCGGTCAGTGTCCATGGCGGGACCCAGGGTGGTCAGAAACGGAATGTTGTAGTTGGTATAGGTCGGTTCCTTGGTGCACTCCAGATAAATCCCAAGCTGGGTCTTGCTCAGGACCGCTTGCCGGTGGTTGCTCATTCAGTCGCCTTCCTTTCTGTTGTGACAGGCCTGTACACGGCCAATCGTTCTATGTGGCAATGAATAAATGTTTTGTACAGTATAACAGAAAATTATACACTTGTCACGAAAAAATGGGAACTTTCGTGTGGCTTCGTCAGAGGGGCGGGGGATATCTGCAGGGAACCACCCCCTTCCGCCTTGCCTTTTGCGGCTCATTTTTTTATACTATTGAAAAGAAAAAAGAAGGAGCGCTTTGGCGCCCCTCCGCTACAGGAGAATGATTATGCAGTATCGTCAGGATAAGACCGGCACAAAACTGTCGATCTTGGGATATGGATGCCTGCGGTTCCCCAAGACCGGCGGGCGGATTGATGTGAACGCTGTCACCGAACAAATCGGGGAGGCGGTACGCCTGGGCGTCAATTACTTTGACACCGCCTATGTCTACGGCGGCAGCGAGGCCGCGTTGGGCGAAGCGCTGCGCCGCCTGGGGTGCCGGGACAAGGTATACCTTGCCGACAAGCTGCCCCAGTACCTGATCAAATCCCGGGCGGGCATGGAACGCTGTTTTCAGGAGCAGCTGTCCCGCCTGGGCACCGACCATATCGATTTTTACCTGATGCACATGCTCACCGATCTGGCCGCCTGGCAAAAATTGTGCGGGCTGGGCATCCGGGAATGGATAGAGGAGAAAAAGGCGGCGGGGGCCATCGGCAGGATCGGCTTTTCCTTTCACGGCGATACCGCGGCTTTTTTGGAACTGCTGAACGCCTATGACTGGGATTTCTGCCAGATCCAGTACAACTATCTGGACGAGCATACCCAGGCCGGGCGCAAAGGGCTGGAAGCTGCCGCGGCCAGGGGAATTCCGGTCATCATCATGGAACCGCTGCGGGGCGGGCGGCTCATCACGGGCCTGTCTGACACTGCGCAAAAGCAGGTGGCCGCAAGTGGCCGCACCGCCGCCGGGTGGGGGCTGCGCTGGCTGTGGGATCAGCCGGGGGTCACGGTGGTGCTTTCCGGCATGAACAGCCTGGAAATGGTACGGGACAACGCCGCCCAGGCAGACACGGCTTGCCCCGGCTGCATGACGGCAGAGGAACACGCTTTTGTGGCGGCGCTGCGGGCCGACCTGCAGGCGTCCCTGCGGGTGGGATGTACCGGCTGCGGTTACTGCCAACCCTGCCCGGCGGGGGTGGATATCCCCGGTGTGTTTGCCAGCTACAACCGCTTGGCCGGGGAAGGAAAAAACGCCAAAACCCAGTACCTGCTCACCACCGGGCTGCGGCGTAAAGGCACCGGTGCCAGCCAGTGTGTGGGATGCGGCAAGTGCGAGCAGCACTGCCCCCAGCACCTGCCCATCCGCAGTCTGCTCAAAGAGGCCGCCAAAGAGCTGGAAGGCCCGCTGTACAAGGCGGCCCGGCTGGGGGTGAAAATCCTCAAACTCTGGTGACGCTGCACAGGTGCCCCGGGCAGTGTCCATGGGAAAGCCGCTGTAGAAAAAACTGCCGAAAGCGGCAGAAAAACAGCTGCTGAACCGGGGGGTAGAGGAAACTTGTCATTCGGCCAGCATGGCCGCCATTCGTTCCAGTGCCGGGCCCGGTCCATCAAAGCCCACGCAGCGGCCAGGGCAGGTGTTTACGGCGTGGTCCAGCAGCGGCTGGGCCTGGGTGGTGTTGTCCAGGCAGGTATCCAGCGCCAGCACATCCTCCCACGCCCGGTTGAGGAACGCCACCTCCCGGCGGCCATGGGTGCGGGTCAGGGCGTAAGCCCCGCTCTTGTGCAGGTAGGTCTCTGTCTGCGCCGGGTCAAATCCCGCGGCGGCCAGGCTTTCCGTCAGCCCTTCCCGGAACAGGGCGGCAATATCCGCCCATTGGAAAGGCGCTACGTCAAAGCGCACAAAGGTATAGCGGGTATAGCAGTGAACGGCCAACAGGCATTGGCGTCCCCGCAGGGGGATGCAGTGCAGGTCCCAGCAAAACCGCCGGTCCGGCTCTGTGCCGTAGGCCGGCGGCTTTCTTTTTAACAGGCGCTGCAGCGGAAAAGTCAGGCCCAGTTCCATCACGGCACCTCGTGGGGAATGGTGATCTTTTCCACCGTGATTTTTCCGGCGTCCGCTTCGGCCATCATCAGGGTGATCTCCTGGTGGAAGCGCCGGGGGCCGCAGGACCCGGGGTTAAGCCAGAGTATGCCGTTCCGCTCTTCCTGCAAGTATTGGTGGGAATGACCGAATACCACCACATCCACGCCGGTCAGGTCCGGCGGCACATCCTTTTTCTTGTGTACCAGCAAAAAGCGCACGCCGCCCAGGGTCACAGTCAGATCGTGGGGGATATCCGCAGCCCATTCCTTGTCGTTGTTGCCCCGCACCACATACAGGGGCGCGTATTGCCGCAGTTCGTCCACGATACTTTGCCGGTTGATATCACCGCCGTGCAAAATGGCGTCAGCATCCTGCAGGTATTGCGTTACCTGGGGCCGCAGCAGACCGTGGGTGTCCGAAAGAATGGCGATTTTCATTTGTAGGCGCCTCCGGTCAAACGCCCTTGCAGCGTCCGGTAAAACCGGCGGGCGTTTTCCAGGTCCTTTTGGTTGGGGTGGCCCTTGGCAATGCCGCCCACCAGCCGGAAAGGCCCGAAGGTATCATACCCTTTGCAGCCAAATTCCCCCAGCACCCGGCAGTTCTTTTCCCGGGCAATATCGGCCAGTTCCCGGGTGGCGCTGCCCCGGGCGGCGCCATAGGTGCAGACGAAAAACACAGGTTTGCCCTGGGGCAGGTACTGCCGGGCAAATGCCACCACCGATTTGTGCAGATGCAGCGCATAAACGCCCGAGGCAAAACCGATACAGTCGTACCCTTCCAGTTGCACGGCCCGGCGGGCCGTCACGTCGATGAGGTCGATATCTCCCTCCCGGGCCATGGCTTCCAGCACTTTGCGGGTGTTGCCATGGTGGCGGGAATAGTAGCAGATCGCGGTTTTCATCAGATGTTGCCTCCTTGCAATGTCCAGCCGAAATCGTTGTGGTAGATCATTTGGCGGGTCATGCCGCCGTCGATACAGATGTTCTCCCCGGTGATGAACCCCGCCTTGTCGGAGCAGAGATAGAGTACCATGTGGGCAATGTCCAGCGGGTTGCCCACCCGGCCCACGGGCTGCTGGACGGCATCGGGGCCTTCATAGACGGTATACGCGGTATCGATCCAACCGGGGGAGATGGAGTTCACCCGGACTTTGCCCGCCAGGCTTACCGCCAGCGCGTGGGTCAGCGCCGCAATGCCGCCTTTGGCCGCCGTGTAGCTTTCGGTCTGGGGCTGGCTCATCCGGTCCCGGGAAGATGAAATGTTCACGATAGCGGCCCCGGGGGCAAAATGGGGGGCCAACAGTTTGGTGAGGTAGAACGGCGCGGTGACGCCCACCCGCAGGGCGTAGTTGAACTCCTCATAGCTGCATTGGTCGATGCCCTTCATCAGCGGCAGAGCGTTGTGGACAAGATAGTCCACCCGGCCATAGTCGCCAAGGACCTTGCGGGCAAAATCCTCCAGCACAGCCTGGTCGGCCAGGTCCCCCACATAATAGTCGTTGGGCAGCAGGTCAATGATACATACATGGGCGCCCGCTTTGCGGAATTCCTCGGCAATGGCCTGGCCGATGCCCTTGGCACCGCCGGTCACCACGGCCACTTTGTCTGTAAACATGGCGTTTCCTCCTCAGTCTGCATCCTCGTCCAGCGCCTCTACCAGAAAACTCACCGGGCGGAAACCGTCGTTGCAGGAGAGCATGGCGGAGCGGGGATTTTTCATCCAGCCGTCGTAGAAGTTTTCCGCGCCGTGGCTCAAGGCCAGCACAAAAGGGGAGAGGGTATCCCAGGCGCTCTGGCAAAAACCTTCCGGCTTCTCCCAGCCGTTGGCCAGGAACACCTGGCCTTCCCGCAGGTCGCAGGCGTGTTCAAGGGGATTTTCGTACCGGGCGATCAGGTCCTCGTATCGGGTGATGCGCATGACGGTGATTTTGCACTTTTTCATATAATGATCCCCTCGCAATGGTCGATCTCATGCTGGATGATCTGGGCGGTCCAGCCGGTGAAGTTTTTGATCCGCTGCTGGAATTTCTCGTTCTGCCACTGCACCTTGATGGTCTTCCATCGTTTGGCGGGGCGCACGCCGGTCAGCGAAAGGCAGCCTTCCTCGGTCTCATAGGGACCGCTTTTCTTCAGGATCACCGGGTTGAACATGACCATGTATTGCCCTTCATTGTCAAAAGCGATGATGCGCTTGCTCACGCCGATCATATTGGCGGCCATGCCTACGCAGCCGTCCTTGTGGTACGCCAGCGTTTCCAGCAGGTCGGTGGCCAGGGGCAGGTCTTCCGGTGTGGCGGGGGCGGCTTTGCGGGCCAGAAAGAGTACATCTTTGCAGATTTCACGAATCATGGCGGGGTCTCCTTGTGGTTTTTCTTTATTATACAGGGGTCGGCGGCTTGGGGCAAGGCTTGCCGGCGGCTGGGACCTGCACAGCTTTTCCGCCAACTGAAAATATAGCGGAAAATCTTGTGGACTGCCGCCGGATACGGTACAATACAAGCAGAGAAATTTTGCCCGGAAAGGAGAACACCCATGGAACAGGAAACCCTGCGGGAACGGCTGAAAAGCAAGCCGGACCCGGAACGCCTGGCGGCGGAGGCGGGGGCGGACCCGGCGCTGCTGGCCGCTTTACTGGAAATGGCAGAATCTGAGTGCACCGCCCTGCGCTACAGCGCCACCAAGGCGGTGCGTATTCTGAGCGGGCAAAGGCCGGAACAGGTGTATCTCCATTACGCGGCGGTGGTGCCGTGGCTGCGTGCATCGAACAGTTTCGTCAAGTGGGACGGTATTCTGACGCTGGGCAATCTTGCGGCGGTGGACCGGGAAAATCGTTTCGCGCCCCTGTACGGGGAGTATTTCGGGCTGCTTCGCGACCCGCAAATGGTCACCGCCGCCAATGTGGTGCGCAGCGCCTGGAAGTTTTCGCTGGCCAGGCCGGAATGGGAACCCGACATCACCCGGCGATTGCTGGAAGTACCGGAAGTTCCCTACCTGCACCACGGCGCACCTTCTCCCGAGTGTAACCGGGTCTTGTGCGGCCATTTGCTGGACTGCTTTGACCGTTACTTTGACCGCGCCCAAGAACAAGGGGCTCTGCTGGCCTTTGCGCAAAGTCAGCTGCACAGCCCCCGCAAAGGAACGGCCAAAGCGGCAGCCCGTTTTCTGCGGCGCCATGGCGGCTGAAAGGCCGGCGCGCAAACCATCAGAACAGAAGGGTACATCTATGCTGGAAACCATGAGCGATTTTTTCAACAGCCGTCTGGATGGGTATGAAGAACATCAACTGCATGCCATTGCGCAGGCAGAAGTGTTTTACCCCTTTACCGCACAGCACCTGCCCGCCCGGAGCGGCGCCAGGGTATTGGACCTGGGGTGTGGCACCGGTCTGGAACTGGGGTATTATTTTGCCGTCAACCCCACGGCAGTGGTGACAGGCATCGACCTGGCCGGGGATATGCTGAAAGCGCTGGAAGCCAAATTCCCGGACAAAAAGCTGACCCTGGTACACGGTTCCTATTTTGATGTGCCTCTGGGGGAAGGCTGCTACGACGCGGTAGTCTCGGTGGAGTCGCTGCACCATTTTACCCAAGGGGAAAAAATCCCGCTGTATGCCCGGGTACGGCGGGCTCTGGCACCCGGCGGGTATTTCCTTTTGACGGATTACTTTGCTGCGTCGGACGGGCAGGAGGCCTTTTTCCGGCAGGAACTGCGGCGCCTGAAAGCGGAGCAGGGCATCCGGGATGATGCGTTTTACCACTACGACACGCCGCTTACGGTGGAACACGAGACCGAAGCCCTGCAAAAGGGCGGCTTTTCCCGTGTCGAGGTACTGGGGCAGTGGGGGGCCACCTGCCTGCTGCGGGCCGCCCCATGATCGAACCGAAAAAAGGAGGGACGCACCATGTATGAACTGATGCAACTTACAGACCGCAGCTACTACCTCCAGAGTCCGGCCAAAATCGGCCTGTATAAACTTACCGATACCGATGTCTGCCTGATCGACAGCGGCAACGACAAGGATGCCGGGCGCAAGGTACGCCAGCTGCTGGACGCCAACGGATGGCACCTGACAGCCATCTACAACACTCACTCCAACGCCGACCATATCGGCGGCAACAAATACCTGCAGGCCCAGACCGGCTGCAAAATCTACGCCCCGGGCATCGAGTGCGCCTTTACCCGGCACCCGCTGCTGGAACCTTCGTTTCTGTACGGCGGTTATCCCTGCAAAGAGCTGCGGCACAAGTTCCTGCTGGCGCAGGAAAGCGACGCGCAGCCCCTGACCCGGGAGGTGCTGCCCCCGGGGTTTGAGATCATAGAGCTGCCGGGACATTTTTTCTCGATGGTCGGATTCCGCACACCGGACGATGTGGTCTATCTGGCAGACTGCCTCTCCGGCAAAGACACGCTGGAAAAACACCCGATCTGGTTCCTCTACGATGTGGCCGCGTTTCTGGACACCCTGGAAACCGTGAAAGCCATGCAGGCCCAATGGTTTGTGCCGGCCCACGCCGAAGTCACCGGGAACATTGCCCCGCTGGCGCAGTACAACATCGATAAGGTATGGCAGATCGCCGGTGATATCCTGGACCTTTGCGGGGAAGCCCGGACCTTTGAGGAGGTCCTGCAAAACCTTTTTGGTCGGTATGGCCTGACCATGGCTTTTGAACCGTATGTGCTGATGGGCAGTACGGTACGCTCCTACCTGTCCTGGCTGAAAGATACAGGCCGCCTTGCGGCACGCTTTGAACAAAACCGGCTGCTGTGGCAGCGGGTATGATGCTGTGATTTCCGAAGCCCCCGACGAAAGGAGTGACCGATATGCCCCTGTTAGGCGCTGTTCTGACCCCGCACCCGCCGGTGCTGCTGCCCGAAGTGGGCCATGGCCGGGAACGAAAGATCGCCGCCACGGGCCAAGCCATGCGGCAGGCTGCCGAAGCGGTGGCCCGCTGGGCACCTGAAGTGCTGGTCGTGGCCTCGCCCCATACCGTCCTGTATGCAGATTATTTCCACATGGCGCCGGGCAGCGGCGCGGTAGGGGATATGGCCGCGTTTGGCGCGCCCCAGGTGCGTCTGGAGGTCCGGTATGACGCCCCGCTGCGGGCAGAAATCATCCGCCGTGCCGAAGCCGCGGCCTTACCAGCCGGCACCCTGGGGCAGCGTGACCCCCGCCTTGACCACGGTGTGGTGATCCCGCTGTATTATCTGCGCAAGGCGGGGGTGACCTGCCCTGTTGTGCGCCTGGGGTTGTCCGGCTTTTCAGCGCTGGACCATTACCGGCTGGGGCAGTGTGTGGCGGAAGCGGTGGGAACCCTGGGCCGCCGGGCTGTCTTTGTGGCCAGCGGTGACCTGTCCCACAAGCTGAAAACCGACGGCCCCTATGGTTATGCGCCGGAGGGCCCGGTTTTTGACGAGGCCGTGACCCGGACCATGGCCTCGGGGAATTTCCTGGAGTTTCTCACCATGGAGCCGTCCCTCTGTGAGCGGGCGGCGGAATGCGGGTTGCGTGCTTTCCAGATCATGGCGGGCGCACTGGATGGCCTGGCGGTGGAACCTCAGCTGCTCAGCCACGAAGGGCCTTTCGGTGTGGGCTACGGGGTGGCGCTGTTCCCGGTCACCGGGCGGGACGATACCCGCCGTTATGCCGCCGCCTGCGAAGAGGCCCGTAAGGCGCGTCTGGCCGCCCGCCGCGCGGGCGAGGACCCCTGGGTGCGGCTGGCACGTCTCTCGCTGGAAACTTGGGTCCGGCAAGGCCGCCCGCTGCAAGCCCTGCCGTCGGACCTGCCCGCCGAATTGACAGACCGGGCCGCGGGGACGTTTGTATCGCTGCATAAGGACGGGCGGCTGCGGGGGTGTATCGGCACCATCGCGCCCACAGCGGAAACGGTGGCTCAGGAGATCGTGCAGAATGCAGTCTCGGCTGGTACGCGGGACCCGCGCTTTCCGCCGGTGGGCGCCAGAGAACTGGATGACCTGGAATACAGTGTGGACGTGCTGGGAACGCCCGAACCGGTGGACTCTACCGATCAGCTGGACCCGAAACGGTACGGCGTCATTGTCAGTTACGGGTGCAAACGGGGCCTGCTGCTGCCCGACCTGGACGGTGTGGACACGGTGGAGGAACAGCTGGATATCGCCCGCCGCAAAGGCGGCATCCGGGAAGAAGACCCCTGTGCCATAGAGCGGTTCAAGGTGGTGCGGCATCTATGAGTGTGACCTGTACACTGTGCTTTCATCACTGCGTTTTGGCCCAGGGGCAGACCGGTGCCTGCCGGGCCCGGGGCAACCGGGGCGGTGCCATTGTGCCGCTGAACTACGGCAGACTGACCGCTTTGTCCCTGGACCCCATGGAGAAAAAGCCGCTGCGCCGGTTTTATCCCGGCAGCCGGATTCTGTCGGTGGGCAGCTTCGGCTGTAACCTGCACTGCCCGTTCTGCCAGAACGCAGGGATCGCAGCGGCGGGCGCAGAAAGCGAGACCCGGGATTGCCCGCCCGAGACTCTGGTGCGGGAAGCCCTGCGCCTGCGGGCGCAGGGCAACATCGGGGTGGCTTATACCTACAACGAGCCGCTGGTGGGCTATGAGTATGTGCGGGATTGTGCCTCCCTGGTCCGCCGGGCGGGGATGGTCAATGTGCTGGTGACCAACGGGACCGCCGAGGAAAAGCCCTGGCGGGCGCTGCTGCCGCTGTTGGACGCCGTCAACATCGACCTGAAAGGTTTTTCTGAAACGTGGTACAGGCACCTGGGCGGCGACCTGGAAACGGTCAAGCGCTCCATTGCGCTGGCGGCTGCCAGCTGCCATGTGGAGGTCACCACTCTGGTGGTCCCCGGCGAAAATGACAGCGAGGAAGAAATGCGGGCTTTATCGGCCTGGCTGGCGTCGGTAGACCCGGCCATTCCGCTGCATGTTTCCCGGTTTTTCCCGCGGCACCATATGCAGGACCGACCACCTACGCCGGTATCCACCGTCTATCGCCTGGCTGAAGTGGCCCGGGCACAACTGCGGTATGTGTACACCGGCAACTGCTGAAAACCCCATGAGGTCCCCGGCACAGCCGGAAACTTCATGGGGTTACTTTTGCAGGTAAGGGGCCAGCACGGCCAGCAGACCGTCGGCAAAGGCGCGGTGTCCCGCCTCAGTAAAATGCACGCCGTCGTAGGCCAGCGGAATGGCCCATGTCCCGGCGTCGGCAAAGGCAATACCAAGCTGCCCGGCCAGGGTTTTGTATTCCCCGGCCAAGGCGCGGGATGCTTCGACCAGGGCCTCATCCGGGACCCAGGCACCCCGGGTCAGCGGCGGCGGGGCTATCAGCAGAATCTTCTTCCGCTCCAGGGCAAGGTTTTCCACAAAATGCGCCATCCGTGCAGCGGCAGCTTGCGGCGTGAGGCCCTGCAGCAGGTCGTTGGTGCCCAGCATCAGAATCACCAGACCGGCATCTGCGGGAAACGGCACTGCCCGCAGGGGGATGCAGCGCCCGTTTTCCCCCAGGTTGCAAACCGTCCAGCCGGTTCCGGCAGCCACAAGGTCCACCCAGCGGGATTTCTGGCTGTACCGGCCACCGAAGCACCCCCGCGGATCATACCCGTAGGTGTTGGAATCCCCGAAACAGCAAACTTTCATGGGGTCACTTCCTCAAAATCTTGTCCATGGTTTTGCCTTTGGCCAGTTCATCCACCAGTTTGTCCAGATAACGGATCTTTTGCAGCAGCGGGTCCTCGATGGTTTCCACCTTCACGCCGCAGACGCTGCCCCGGATCAGGGCACAGTTTTTGTTCAGGCAGGGGGCATTTCTGAAAAAATCGCCATAGGAAAGATCACTTTCCAGAAACCTTTCCAAGTCTGCGGCGGTATACCCGGTCAGCCAGGTGGTAACGGCGTACACTTCCTCCCGGGTGCGGCCCTTGCGCTCCGCTTTGGCCAGCAGCAGCGGGTAAACTTTGGAAAATGGCATGGCAAAAACCTTCTCGTTGTCCATGGGTCCTCCTTTTATACGGCGGCAAGCCGGATTACCGCTATTATAGCAAAGAACCTGCCGGTTTGGAAATTGTCAGGCCGGGCGGTTCGTGGTATGATGAAAACAGCAAGCAGGGAGGTGTCTGTATGCCCCTTTACATTGTCCGCAACGACATCACTACCATGGCGGTGGACGCCATCGTCAACGCCGCCAACGAAAGCCTGCTGGGCGGCGGCGGGGTGGATGGTGCCATCCACCGGGCGGCGGGGCCCCAGCTTCTGGCGGAATGCCGCACCCTGGGCGGCTGCCGGACCGGCCAGGCCAAAATCACCAAGGGATACCGCCTGCCCGCTGCCCATGTCATCCATACCGTGGGCCCGGTATGGCGGGGCGGCGGTTACGGGGAACAAGCCCTGTTGGAATCGGCCTACCGTACCTCTCTGGAGCTGGCCCGGGCCAACCACTGCCGCACGGTGGCCTTTCCGCTGATTTCTTCCGGCGTATACGGCTACCCCAAGGATCAGGCCCTGCGGGTGGCCGTGGATACTATCGGGGCGTTTCTGCTGCAAAACGATATGACGGTCTACCTGGTGATTTTTGACCGGGCTGCCTATACCATCGGCAGCAAACGCTTTGCCGATATAGCCGCCTATATCGGCGACCACTATGTGACCGACCCTACCGACAGCGAGGCGGCGCAGCGCCGCCATGGCCGGGCCTTTGCTGCCGCTCCTACGGAACCCCAGAACCCTGCCCTGCAAAGTCAGCGCGAAGCACGGGCGCGTCCGGGCGAGAGCTTTTCCCAGATGCTGCTGTGCAAGATCGACGAGCGGGGCATGACCGGCGCCCAATGCTATAAAAAGGCCAATGTGGACCGCAAGCTGTTCACTAAAATACGTTCCGACCCGCACTACAATCCCACCAAAGCCACCGCCGTGGCCTTTGCGGTAGCGCTGGAACTGTCTCTGGACGAAGCCGGAGAACTGGTGGAGAAAGCGGGGTTTGCCTTTTCTCACACCAGCAAGACCGACGTGATTGTGGAGTATTTCATCACACACCGCAACTACAATATTTTTGAGATCAACGAGGCTCTGTTCGCTTTTGACCAGAGTCTGCTGGGGGAATGATTGGTGCAGGATGCTTATGTGGGGGATATAGGGGATTATGGCAAGTACGGCTTGCTGCGCGCGGTCGCAGCGTCAGGGCTCCGGCTGGCCGTTAACTGGTATCGGGTCATCCCGCCGTCCCCGGAACCGTCCGACCCGGAAACGCGCCTTCAGCCCCGGAAGAAAAACGGCGCAGCACCTGCCCGCCGCGAGCCGCAAGACGGCAGGTATACCGAATATCTGAGCCGCCCGGCGCAATACAGCCATTACGACCCGGCGCTGTTTGACTGCCTGGCCGAGCTGGTACAGCGGGACCGCCGCCTGGAGGCGCTGCAAGCCAGCGGGATTCTGCAAGCAACCTTTTATGCGGAACCCCTGACCGGGACCGACCGGCGGCAGTGGCATGCAAAAGCACTGGACGCCACCAGAAATGGCGACGTGGTTTTTCTGGACCCGGACAACGGCCTGGAGACCGCCCGGATGCACCGCCGCAGAGCCGCTGCCGAAAAGCATGTGACCTGGCAGGAGGCCAAGGATTATTATGACCGGGGGCAGAGCGTGATCCTGTATCAGCACCGCCCGCAGCGGACGGCAAAGGCCCGCTGTATACAGGGCGTGCTGGACTTTCAGGCATCGTTTTTGCGGGCTGACCGTACCCTGCTGCTGGAATATCCCCGTTATACGAACCGTTACTATTTTCTGTTTGCCCACCGGGAACATAGCGCGGAACTGGAAACCGTTTGCCATGGCGTGGCACAAGACTGGCAAGGTCTCTGCCGTTTTTTGGAACGGCAGCCCCCCTTCCAGCCCCGGTAAAAGGTAGAATCCCCTGTCCCTTTGGCGGAAAATGCCGGTAGGGGCAGGGGATTTTTGCCGTATTGGCCGGTGCCTCAGCGGGCGACAGGGGACCATTGGATGGGGGTGGTGCCGTTTGCCTGCAAAAAGGCGTTTGCCTTGCCGAAAGGCGCCGAGCCGAAGAACCCCCGGTAGGCCGACAGAGGGCTGGGATGGGCGGACTCCAGCACCAGCACCGGGCGGTGATGGGCGGCGGCACGGAAGATCGGCGCGTATTTCTGGGCGGGCTTGCCCCACAGCAGGGCGGCCAGCGGGCCATCGCCCCGGATGGCTGCATACTCCAGGGCGGCGCGGGTGAAAAGCTCCCATCCGTGCCCGGCGTGGGAAAAGGCGGCTCCCTGTTCCACCGTCAGCACGGTGTTCAGCAGCAATACCCCCTGCCGGGCCCAGGGGGTCAGATCATTGTGCGGCGCAGCCGGGCCGAATTCTGCTTCCAGTTCCTTGAAAATGTTTTTCAGGCTGGGGGGCGTTTTGCAGCCGTCCGGCACCGAAAAGGAAAGCCCCATGGCCTGGCCCGGTTCGTGATAAGGGTCCTGCCCCAGAATGGCCACGCGCACCTGGGCGGCAGGGCAGGCCCGGAATGCCGCAAAGATGTTTTCCGGTGCGGGGTAGACGGTGCGGCTGCGGGCGGCTTCGGTCACGAAATCGTCCAGGTCCGCAAAATAGGGCAGGGCGCGCTGGGCGGCAAAAAAGGGGTCCCAGTCGCTGGGGGGCATGCGGTCAAGCTGTTCGGTCAAAAGCATGGCGTTCTCTCCGTTTTGGCGGTTTTTCCTCAGTATATCACAGCGGAACAGGGCTTGCAATGCGCAGCCAAACGCGGTATAATACCATTTATGTTGCGGTATTGTGCCGCAGGAAAGTTTATTAAAGGGGAGCCTTCTCTATGCATTCCATCAAAACCAAATTGTTCGCCCTGGGCATGGCGGTGTCCATGCTGCTGGGGCTGGCTGGCTGTGCCTTGTCCACTCCCGCTGACGTCGGCACCATCGGGGATGTGAAAATCCCGGCGGGTGTGTACCTGCTGGCCCAGTACAACGCCTACACCACCGCCTCCGGCCTGGCGGACCTGGCCACCGGCGAGACCGCCAATGATGTCAAGGCGGTTCTCAAAGCTGAGTGCACCGGCACCATCGGGGACGAGGAAGTCACCGCTACCGGCGCTGAGTATGTGGAAAAACTGACGCTGCGTGCCATTGAATACTACGCCGCGGTGGAAACCAAGTTTGCCGAACTGGGCGCCACGCTGGAGGATGCCGCCACGGCGGAAGCCGCCGACAGTGCCCAAAGCCTGTGGGATTCCAACAGCGAGCTGTATGCGGCCAACGGCATCGGCAAAGCCAGCATTGAGGCTTATCTGCTCAACGCCCAGAAAGCCAGCAAAATCCAGGACCTGCTCTACGGCGAAAACGGCATGACCCCGGTCACGGAACAGGACTACGCCGACTACATCACCAACCAGTGCTACTACATCGAAAGCGTGCAGATTCCCCTGGTGGACTACACGACCTACTCTATGGCCGACGATGAACAGAAGGCTCAGATTCAGGTGCTGGCCGACCAGTGCATGCAGGACCTGAACGTCCAGGCCACCGGCGAGACCGCCACCAGCGCCATCTATACCGCAGCCTCCACCTATGTGCCCCAGGCCCTGGCAATCATGGGCGGCACCATGGAAGACGCGACCCAGGCTATGTACTATGCGGGGTCCCAGCTGTACACGCCGGACGACCTTGCCGCCTATGGCAGCGATGAGTACAACAACCTGACCGATTCGCTGGATGCGGTTCCCATGGGCATCTGGACCACCATCGACCTGGGCACCACCTTGCTGGTAGCCCGCCGCATTGACCCGCTGGTCAGCTACACGGCAGGGGACCTGGCCACCATGTATGACCTGCTCACTTCCATGAAGAGTACGGAACTGCAGGATCAGTTCTACGCCGAGGGCGCTGCCTTGGAGCACGCGCTGGATGCCGGCGCTATGAAGACCTACAGCGCCTCCAATATCAAAAAGAACGTCTGAGAATGAACTTGGCCGGGAGCATACACCATGCTCCCGGCTTTTTCTGTAGGGGAAAGGAGTATCTGCGTATGACAAAAAACAAGGGCCTCAATATACTGCTGGAGATCGTGGGCTGCTTTATCTCGGCGGCGGGCGTCTACAGCTTTGCGGTGGCAGCCGAAGTCCCCGTTACGGGCATTGCCGGTATCAGTGCTATCCTGTACCGCCTGTTTGACGTTCCCATGGGTCTGAGCAACGTTCTTATCAACATCCCCATCATCCTGTTCAGCTATAAACTGCTGGGCCGTTCTTTCTTTGTCCGCAGTCTGCGGTGCATGATCCTGTTTGCCGTTTTTACCGATTATCTTTTGCCCGTGCTGCCTGTGTACACCGGCAACCGCATGCTGGCCACCCTGTGCGGCGGCGTGGTGGTGGGCATCGGCGACGCGCTGATCTATATGCAGAACTCCAGCACCGGTGGCCTGGATTTCATCACCATGGCCATTAAAGCAAAACGTCCCCATCTGCCCTTCGGCAACATCACCTTCGGCGCGGCGCTGGCGGTGATTCTGTTCAACGGCGCGGTGTTCCGGGACGTGGACTCCATCATCTACGGTCTGCTGTTCAACTTTATCTCGGCGGCGGTCATCAACAAGATGATGTTCGGCTTCTCCTCCTCTATGCTGGCGCTCATCATTACCGACGACGGCAAAGCTGCCTGTGACGAGATTGACCGGGTGGCTGAGCGCGGCTCCACCATCCTGCAGGGACGCGGCGGGTATGAGGGCAGCCCCAAAGACGTGGTGTTGTGCGCTTGTTCCAACAAGCAGCTGTATGAGATCGAGCATGCCATGCAGACACTGGACCCCGGCTGCTTCATCATCATGCTGCAGTCCAATGAAGTCCACGGCGAGGGGTTCCGCCAATTGAAACTGGGTAAAAGCGAATCCTGAAAACCAAATCCGGCAGGTCCCAAACGGAACCTGCCGGATTTGGCTTTTATTTCAGGATGCCGCGGGCCATATCCCGGAAAATACCCGGCGTTTCCTCCAGCTGGCGGAAAGTGCCCCGCTGTACGATGCGTCCCTGGTCCATGACCAGAATCTCATCGCAATTTTGCAGGGTGGTCAGCCGGTGAGCGATAGAGATCACCGTGGTGCCGCATTCCGCTTTCATGGCTTCGATCTCCTGCTGGATATGCTTTTCCGAGGTGTTGTCCAGTGCCGAGGTGGCCTCGTCCAGGATCAGGATGCGGGGGTTGCGCAGGAACACCCGTGCCAGGGCGATACGCTGCCGCTGCCCGCCTGAAAGATTGGTGCCGCCTTCAGCCAGCATGAAATCATAGCTGCCGGGCAGCTTTTCAATGTCGGCGGCGATGTCGGCTTTGGTCTCCATCAGCTCCACCCGGATGCCTTTCTGGGTGCTGATCTGCCGGAACACGATGAAAGTACCCACCGGAATGACCAGGATCACCAGGCAGGCCACCCCAAAAGGCAGCTGCCAGAAAATGGTCACGATGGCAGCCAGGCCGGTGGTCACGGCAGGGGCAAAGTCCATGAACAGCAGTTTGATGAGCTTGACGGTGCCCTCCAGGCTGCGGTTGAGGCGCCCGTGGATGTTGCCGGTCATGTGCCCGCGAAAGTAGGCGAGCGGGGCCAACAGCAGCGAAAGGGTGGCCTGCTGGCGGGCGTTCTTTTCGGCCTGGGTGGCGGCATCCTCCACAATGAGGCGGCGGATGACCTTGATGACCTCGTTGACCACATTGACCAGCAGGATCACCAGCAAAATGGGCAGCACTGAGGAAAAGGTGGGCCCTTGGGCGGCCAGCACATGGTCTGTCAGATAGCCGATGGTCAGCGGCGTGACCTGGCTGAGTACAGCGGAGACGCCCAGGATCAGCAGGACAATAAAGAATTCCAGCTTCTGCTTTTGCGGCAGCAGGGCAAAAATCCTGCGCCAGACGCGGCGTGGTGTTTGTGTGTTCATAGGGGCGAACCTTCTTCCGTTGGGGTCTGGTGCAACCACCGGGATGCTCCCGCAGGGGGGAGCGCTGCAAAAAAAAGCGGCACAGGGGGCGATCCCTGTGCCGTCTGGGTTATCGGTCGGGCGGGAACTCGCCCTGCATCTTGGCCTCCATGCGGCTCAAGCGGGCTTCCAACTCGGAGATACGCTGACTGGTGATGTCGGGCAGGGCCTGCTGGTCCAGGTCATCGGCAGGGCAGCACTTGATGTTGCCCACCCGCACGATCTCAGCCGGTACGCCCACGGCGGTGGCGTTGGCGGGCAGGTTTTTCAGCACCACGCTGCCGGCGCCCACCCGTACGTTGTCGCCAATGTACACCGGCCCCAGCACCTTGGCCCCCGCGCCCACCAGCACGTTGTCGCCCAGGGTGGGGTGGCGCTTGCCGGTGTCCTTACCAGTGCCGCCCAGCGTCACCCCGTGGTAGATGGTGCAATTGTCGCCAATCTCGGTGGTCTCGCCAAACACGATGCCCATCCCGTGGTCGATAAACAGCTTGCGGCCGATCTTGGCGCCGGGGTGGATTTCGATGCCGGTCAGATGGCGGGACAGCTGGCTGATGAACCGTGCCAGAAAAAACCATTTATGGCGGTACAGAAAATGTGCGATGCGGTGGGTGACCAGCACGTGAAAACCGGGGTACAGAATAATGACCTCGGCTACGTTGCGGGCCGCCGGGTCCTTATCCCGTATGTTTTTTGCGTCTTCCCAAAGCCCCATGTTGACGTCCTCTTTTCTCTATGCAATACTATTATCATATCACAATACATTCTATCTGTAAACGGCGCGGGAAAAGAAGCAATCGGAGACTTTTTGTCAAATTGTCCAAAAGTTGAGGCAAAAATCCATAAAATCCCTCACGCCGCAGGCGGGGGTCCCGCATTGACACCCGGGCGGCGGCATGGTACAATAGGTAAAATCTGTGTAAGGGAGAGGTGCGCCGCCATGCAGGGCTGTCTGGTCAGCTTGAAAATGTACGGTGAGGTGTTCTTTCCCGGCACCGCACAGGGGTTGCTTTTTTGACTTTTCCCGTTTTGGGAAAAGTTTTTTTTTGCCCGGATGCCGGAACGGTCACCGGGCGGCCAAGAAAAAAGGAGGTTTTGCCATGCTGATCCGCAATGCAAAGGATTTTGATGGAAAGCCGGTGGAACTCTGGCTGCGCGACGGCAAAATTGCCGCCGTGGGCCTGGGTCTGCTGGTGCCGGAAGGGGAGGAGGTACTGGACGCCAAGGGCCGCACCGTGCTGCCTTCCTTTATAGATACCCACTGCCACTGGCGTACCCCCGGCTTTGAATATAAGGAGGACATCGCCACCGGCTCTGCCGCGGCGGCTGCCGGCGGGTATACCTATGTGAACCTGATGCCCAACACCAAGCCGGTCTGCTCTTCTGCCGAGATTGCCCACGCGGTGCAGGACGAGGCAAAACGCATCGGCCTGTGTGATGCCAACCAGACGGTATCCATCACGAAAGATTTCGACGGCAAGACCATCGACCACCTGGCCGCCCTGCCCGACGACGTGAAATTTATCACCGAGGACGGCCACGGCGTCATGAACAACGCGGTCATGGCCCGGGTTTTTGCCCTTGCCACCGAGAAGGGCCTTACTGTTATGTCCCATGCGGAGGACAGCGATATCAGCCCTTGGGACTACCGCCTGGCTGAAAATATCGAGACGGTGCGCAACTGCCACCTGGCCGAATACTACGGTACCCGGCTGCACATGTGCCACGTCTCCACCAAAGAGGCCGTGGACGCCATCCGCATCAGCCGGATGCGCGGGGCACGGGTCAGCTGCGAAGTAACGCCGCACCACCTGTGGTTTGACGACAGCCGCCTGCAGTACAGGGTGAATCCGCCCATCCGCAAGGCCGACGACGTGACCGCCCTGATCGAAGCCGTCAAGGACGGCACCATCACCTGCATCGGCACCGACCATGCGCCTCACACCGCCGAGGAAAAAGAAAAGGGTGCTGCCGGCATGGTGGGGCTGGAGACCGCTTTCGGCGTCTGCTACACCAAGCTCTGCCGGGAACAGCGTCTGCCGCTGGAGCTGCTCAGCTTCCTGATGAGTTCCGGCCCTGCCGCGGTGCTGGGCCTGGCAGACCACAAGGGGCTGCTGGCCCCCGGCTACGACGCCGACGTGGTGCTGGTGGACCTGGACCACATGTACCAGGTGGAGGCCGCCGAACTGCACAGCAAGAGCAAAAACTGCCCCTATGACGGGGCCTACCTGTACGGCAAGGTCGTCACCACCATCAAAGGTGGCGTCGTGACCTTTCAGATCGAGGAATGACAAACAACGGGGGAATGAATATGCTGACCAACATGGACAAACTGTACGAAAGCGTAGCTGCCAACGGCCCGGTCTGCGTCGGCCTGGACACCGAGATCAGCTACCTGCCCACTACCGACACCGCCAAGACGGCGGGGGAGAACGTGGTGGAATTCAACCGCGCCCTGATCGCCGCCACCAAGGGTGTGGCGGGCTGCTACAAGGTGCAGATCGCCTACTATGAATCCCTGGGCATGGACGGTATGCGCGCCTACGCCGAGACCCTGAAAATGGCCCGGGCCACCGGTCTGCCGGTCATTGCCGACATCAAGCGGGGGGACATCGCCAAAACCGCCGAGATGTACGCCAAGGCCCACTTCACCGGCGACTTCGAAGCCGACATCGTTACGCTGGCCCCCTACATGGGCCTGGATTCCATCAGCCCCTATCTGCCTTACTGCAAGGACCAGGGCAAGGGCGTCTTTGTGCTGTGCCGCACCTCCAACCCCGGCGCCAAGGACTTTGAGTACCAGACCCTGGCCGACGGCCGCCATGTCTACGACCTGGTGGGCGACAGCCTGACCGAACTGGGCAAGGAGTACATGGGGGAACACGGCTACTCCAGCATCGGCCTGGTCATTGGCGGTACCCATACCGAGGAAGCCACCGCTATCCGCGCCGCCTACAAGAACACCTTCTTCCTGATCCCGGGCTATGGTGCCCAGGGTGGCAAGGCGGCGGACATCGCCCAGTATCTCAGCCAGGGCAACGGCGGCGTGGTCAACTCCAGCCGCGGCATCCTGCTGGCCTACAAGAAGCAGCCCGGCGTTGCTTTCGATGAGGCGGCCTACAATGAATGTGTGCGTATGCGGGAGGATATTCAGGGTGAATGCAATAAGCTGTAAGCTCCAGGTCCTGGCCCAGGACATCCTGGCCCCGGACATCCGCCGCCTGGTGGTACAGTGGCAGGACCCCAGCCACGAACCCCACGCCGGCCAGTTCTATATGCTGCGGGCCTGGGCGCCCGACGCCACGCCGGTGCTGTCCCGCCCCATCAGTGTCCATGACTTTGACAACCAGACCGGTGCGCTGACCTTTCTCTACCAGGTCAAAGGGGAGGGCACCCAGAAGCTGGCGGCCCTGCGCCCCGGCAACAGCCTTACCGTCACCGGCCCTTGCGGCAACGGGTTCGATGTGGCGGCCCTGACCCGGCAGTACCAGAAGATCGCCGTGGTGGGCGGCGGCATCGGTACCGCGCCGCTGCTGCTGCTCTGCAAGCAGCTGTGCCGTCTGGGCCTGCGCCCCGATCTCTATGTGGGCTTCCGGGATGAACCCTACGGTATGGAGGCCTTCGTGCCCTGGTGCCACACCGTCCACCTGGCCACCGATTCCGGCGCCCACGGTCACCATGGCCTGGTCACCGATTTGCTGGACACCGCCAACTATGATGTGGTGCTGACCTGCGGGCCCATGGTCATGATGCGCGGTGTAGCCAAACTGTGCGCCGCGGCGGGCAAGCCCTGCCTGGCCAGTCTGGAAAAGAAGATGGCCTGCGGTCTGGGCGCCTGCCTGGGCTGCACATGCCATACCAAGGTGGGGCCCCGTACCGTCTGCAAGGACGGCCCCGTATTTGATGCCCAGGAGGTGTTTGACTGATGGCGGACCTGCATGTGGACTTTCTCGGTAAGCGGCTGGCGGGCCCGGTCATCGCGGCCTCCGGTACTTTCGGCTTCGGCCCGGAATATGCCGACATTGAGGACTTGCGAGTCCTGGGCGGCATCTCCGGCAAGGGTCTGACTCTCAACGGCCAGCCCGGCAACGAGGGGGAGCGCCTCTATGAGACCCCCTCCGGCCTGATGAACTCCATCGGCCTGCAGAACCCCGGTGTACAGCATTTTATCGATAACGAACTGCCTGCCATGCGCCGCTGCGGCACCACCGTCTGGGCCAACCTGGGCGGGCACACCATTGAGGAAAATGTGCAGGGCGTGCAGATGCTCTGCGAAGCCGGCGTGGACTTTCTCGAACTGAACATCAGCTGCCCCAACGTCAAGCAGGGCGGTCTTGCTTTCGGCATCCGCGCCCAGGACGCCAGCGAGGTGGTCAGCGCCGTGCGCAAGGTCTGCACGGTGCCGCTGGTGGTCAAGCTGAGCCCCCAGGCCGAAAGCATCCCCGAGATGTGCAAGGCCGTGGAGGCCGCCGGGGCCGACGGCATCAGCCTGTGCAATACCTTCCAGGCCTGTGCCATTGACCTGGAAAAGCGCCGCCCGGTGTTCAACAACACCTTTGCGGGTCTCTCCGGCCCGGCGGTGCGGCCCATCGCCCTGCGCATGGTTTGGCAGGCGGTGGGGGCTGTCAGCATCCCCGTGGTGGGGCTGGGCGGTATCCTGACGGGCCGCGACGCCCTGGAGTTTATCATGGCCGGTGCTGCTGCCGTGCAGGTGGGTACGGCCAACTTCCTGGACCCGAAAGCCTGTGTGCGCATTACCGCCGAGATTGACCGCTGGATGGATGCCCACGGCGTGAAAACGCTGGAAGAAATCCGCGGCTGTGCTCGGGCCTGATGTGAATTTTTATGCATATAACTTGCAATAATATACAGATTGTGCTAGTATAAAATGAATGATATACAGGAGGAAAGTATCATGGCGAGAGAAGCAATCGAAGTTTTGAAGGAATGCGAAGCCTTTCTGGAAGGGCACTTCCTGCTGTCGTCCGGCCGCCACTCCGGCGCCTACTGCCAGATGGCGTTCCTGCAGCAGTACCCCGACAAATGCGCCGAGGTCATGGCCCCGG
Organism: Candidatus Gemmiger excrementavium; assembly: GCA_019116485.1. Classification (GTDB taxonomy): domain Bacteria; phylum Bacillota; class Clostridia; order Oscillospirales; family Ruminococcaceae; genus Gemmiger; species Gemmiger excrementavium. The sequence continues at coordinate 29,694 of DXBO01000098.1, forward strand.
TGGCGGAAAAACTGAAAGAACTGAACGTGGATGTGGTGGTAGGTCCCGCCATGGGCGGCATCGTCTATGCCTATGAATTGGGCCGCCAGCTGGGCAAGCGCGCCATCTTCACCGAGCGTGTGGACAATGTGATGACCCTCAAGCGGTTCAAGATCGAGCCGGGCCAGCGCTGCATCATTGCCGAGGATGTGGTTACCACCGGTGTGTCCAGCCTGGAGACCAAGCGCGTGATCGAGGAAGCGGGCGGCGTTTGCCTGGGCATCGCCTGCGTGGTGGACCGCACCCGCGCCGATGCTCCGTCCCCGATCCCCATCGTGGCCAGCGCCCTCAAGCTGGACCTGCCCAACTACGCCCCGGAAGAGTGCCCCCTCTGCAAAGAGGGCAAGCTGCCGCTGGTGCACCTGGGCAGCCGCAAGATGAAAGAAGCGGCCAAACAGACTCTTTAAAAAGTACAGGGAGTTTTCAAGTATGCAGGCATATCTGATATTGGCAAACGGCCGTGTGTTCCGGGGCCAGAGCATTGGCTGCCCCGGCACCACCATCGGCGAAGTGGTGTTTGCCACCGGTATGGTCGGGTTTGAAGAGACCCTCACCGACCCCAGCTACTACGGCCAGATCATCACCCAGACCTATCCGCTCATCGGCAACTACGGCATGAACAGCGAGGATGTGGAAAGCGGCAAAATCTGGGCCAAGGGCTATATCGTGCGGGAAGCGTGCAAAAAGCCCTCCAACTTCCGCAGCGAGGAGACCCTGGATTCCTTCCTGAAGAAACACGGTATCATCGGCATCGAAGGCATTGACACCCGCAGCCTGACCCGCACCCTGCGGGAGAGCGGCGTTATGAACGGTGCCATCACCACCGAATTTGACCCCGCCGCGGAACCCGAGAAGGTGGCGGAACTGCTGCCCCGGATCGCAGCCTACGCCGTGACCGAGGCGGTCAAGACCGTTACCTGTGCCGAGGCGAAAACCTACGAGCCCACCGCCCAGGGCGCCTGGGGCGAAACGCCGCTGCATGTGGCGCTGCTGGACCTGGGCTGCAAAAACAACATCGTGCGCTGCCTGCAAAAGCGGGGCTGCCGCGTGACGGTGCTGCCCGGCACCACCACCGCGGCCCAGCTGGCAGCGCTGAACCCTGATGGCCTGATGCTCTCCAACGGCCCCGGCGACCCGGCGGAAAATGTGGAGATCATTGCCAACATCCGCGAAATGCTGGACTCCGGCATCCCGGCCTTCGGCATCTGCCTGGGCCACCAGCTCACCGCCCTGGCGGCCGGCGCCAGGACCTGCAAGCTGAAGTACGGTCACCGCGGCGCCAACCAGCCCGTCAGCTACATCAGCGGCAAGCGCACCTTCATCACCAGCCAGAACCACGGCTACGCCGTGGAAGGGGAGACCCTGCCCGCTGAGGTGGGCCAGGTCAGCTACCGCAACGCCAACGACGGCACCTGCGAGGGTGTGGATTACTTCCGCTGGAACTGCTTTACCGTGCAGTTCCACCCCGAGGCCAACGGCGGCCCCAAGGATACCGAGTTCCTGTTTGATCAGTTTGTCAGCCGCATGCTGGCGGCGAAAGGAGTAACCAACGATGCCTAAAGACCCCAGTATCAAAAAGGTGCTGGTCATCGGTTCCGGCCCCATTATCATTGGTCAGGCGGCAGAGTTTGACTATTCCGGCACCCAGGCCTGCCGCGCCCTCAAGTCCGAGGGGGTGGAGACGGTGCTGGTCAACTCCAACCCCGCTACCATCATGACCGACCCCGATATCGCCGACCATGTGTATATCGAGCCCCTCACCGCCGAGGTGGTGGAGCGCATCATCGAAAAGGAAAAGCCCGATGCCATCCTGCCCAATCTGGGCGGCCAGATGGGCCTGAACCTGTCCATGGAACTGGCCCGCAACGGTTTTTTGGACCGCAGCGGCGTCCGTCTGCTGGCCTGCAAGCCCGAGACTATTGACCGTGCCGAGGACCGGCAGCTCTTCAAGGATACCATGGAGAAGCTGAACCAGCCCATCATCCCCTCCAAGGTGGTGGAGGACCTGGACGATGCCCTGGATTTTGCCGAGGTCATCGGCTATCCCGTCATCGTCCGCCCCGCCTTTACCATGGGCGGTACCGGCGGCGGTATCTGCGAGGACCGGGAAAAGCTGCATGAGATCGCCACCAACGGCCTGCGCCTGTCTCCCATCCATCAGATTCTGGTGGAGAAGTGCATCTCCGGCTGGAAAGAGATCGAATACGAGGTCATGCGCGACTCCAAGGGCAACGTGATCACCGTCTGTAACATGGAGAACCTGGACCCCGTGGGCATCCACACCGGCGACTCCATCGTGGTGGCCCCCAGCCAGACCCTTTCCGATAAAGAATACCAGATGCTGCGCACCGCAGCCCTGGATATCATCACCGAGCTGGGCATCGAGGGCGGCTGCAACTGCCAGTTTGCCCTCAAGCCCGACAGTTTCGAGTACGCGGTCATCGAGGTCAACCCCCGTGTGTCCCGTTCTTCGGCTCTGGCCTCCAAGGCTACCGGCTACCCCATCGCCAAGGTGGCTACCAAGATCGCCCTGGGCTACACCCTGGACGAGATCACCAACGACGTTACCGGTGAGACCTGCGCCTGCTTCGAGCCCGCGCTGGACTATGTGGTCGTCAAATATCCCAAGTGGCCCTTCGATAAGTTCGTCTATGCCGACAAGTCCCTGGGCACCCAGATGATGGCCACCGGCGAAGTCATGGCCATCGGCAACAATTTTGAGCACGCCATGATGAAGGCGGTCTCCTCCATCGAGCTGGGCATGGACACCCTGACCTTGCCCGATTTCGAGAAACTCTCCACCCAGGAAGTCATCGAACACCTCCATGTGCAGGACTCCGAGCGGGCTTTCTGCGTGTATGAGGCCCTCAAGCGCGGCGTTCCCCACCAGACCATTTATGATATTACCAAGATCGACTGGTGGTTCCTGGACAAAATGCAGCACCTGGCCGACATTGAGTTGGGTCTGCAGAAAGGGGAACTGACCCGGGAAAAATACCTGGAAGCCAAGAAGTTCGGTTTCCTGGACAAGACCATCAAGCGTCTGTCCGGCGTGGAGACCCTGCCCGAAGCACCCCGTGCCGCCTTCAAAATGGTGGATACCTGTGCGGCGGAGTTTGCGGCCAAGACCCCCTATTTCTACTCCAGCTACGATGAGGATAACGAAGCCGAGCAGTTTATTGCCGAGCGCAGCGACCCCAAAAAGAAAAAGGTGCTGGTTTTTGGTTCCGGCCCCATCCGCATCGGCCAGGGCATCGAGTTTGACTACTGCTCGGTGCACGCCGTCTGGACGCTGAAAAAGCACGGCTGCGAAGCCATTCTGGTGAACAATAACCCCGAGACGGTCTCCACCGACTTTGACACCGGTGACCGCCTTTACTTCGACCCCCTCAACCCCGAAAGCGTGGACCAGATCATTGCCACCGAAAAACCGGACGGCTGCCTGGTGCAGTTCGGCGGCCAGACTGCCATCAAGCTGGCCAACCATATGGACGAAATCGGCCTGCCCATCCTGGGCACCCCGGCGGACGCCATCGACGAGGCCGAGGACCGGGAACGCTTCGACCAGCTGCTGGAGCGCTGCGGCATTCCCCGTCCCGAGGGCCGCACCGTCTACACCCTGGACGAAGCCCTGAAAGCCGCCCAGGAAGTGGGCTATCCCGTGCTCATGCGTCCCTCTTACGTGCTGGGCGGTCAGAACATGATCGTGGCCTACAACTCCGCCGACGTGGTGGAGTATATGGGCGTTATCACAGCCCATGTGGATATGAGCCACCCGGTGCTGATGGACAAGTACATCTACGGCACCGAGTGTGAGGTGGACGCTATCTGCGACGGCACCGATTATCTGGTGCCCGGCATCATGCAGCAGGTGGAGCGCACCGGCGTGCATTCCGGCGACTCCATCTGTGTCTACCCGCCTTACAATTTCAGCCAGAAGGTCATCGACACGCTGGTGGACTACACCGGCCGTTTTGCCCGGGAACTGAAAGTGGTGGGTCTGGTCAACGTCCAGTACGCCGTACAGGACGGCAAGGTCTATGTCATCGAGGTCAACCCCCGTTCCAGCCGTACCGTGCCCTATATCAGCAAGGTCACCGGCGTGCCCATGGTGGACCTGGCCGTGCGCTGCACCCTGGGCGAAAAACTCAAGGATATGGGCTACGGCACCGGCCTGTGGCGCGGCGGCAAGAGCCCCTACTACGCGGTCAAGGTGCCCGTCTACAGTTTCCTGAAGCTGCACGGCGTGGACACCATGCTGGGCCCCGAGATGAAGTCCACCGGCGAGGTACTGGGCATTGCGCCCACTTTCCACGAGGCCATGATGAAGGGCCTGGTAGCTGCCGGTTACCAGTTCAAGGTGCCGGGACCCGGTTCCTGTGTCATTGTCACTGTCAAGGACAGCGATAAACCCGAGGCCGCCGAACTGGCCTGGAAACTGCATGACTACGGCTACAAGATTTACGGCACACCGGAAACTGCACGCTTCCTCAACAGCCAGATGGTGCCCTGCAGTGTGGTGCGCCAGATGAGCGGTGCCCGGCCCAACGTCATTGACCTGCTGGAAAGCGGCCTGATAGATTATATCATCTCCACCAGCCCCCATGGCCGCGATCCTAAGCGGGATTCCGTCAAGTTCCGCCGCAAGGCCACCGAGCTGTCCATTCCCTGCATCACAGCCATGGACACCGCCCGCGTGCTGGTGGATGCCCTGCGGGGCGACCACGATATCAGCCAGATGGAACTGGTGGATGTGGCCCGGCTGCACCGGGATGCCAAACAGGGCTGACCCCTTCTATTCAAGGCAAGAGCCTGCACGGAAAGTGCAGGCTTTTTGCATGTTTACACATTTTTCACCTAATGACGGAATTTGCCCGACTATGCCCGGAACTTTTTAGACTTTTTGCTGATTTCCGTCTTAAATAGGGAAAAACCCTTGATTCTGCGCGGAATTTTTTCTATAATATGGGGCGTACTAATAACAGGCTCTGCCTGAGCAATAGGGAGTTTAAAAGGAATTATGACGAGATCTCAGTTGATTACCAAGGTTGCAAGCGACACCGGCATGACCAGCGGCGAAGTGGAAAAGGTCATGGACAGCATTTTCGGCACCATTGGTGATGTGCTTAAAGGCGGCGACAAGGTCACCATCGCGGGCTTTGGCCGGTTTGAAATGCGGGAACGCCAGACCAAAAACTTTACCAACCCCAAGACCAAGGTCACCAGCAAACTGGAACCCACCGCGATCCCCGGGTTCAAGGCCAGTGGCCGCCTCAAGGAAAAAGTCGCTCAGTAAATCCTGTAACCCCATATTCCGGGCCGCTTCGGCGGCCCTTTTTTGTTGCCGAAAAAACAGCCGCCCCGGCTGCGTTATACGCAGCCGGGGCGGGGTTCATGTCAGGTTGGGGCGGTCCTGGTCGCCGTCCGCCTTGAACAACACAAAGTTTTCCGGTTTGTTGGTAAAGTAATAGTATTCGGTGTTTTCCCGCAGGGGCGGTGTCAGGTAGTTGGGGATAATGCACCCGTCGCCTTCCACCCGCTCGGTAAAGCCTGCGGCCTGCCAGACAGCGGCAGGAATCCCTGCATTGTAGCAGTCGATGTACTCAGCACCGGCACGGCGCACGATAGCGTCGATGGCGCCGCCCAGCCGGGGCAGGACGGTGTCCTCGCCGATGAAATCCACCAGCCGGACCACCGCCGCGCAGCCGGTATCCTGGGCGGTGACGGTGCGAGTGACCAGATAGGCCAGCAGTTTTCCGTTTTCCCGGGCGGCCCACACATCGTAGTGGAAATGGGGGTAGTGGAAATACCGCCGCCGCAGATACCAGGTATCCTTGCGGGGCGTATGGGGCGTGGGCGGCATGCCCAGAGGGATCAGGTCCGCTGCATCGGCTACCTTTTCCAGGCCCAGGTCCCGCTGGACCGGGGGCAGGGTATAGCGCAGGGGCTTGGCCAGCTGGTAATCCTGGCATCGACCCAATCGGTAATAGTGGGGAATGCGCCCGGCATGCCACCCCAGGAACTGGTAGAAGGTGCAGGTGTTGGGGCGGATGTTGTTGCAGGCCACCACGTCGGCGTGCAGCAGGTCCGGCAGGGCATTCATCAGTTCCAGCCCCACGCCGTTGTGCCCTTTGGCGGCCACCCATACGCTGACCCACACATCGGGGCGACGGGCGGTGTTGGCCAGTATGTACCCGGCGGCGCTGATATAGCGCCCGTCCTGCTCCGCCACGGCAAACTGGGGCACACCGCCCAGTCCGGCGTAGTAATGCCGGTACAGTTCCGATCGGTTCAAAAGGGGCAGCCGCATGTCAAAATGCTCGTTGATAAAGTCGATGATGGCCCGGTCCTCACCCAAGCGGGCCAGCCGGAAGGTGATGTCAGACAATGGCGGACCCTCCCGTGACCGGCAGCGTTACGCCGGTGATGAACCCCGCTTCGTCGGACAGCAGGAAAGCCATGGCGGGCACCACGTCCTCGGGGGTTGCATTACGGCCCATGGGGTTGTCGGCGGCGGCTGCCTGCACGATCAGGTCGGGGGTATCTTTCAGGAAGTTGGTCTCCATCATGCTGGGAGCCACGCAGTTCACTGTCACGCCGAACTTGGCGTACTCCACAGCCAGACTTTTCATCAGCCCGCCGATGGCACTTTTGGCCGTCACATAAGCGGCGGTATTTTTTGGCGGGCAGCCGATGGTGTAGCTGGTCTGGATAAACAGCACACGGCCAAACTTGGCCCGTGCCATGGCGGGCACTACGGCACGGCAGATGCGGATGGCGCTGTGCACCTGAATCTCCAGGTCCCTGTCAAAGCGGGTTTGGTCGAAGGATTTGAATTTGGTGTTGATTACCGGCAGGGCCGGCAGGTGGATAAAGTGGGTGGGCGGCGGGCAGCTGGTTTCCACCAGCTGCATAAAAGTATCTACTTTGGCCCGGTCAGACAGATCCACGTCAAAGGGCCGAATCTGCCCCGGGAACCGCTGAAACAGGGGAGCCAGCTTGTCCAGGTCACCGCAGCCCTGGGCCAACACCAGGGCGCCGGGGTTCTGGCCCAGCAGCCGCTCGATCAGCGCCCGGCCCACATCGCTGGTGGCACCGGTGATAAGGTATGTGTACGCCATGGTGTAAAATCCTCCCTTATTTGGCAAGTCCTGCCTTGATGACGCCCCGGGTGACCCGCTGACCGTTCTGGTTGGTGATAACGGCTTTGATTTCGGCTTCGCTGCCTACCTCGCTGACGCTGACCACGGTGCCCCGCACCGTCAGCGTATCACCGATAAAGATGGGTTTGGCAAATTTACACTCCACACCGTGGAGCAGGCAGTGCTCGCCTGGCAGGTAAACCCCTGCCAGGGTGGAGAAAAAGCTGGCACCCAACATGCCGTACACCACCCGGCCGGGGTAGCCGCGGCCCTTGGCGTAGTCGGCGTCCCTATGGATGGGGGAAACGTCCCCGGTGATAGCGCAGAAAGCGTCCATCATCTCGGCGGTCACGGTCACGGTGAATTCCTCGCTGCGGCCGGGGGTCATTTCGGCCAGGGTGTAGTGGTTCATCACAGGCTCCTTTTTACAGATACAGGGGAAAAAGGCGGCACCAGGGCCGCCTTTTTGTTCCGGTTTTCGGTTTGCGGGTCTGGGTCAGACCATCCGGGCCACCAGGTCCAGCAGGTCGCCCACGTCTTTCAGGCCGCGCACATCGGCCAGCTTGAACTTGATGTTGAACTTTTTCTCGATGGCGGTCAGCAGGTTGATCTGTTCCAGGCTGTCCCAGTCCTCGATGTCGTCGGCGCAGGTCTCGCGGGTGATGACCAGGGTGTCGTCGTCAAAATTATCGCGGAAGATGTCCTGTACCGCGCTCAAGATTTCCTGTTCGGTCATAGTGGATACTCCTTTATCTGGTAATTATCCTTACTATAGCATAAAATCCGCCGCCGCGCAACAAAAGTTGTAAAAGATGCGCCCTTTTCCACCCGTTTGCGCCGCCTTTTTACAGGCCGTAGTCCTCCAGCCGTTTTTGCAGTTCGGTCTCGCTGTATACCGGTACGCCCTGCTGCAGGGCCAGCACATCGCTTTCCGGCAGCAGATGGGTGTAAAGTTCGTCGTACTGGGCCAGCGGCCCGGCGCCGTCCCCGGCGTACAGCGCTACATGACCGGCGTTGTCTTTCAGCAGGTAGCGCGGGGCCTGCCGGGTTGTTTGCCCCCGCAGCAGCCAGACCAGCCCCGCTGCCAGGCACAGCACGGCTGCCGCCCCCAGCAGCGAAAGATACAGCGCCGCGCCGTGCAGTTTCTTTTTCTCCATATCCCATTCCTCCCTTGCTGTTAGTATGGTACGATGCAGCGCCAAAAAAACAAAAACTTGTGAATTTTGTGTTGTGGGCTGTACTTTTGCAGGGGTTTTGTGGTATAATCCATTCTATAGCATTCTGCGGTTTTGTGTGCCGGGTTCCCGGCACGCTTTCGTATACCTATCAAAGGAGGCGGTTCCCATAGAACCCAAACAGCAGCGCCATATTTCCACCGACGGCGTAAAGTCCGGCAGCGGAATGGCAGGCCAGACCAACGGCGCGGCGCCCGGCAATGGCAACAAGAAAAAGAAGCCCAAACGCCGCCGCAGTGTTATCGGCACCATCTTCCGGTTCATCGGCTGTGTGCTGTGCGTGTGTATCATGCTGGGCAGCGTGGCAAGCGTGCTGCTCTCCATGTACATTGTGCAGGTCACGGCAGACGACGGCGAGATTCTGGACCTGGATAACCAGAAGAACAAACAGACCACCATCATCTACGACAAATACGGCAATGAATACGCCAAACTCACCCAGGGTGAGGACCGTATCTGGCGGGAACTGTCCGCCATGCCGGAAAACCTGCAGAATGCCGTTATCGCCATCGAGGACAAGGACTTCTATAATGAGCCTGGCATCAACCTCAAGCGTACCATCGGCGCGGCCCTGAACGAACTCACCGACCACGCCATCTACGGCTTCCAGCAGGGCGCCTCCACGCTGGAGCAGCAGCTCATCAAGAACCTGACCGGCGACGATGAGGTGGACAAGATGCGCAAGGTGCGCGAGATTTTCCGCGCCCTGGGCCTTGCCAACCGCTACAGCAAAGAGACCATTCTGGAAGCCTACCTCAACACCATTCCGCTGACCGGCATTGTCTGCGGCATGGAAGCGGGTGCCCAGGAATATTTCGGCAAACATGTGGAGGACCTGACCCTTTCGGAGTGTGCGGTGCTGGCATCCATCACCAAAAACCCCACCAGTTACAACCCCTTCACCAACCCCGAAAAACTGATGACCCGGCGCAACCATGTCCTGTATGAGATGTGGACCCAGGGGTATATCACCGAGGACGAGTACAACGCTGCCTGTGCTGAAACCATCACGGTGGTGGAGAGCAGCAGCACAACCGAGAATGCCACCCGTACCTCCCAGAACTCCTATTTCACCGACGCCATCTACTACGAACTGCTCAACGACCTGCAGGAAAAACTGAATATGACGGCGGAAGAGGCCAAGTCCATGATCTTCAACGGCGGCCTGCGCGTCTACAGCACCGTGGACCCTGAGGTCCAGACCGCCATCGAAAACGCCATGTATGACGCCGAGGGCAACATCCCGGCCTTGTGGCATGAGGAAGCGGTCTGCCTGCGGGATTACCCCGCCGACAGCAGCTCCTGGGAGGATGTGACTTTTGACGAGGCCACCGGTCTGCCCCTGACCAAGGATGGCCTGGCCGTCTACGGCGTAGACGACATCCCCGTCTACACCGATGAGGCGCAGACTACCCTCAAGATGGGCACCTCCACCGACGACAACTACCCCAACGACGACACCGAATATCTCTGCGTTTATGAGACGGTGCGCACCCAGGCCGCTATCGCCACCCTGGATTATGATGGCAATATTCTGGGCATCGGCGGCGGTGTGGGCGAGAAAAAGTACGACCTGGGCACCAACCGGGCCACCGTTCCCCGCCAGACCGGTTCTACCATGAAGCCCATCGGTGCCTACTGCCTGGCGCTGGACTACAAACTCATCAACTATTCCTCCCAGGTGCTGGATGCGCCTTTCTATTCGGCAGAGGACAAACGTATCCTGAAGGAACAGTACTCTTATATGGACCCCTATTCCGAGGCTGCCCAGTCCCGGTCCGATATCTGGCGCGCCTGGCCCACCAACTACGGCGGCGCAGGCGGCAACGGCGATCCCATGCTGATCTACGATGCGCTGCGCCAGTCCTACAATACCGTTGCGGTGTGGGTGGGCAACATGGTCGGCGTGGATTACCTGTACAACTTTGTGCATGACACGCTGGAATGCAGCTATATCGACTCTGAGACCGATATGGACCTGGGCCCCCTGGTGCTGGGTTCCCAGAGCCACGGTATGACGGTGGTGCAGCTGGCCGGTGCCTACAGCATCTTCTACGACGGCACCTTCACTTCGCCCCACTATTACACCGAGATCACCGACTATCTGGGCAACGAAGTGCTGGATAACACCAAGTATATCAACACCATTCAGGCCATCGATTCCACCACTGCCTATATCATGAACCGTATGATGACCAACGTCCTCAAGAGCGGCGGTACTGCCAGCGGTATGGCACCTGCCGGTGATATTGAGGCGGCGGCCAAGACCGGTACCACCAGCAACTACAAGGACTACACCTTTGCCGGTATGACGCCTTACTATGTCACGGCGCTGTGGTGGGGCTGTGACAAGCCTACCGACATGAATGCACTGGGCAGAGCAGGGCAAAACGGTGCCCCGATCCAGAAAGTCTGGAAGAGCCTGATGGAAGAACTTCAGGCCGACAAGGAAGCTGCGGAATTCCCCATGCCGGACGGCGTGGTGGTCAAGCAGTTTGACACCGGTTCCGGCGCTATCGTGTCGGGCGGCGGTGCCACCGGCTACTATACCGAGGATAACCTTCCCGACAGCAGTTACAGCATAGCCGAAGACCCCTACGCGGCTCTGGCTCAGGCTGCTGCCGAAGGCGCCCAGACCACTGACCCGGCTGCGACCACGGAATAACACGGAATCATTTTTGACAGATACCCCTGCGGTGTATGCCGCAGGGGTATCTTGTTTTTCTACCGCGTACAGATAAACACCGCACAAAGACAATTCCGATTTTTGGGTCCCGGCTGTGCAAAACGCCAAAAAGCAGGCAAAAATCCCCTCAGACGCTTGCAAGGGCGGGGCGGTAGTGGTATGATGTTGCTTGTCGAAACTACAACTGTACGCAAGGAGGGGACACTATGCCGGATCGCCGTTTTCTTCTGGTAGATGCGGACGTCCTGCCGGAAGTGTTCGTCAAGGTGCTGCACGCCAAGGAACTGCTGGCATCCGGTGCGGTGAACAACATTTCCACCGCGGCCCGGCAGGCGGGCATTTCCCGCAGCGCATTCTATAAATACAAGGACACCGTTTTTGACGCTGAGGCCGGGCGGGAATCCATCACCGTGGTGGCCACGCTGCTGGATAAGACCGGCGCCCTGCAGGCGCTGCTCTCCGGTATTTCGGCAGCAGGGGCGTCTATCGTTACCATCACCCAGTCCCGGCCGGAAAACGGCGCGGCGCAGGTAGAGGTCACTGTCCGCACCGGCACCATGCAGATGCCGGTGGAGGAGATGCTTACACGGCTTTCGCACCAGCCCTGCGTGGTGGAGATTCACCGGGGCGTGTAACGGGCCGGGCGCACAGGCGCCGCGGTCTCCAGGGCGGGGGGCCGCCCAAATCAGTTAGGGGGAACCATTCATGGCAAAGATTGCAATCATGGGCTTCGGCACCGTCGGCAGCGGTGTGCTGGAAGTCTGCCGCCGCAACGCGGCCTCCATTGCCCGGCGTGCCGGGGAACCGGTGGAAGTCAAATACATCCTGGACGTGCGGGATTTCTCGTCCTCGCCGGATGCCGCACTGTTCACTACCTCGCTGGACACCATTCTGGATGATCCCGAGATCAAGGTGGTGGTGGAGACCATCGGCGGCACCAAATTCGCCTACCCGTATGTGCGCCGCTGCCTGGAAAGTGGCCGCAGTGTCTGCACCTCCAACAAGGAAATGGTGGCCACCTACGGCGCCGAGCTGCTGGAACTGGCCCGCAGCCACGGGGCGGCTTTCCTGTTTGAGGCCAGCGTGGGCGGCGGCACCCCCATCATTACCCCCATGCACCAGTGCCTGGCGGCCAACCACATCAGCCGGGTGCAGGGCATCGTCAACGGCACCACCAACTTCATGCTCACCAAAATGAAACGGGAGAACATGAGTTTTGAGGAAGCCCTCAAGATCGCCCAGCAACTGGGCTATGCCGAGACCAAGGACCCCGGCGACGACGTGGACGGGCGGGATGCCTGCCGCAAGATCGCTATTCTGGCCAGCCTGGCCTGCGGGCACCATGTCTATCCCGACAACATTCCCACCCGGGGCATCCGGGACATCACGGTGGCCGATGTGAAAGCTGCTGAAAAGCTGGACTGTGCCATCAAACTCATCGCCTGGTATGATGAAGGCGAAAACGGCAGGATGGCCGTGGGTGTGGAGCCCATGCTGGTGCCGGAGACCAATCAGCTGGCCGGTGTGGACGACGTGTTCAACGCTGTACTCATGCAGGGCGACATGCTGGGCGACGTGGTGTTCTACGGCAAGGGCGCGGGCAAGCTGCCCACCGCCAGTGCCGTGGTGGCGGATGTCATCGACGCCCTCAAGGAAGGGGCCCAGGTCCACGACAGCCTGTTCTGGAAACCCGCCCCCAAGCCGGAAGGCCAGCTGACCGACCCCGGCGTGCACGCCTGGTATATCCGGGTGAGCGGTGTGGCAGCGGCACTGCTGCCCAGTGTGGCGGGCCCCGGCCAGGTAGTGTTCGAACAGGGCGGAGAGGCGGCCTACCGCATCGACGGGGCCACCACCGCCCAGGTGGAGGAGATCGCGGCCAAGGTCGCCGTGCTGGGCGGCCAGGTACGCCTGGTCCTCAAGCAGCTTGACGCATAAAAAGCATGCACGAAAGAGGGGAGCCTCTCATATGATACAAGTAACCGTTCCGGCCACCAGTGCCAATGTGGGTGCGGGGTTTGACTCGCTGGGTCTGGCGGTGTCCATGCACAACGTCTTTACCTTTGAGGAATGCGACCATATCCACATCACCTCGGTGGACGGCACCCACGTCCCGGCCGGGTCCAACAACCTGGTCTACCGCTCGGCCCGGGTGGTCTACGACCAGCTGGGAATCCCGCTGAAAGGTCTGCGCATCACCCAGCGCAACGACATCCCCATGGCCCGGGGCCTGGGTTCCAGTTCCGCCTGTATCGTGGCGGGTATCCTGGGGGCCAATGCCCTGTTGGGCGATAAGCTGACCAAGCGCCAGATGCTGACCCTGGCCACCGCCATTGAGGGACACCCCGACAACGTGGCACCCGCCATGCTGGGGGGCTTTGTCACCAGTGTCATTGATGAAGGGCAGGTCTACAGCGTCAAGAAAGACATTGACCCGGAGCTGGCCTTTGCGGCCTTTGTGCCGGATTTCCGCCTGCTCACTGCCAAGGCCCGGGCGGCGCTGCCGCAGATGGTCAGCCACAAGGATGCGGTCTACAACCTGTCCCGGGCGGCTCTGGCCACGGCAGCTTTCTGCGATGGTGACTACGCCCTGCTGGGGGTGGCCACCAAAGATTCGCTGCATCAGCAGTACCGTCTGCCGCTGATCCAGGGCGGCGACGAAGTCTTTGACCTGGCTATGGACCTGGGCGCCATGGCGGCCTACATCTCGGGCGCCGGGCCTACCATTATGGCGGTAGTCCACAAGGACGACGCCGCTTTCTTTGACCGGGCTGCGGCGGCGCTGCAGCAGAGCGAGCTGCTCCGTCATTTTACTGTCTACCGGCTGCTGGCCGACAACGCCGGCGCGGTGGTACAGTAACGTGCGTGTGCATAGATAGGGAGGAATTGGATTTTTATGGCTTTGATCGTGCAAAAATTCGGCGGCACCTCCGTCAAGGACCGCGGCCGCATCTTCAACGTGGCGCGCATCGTCATGAATACGCGCAACGCTGGCAACGACGTGGTGGTGGTGGTCTCCGCCCAGGGCGATACCACCGACGACCTTATCGCCAAGGCTGCCGAGATCACCTCGGACCCGTCCCACCGCGAGATGGATATGCTGCTGGCTACCGGTGAACAGATTTCCATTGCCCTGCTGACCATGGCGCTGCAGGAACTGGGTGTTTCGGCCATCAGCCTGACCGGCTGGCAGGCGGGCTTCAGCACGGACCGCTCCTACTCCAAAGCGCGCATCAAGCGCCTGGATACCGAGCGGGTGGAGAGCGAACTGGCCCGTAACCGCGTGGTAGTGGTGGCAGGTTTCCAGGGGCTCAACCGGTCCGACGACATCACCACCCTGGGCCGCGGCGGCAGCGATACCTCGGCTGTGGCGTTGGCGGCGGCACTGCACGCAGACCGCTGCCAGATCTACACCGACGTAGAGGGCGTCTACACCGCCGACCCGCGCAAGATTCCCAAGGCCACCAAGCTCAAGGAGATCACGTTTGACGAAATGCTGGAACTGGCCTCGCTGGGTGCCCAGGTACTCAACAACCGCAGCGTCGAACTTGCCAAAAAATACAATGTGGAGCTGGAAGTCATCTCCAGCATCAACCCGGTGCCCGGCACCATCGTGAAGGAGGAAGCCAACGTGGAAGGTATGCTCATCAAAGGTGTGGCGAAGGACAACGACGTCGCCGTAATTTCCATCAAGAATGTCCCGGACGTGCCCGGCATGTCCTTTAAGGTGTTCAGCCTGCTGGCACAGAAGAACATCAACGTGGATATCATCCTGCAGAGTTCCGGCAACGAAGCCGGCACCAAGGACCTGAGCTTCACGGTGCCCCTGGGCGACGCCGAGGGCGCTGCTTCGGCCCTTAAGGCCGCGGCCTCCCGTTTCGGCGGCGGCGAGATCAGCGTCGACAAGCACAGCGCCAAAGTCTCCATTGTGGGGGCCGGCATGCAGAGCCATTCCGGTGTGGCTTCCACCATGTTCGAAGCACTGTTCAACCAGAACATCAACATCAAGATGATCTCCACCAGCGAGATCAAGATCAGCGTCATCATCGACGAGCAGGAGGCCGACAAGGCCGTCGCCGCCATCCACGACGCCTTCATCAACTAATTTCGTTTTCCGTTATAGAGGGGAAAGGGTCAGCCCCCGTGCGCAGTGCGGCGCACGGGGGCTTTGTTTGTGTCGGTCTGAGGATGTCAAGAAAATCAGACCTGGATGGGGGCGCCCAGGGCGCCTTTGCGTTTCAGCCAGCCGTAGGCAGCCAGACAGATCACCACCGACAGCAAAGACCCGGTGGCGGTGGCCAGGCCCATGGGATACAGTGTGTCGGCAAACAGCACCGACATCAGGTAGACGCCGGGCACCCGCACCAGCGCAATGGCGATGATGTTGTGTAAAAAGGAGATTTCTGACCGGCCATAGGCACAGAAATATCCGCTGAAGCTGAAATGGATGCCCGCGAAAATGCAGTCCCAGATGTAGCCCCGCAGGTACTGGCCGCCCGCAGCAATGACCGCTGTGTCGGCGGTGAACAGCCCTACCACCGGCGCGGCGATGAACTGCATAAGAATACCTGCCGCCAGGCCGAACCCTGCGGCAATGCGGATGGCGTACCGCAGCGTCAGCGCCGCGCGGTCATGCTTGCCGGCGCCGATGTTCTGGGCGCCCAGGGCCGATACGGTGGACAGCATGGAAGAGGGGACCAGGAACAAAAAGCTGATGATCTTTTCCACGATGCCCACTGCCGCGGAATCGGTCAGCCCCCGCCGGTTGGCGATGACCGTAATGACGATAAAAGCGATCTGGATCAGTCCGTCCTGAAACGCCACCGGCAGCCCGATTTTAAGCACCTGCCGCAGCACCGCCCGCTGGGGCCGAAAATCAGCGCGGTGTACCGCAAAACCGGTACGGCGGCGCAGAATCACCGCCAGCGAGACCGCCACGCTGATGGCCTGGGACAGTGTGGTGCCCAGTGCGGCACCGGCAGGCCCCATACTCAGAGCGCCGATAAAAAGATAATCCAGCCCGATGTTGGCCACGCAGGCCACCGCGATGAAGTACATAGGACTTTTGGAATCCCCCAGCCCCCGGAAGATGGAGGCGATGATGTTATAGGCTGTGATGCAGGGAATGCCCAAAAAGCAGACGGTCAGGTAAGCCACAGTACCCTCCACAGCTTCTGCCGGGGTGGACATTATCGCTACGATGGGCCGCACCGCCGCCAGCAGCGCCGCCGTCATCGCTGCCGAAAGGACCATGAACAGCGTGACTGTATTGCCGATGGTGCGCCCTACCAGGGACCGGTCCCCGGCGCCCATAGCCCGCCCGATGGTCACGGTGGAACCCATAGCCAGACCCACGATCATGACGGTGAGCATGTGCATGACCTGGCTGCCGATGGATACCGCCGTGGTGCTGGCCACGGCACCAAACTGGCCGATGATGAACAGATCGGCCATGCCATACAGTGTCTGCAAAAAGTAAGAAAACAGGTAGGGCAGCGAGAAGCACAGAATATTGCGCAGTACGCTGCCAGTGGTCAAATTTCGTTCCATAGCGTGTTGTGTACCGGTCCGCAGGGATTCCGCCGCCGCGGCAGGAGCGGGCCGTTCCTTCTGATAGTTTATCATACACCCGCCGCGCGGTCCTTTGTCAATCGTTTTCTGCAAATATATACAAAGATTTCGTATAAATACGAATAGGGAAAGAGCTGCCAGGCAAGATTTTTGTCCGGTTGGTTTACTTTTGCGGGGCAAAGCGGTATAATACACCTATCTATTGTTGAAAGGACTACGGATTTGGAACGGAAACAACTTGCGCCCGGCGTATACATCACCACGCTGGACGCCGAAAAATTCAATCGCTGCCGCATCACCCTGCATCTGCGCTTTCCCGCCCGGCGGGAATCTGCCACCGACGCCGCTGTGCTGGCCCTGGTGCTGGAACGCGGTTATGCGGCTTGCCCCGATATGACCGCTCTGTCCCGCCGGTTGGCCCAGCTGTACGGCGCCGACCTGGGGGTGGACCTGTCCAGTGCGGGCAGCGACCGGGTACTCTCCGCCGATATCTGCGGCATCAAGGATCGGTATGCCCTGGCGGGAGAGAACCTGACCGATGCATACGCCGACATCGTGTTCGGCACGATTTTTGACCCCTACCTGGTGGATGGTGTCTTTGATGCCGAGGCTGTGCGCATTGAGACAGAGACCCAGGCACGCCGCCTGGAAGCGGAGTTCAACTCCAAGCGGCTGTACTGTGTGCGCCAGGCCCGCCGTAAATTCTTCGGGGATTCCCCGGCCGGCATCGAACTGGGGGGATACCCCGGTGAACTGGTCCACGTCACCCCGGCCAGTCTCAAGGCGGAATATGATCGCATCCTGTCCACGGCGTCCATCGACGTAATGGTACAGGGCGCTGACGAGGCCCGGGTGGCCGAACTGCTGCTGGCCAAGCTGGCCCAGGTGCGGCGGGACCCGCAGCCCTTTGCGGCACCTATGGGGATGCCCGCCGGGCCGCTGCGCAAATTTACCGAGGAGATTCCCGCCCTGACCCAGGCCAAGCTGTGCATGCTGTTTACAGCGGGGGAAAACGCCAACCCGCCCAGCGTCAGCATCCTGCGGGTAGCCATGAGCGTATTGGGCGGTTCCGCCACCAGCCGGTTGTTCCGCAATGTGCGGGAAAAACAGTCTCTGTGCTACTACTGCGGTTCGGCAGCCCAGCGGGCCACCGGTGTCATGATGATCGACTCCGGCGTGGAACCGGGCCGGGAAGCGGAGGCGGAAGCCGCCATTCTGGCCGAGTGGGAAGCCCTGAAAAACGGCCCCATCACCCAAGAGGAAGTGGACGACTGCCGCCGGGGGCTGCTCTCCGGCATGGATGCGCTGGGCGACAGCCTGGCTGCCCTGGAAAACTGGTACTATGGTCAGATCACCCGGGGCGAACCGCTTTATCCGCCGGAATACGGCAAGGTGCTGACCAGTGCCGTCAGCCTGGACGAAGTGCGCCAGGCCCTGCAGGGGTACAGCTATTCGGTGTGCTATGCCGTGACCGCCAAGCCCGGCACCCAGGGGAAAGGAGGTGCCGTTGATGTGCAGTAAGGAATCTTTTGCCGCCGTACAGGCCCGCGCTGCCGCGGCGGTGGGCTGCCAGCGCACGGTGCTGCCCAGCGGTCTGACGGTACTGTGCCGCACTATGCCCGGCTACAGCAGCGTGCACGCCATCTATGCGGCGGCTTTCGGGTCCATCCACCGGGAATTTGTACTGGACGGAAAGCCGGTCTCGCTGCCTGCGGGTACGGCCCATTTCCTGGAACACAAGATGTGTGAGACCCCCCAGGGGGATTCTTTCAGTTTTTATGCCAAGACCGGTGCATCGGCCAACGCTTTTACCAGTTATGACCGCACTTGCTACCTGTTTTCGGCTACCCAGAAGATCGACGAAAACCTGGATATCCTGCTGGGCATGGTGGGCAAACCCTGGTTCACCAAGGCTACCATTGCCAAAGAGCAGGGCATCATCGGGCAGGAGATCAAGATGTATGACGACAGCCCCGACTGGCGGCTGCTCAACGCATTATTCCGCTGTCTGTATGGCGGTCATCCCCTGCGGGACGACATCGCCGGTACGGTGGACAGCATCGCCCAGTTGACACCCCAGCTGCTGTACAGCTGCACCAAGGCATTTTATGCCCCTTCCAACATGGTGCTGTCGGTGGCGGGTAAAATCACGCTGGATCAGGCGGTGGAAGCCTGCAAGCGCAACGGTCTTTACCGTGCCCGCCCCGGGCACCAGGTGGAATGGGATATCCCGGCGGAGGAAGGGCCGGTCCTGCACCACGAAGCCGGCTTTACCATGCCGGTGAACAAGCCCTGCTTCGGTGTGGCCTACCGGGAGCCGCCTCTGGAACCCGGCGACCTGAAGCGGGAACTGCTGCTGGATATGCTGGGGGACCTGGTAGCCGGTGGACTGACCACGCTGTACCGCAAACTGTACGACGAGGCGCTGGTCAACCCGGAATTTTCCGGCGACTTCATCGCCGTGCGGGGCGCCTGTGCCGTGGCGTTTACCGGCGAAAGCGATACCCCCCGGGAAGTGGCGGCACTGCTCCAGGCAGAGATCGAGCGTCTGCGTACCGAAGGCATCGACCCCGAGTTGTTCACGCTGGTCAAAAACCAGATGTACGGGGAATTGCTGGGGGATGTGGAGACGGTGGACGACGCCGCCGAGGAGGCTGCCGCTGCCTGCCTGAAAGGCCGCACCCTGGCCGATGAGATCGCCGCGCTGGCAGCCCTGACTGTAGAGGACGCCAATGCCCTGCTGCAGACGGCCCTGCGGGAAGAAAACCGCGCTTATGTACAGATTGACCCGCAGGACCCCTGCGGAGAATGAGGAAGTTCCGTTATGGTGTATCATGTTCAGTTCCCGGGTTTGGGCTGGGAGTTTACCATCGACCGCGTGGCGCTGTCGGT
This sequence comes from Candidatus Gemmiger excrementavium, assembly GCA_019116485.1. Lineage (GTDB taxonomy): Bacteria > Bacillota > Clostridia > Oscillospirales > Ruminococcaceae > Gemmiger > Gemmiger excrementavium. Next base: position 49,256 of record DXBO01000098.1, read on the forward strand.
GGGTGGGTTCAACATTTATTGGTATGGCGTCATCATCGCCGTGGGCATGCTGCTGGCGCTGCTCTATGCTTTCCGCCATGCGGTGGATTTTGGGATTGATGCAGACCGCCTGGTGGATGTGGTGGCCATCGGCACTGTCATGGCTATCGTCTGCGCCAGGATTTACTACGTTGCCATGGCACCCTTCCAGTACCAGAGTTTCTGGGAGATGGTGGATATCCGCCTGGGAGGCATTGCCATCTACGGTGCGGTCATCGGCGCTTTCGTGTTCGGTGGCCTGGCTGCCAAATGGCGCAAGGTGCCGCTGCTGCCGCTGTTTGATTTGGTGGCCCTGGGATTTCTCATCGGCCAGGGCGTGGGCCGCTGGGGCAACTTTGTCAACCAGGAGGCCTTCGGCACCAACACCACACTGCCCTGGGGTATGTACAGCGAGGGCACCGAGGCGTATCTGCGCTCGGTGCAGGTCACGCTGCCCGCCGGTGTCACCATCGACCCCACACTGCCGGTGCACCCCACCTTTTTCTATGAAAGTCTGTGGTGCCTGATCGGCTTTGTGGTGCTGGCACTGTATGTCAAGCGCCGCCGGTTCCATGGCCAGATCTTTTTGCTCTACGTCATCTGGTACGGTCTGGGCCGCAGCTGGATCGAGGGCCTGCGCACCGACTCGCTGCTGATTACCGGCACCGACCTGCGCGCCAGCCAGGTGGTGGCCTTTGCCACGGCCTTTGCGGCGTTTTTGCTGTTGGTGGCCGGACTGCGCCGGACCCGTGGGCAGGTATTGCGGGTGCCGTTGGCCGTGCGGGATATCCGCAAACAGGCCCGGGCAGGGGACCGCTTCAGCGTGGACACGCTGCCCGCCAACGCCCCCCATGCCGAGTTTGTGGCTGCTACCGAGGCCATGAACCGCCGCCTGGACAGCCTGGACCTGGATGCGCCGGAGATCGAGGAACTGGAAGACCCCGAGCCGGCCATGACGCAGGAACCGCAGGAAGCGGAAGAACCGGAAGAACCGGAGCAGGAGACTGTGACGGCAGCGGAAGAACCCGCAGCGGAGGAAGCCGCCGAAGCAGAGGACGGGTCAAAAACCGAAGCCTGACCGTTTTGGATAGAAACAAGAGGGGAGAACGCCATGGGAGCGAATATCATCGACGGCAAGGCATTGGCTGAAACCGTCAAGCAGGAGGCCGCCCAACAGGTGACGGCCCTGAAAGAACAGGGCATCACCCCCTGTCTTGCCGTGGTACTGGTGGGGGAGGACCCTGCCAGCCAGGTGTATGTGCGGGGCAAGATCAATGACTGCGCCCAGTGCGGTATCGAGAGCCGCAGCATCCGTCTGCCGGAAACTACTACCCAGGCAGAACTGCTGGCCCAGGTGAAACTGCTGGCAGAGGACCCCGCTGTTCACGGAATTCTGGTACAGCTGCCGCTGCCTGCGGGGATTGACGAGAAGGCTGTCATCGACGCCATCCCGCCGGAAAAGGACGTGGATGGTTTTTCGCCGGTGAATGTGGGCCGCATGCAGATCGGGGAACCCTGCTATCTGCCCTGCACCCCGGCGGGTTGCATCCGTATGATCGAATCCACCGGCGTATCCATCGCGGGCAAACAGGCGGTGGTGGTGGGCCGGTCCAACATTGTGGGCAAACCGGCAGCCATGTTGCTGCTGGCGAAGGATGCCACCGTGACCGTCTGCCATTCCAAGACCCGGAACCTGAAGGAACTGTGTGCCGCTGCGGACATTCTGGTGGCAGCGGTAGGCCGGGCTGGTTTTGTCACCGGTGATATGGTCAAACCGGGGGCGGTGGTCATTGATGTGGGCATCAACCGCGGGGCGGACGGCAAATTGCACGGGGACGTGGACTTTGCCGCCGCTGCCGAAAGGGCTGCCTGGATCACCCCGGTGCCCGGCGGCGTGGGGCCCATGACCCGGGCAATGTTGATGCTCAATACCGTGGAAGCGGCGCGCCGGGCCGCAGTGCGGTAAAAAGCGCTGCAGCGGCTTTGTTTTACAAAAAGTGGTTGACAGGCCGCTGAATCTATGCTATAGTTTTATAGCCGCTTGGTATAGGCCCGAAAAGTGTGCGCTTTTGGCGCAACGCCCTACTGTCCAGCGAGACTTTTTGAAAGAGGTTATCCAGATGTACGCAGTTATCAAGACTGGTGGCAAGCAGTACAGCGTCAAGGTCGGCGACGTGGTTTTCGTCGAGAAGCTGAACGCTGAGGCTGACAGCGAAGTCACCTTCGATCAGGTCCTGGCCGTTGGCGAGGAGGGCGCCGTCAAGGTGGGCGCTCCCGTTGTTGAGGGCGCTTCCGTCGTCGCTAAGGTCGTCAAGAACGGCAAGGGCAAGAAGCTCAACATCCTCACCTATCGTCCCAAGAAGGGCAGCATGGTCCGCAAAGGCCACCGTCAGCCCTACACCAAGGTGGAAATCACCGCGATCAACGGCTAAGGAGGTAAATCACAATGGCACATAAAAAAGGCGTAGGTTCTACCAAGAACGGCCGTGATTCCGAGTCCAAGCGCCTCGGCGTCAAG
>DXBO01000099.1 GCA_019116485.1 Candidatus Gemmiger excrementavium
CCAAAACCGCGTGCCGAGGGTTCGAATCCTTCTACCCCTGCCAGGACCTGCCGAAAGACAGGTCTTTTTTCTTTTGCCAAAAATCTTTTCTCTGGCTCTTGATTTTTACTCTGTGCGTGCTATAATACCACTCGCGGAACGGTGGGTCCCGCATCTTACTTGTGGGGGAAAGTGCGCTATGACGAAAGATCTTACCAGCGGAAGCCCGCTGAAAGTGATCCTGCTTTTTACGCTGCCGCTTGTGCTGGGCAATTTGTTCCAGCAGTTTTATGCTTTGGCCGATACGATCATCGTGGGGCGCTACTGCGGCGTCAGCGCGTTGGCGTCGGTGGGGGCTACGGGCTCAGTCAATTACCTGATTCTGGGGTTTGTCATTGGCATGTGCAACGGTTTTGCCATTCCCATTGCTCAGCTGTTCGGTGCGCAGGATTATCATGACCTGCGCCGCCATGTAGCCAATGCGGGATGGCTATGCCTGGCAGCCAGCGCGGTGCTGACTGTACTGACCGTGGCCTTTACCCGGCCCATGCTGGTATTGATGCAGACGCCCGCTGACATTCTGGACGGTGCGGCAATCTATATCGGCTGGATTTTCGCAGGAATCCCGTTTATTTTCCTGTATAACATGGTGGCGGGAATTATGCGTGCCCTGGGAGACAGTAAGACGCCGCTGTATTTTCTTTTGTTGACCAGTGCGCTGAACATCGGCCTGGACCTGCTCTTTGTGATTCCGCTGCGTATGGGAATTCTGGGGGCTGCGTTGGCTACCGATGTGTCCCAGGCGATCTCCGGGGTTGCCAGTCTGGTCTATTTGTGCCGCAAATTTGAAGTACTGCGCATGACTTCCGATGAGGCCAAGCCATGTCGGCGTGCCTGTGTGCGCCTGATGGGAATCGGCGTGCCCATGGGGTTGCAGTGCAGCATCACGGCTATTGGCAGCGTGGTGGTACAGTGTGCGGTCAATGTGCTGGGCAGTGCGGCGGTGGCTGCCGTTACGGCGGCCAGCAAGACCATGAACCTGTTGACGATTCCGCTGGAAAGTATTGGCACTGCCATGGCCACCTACGCGGGTCAGAACCTGGGGGCGGCCCGGATGGACCGTGTGCGCCAGGGAGTACGCAGTGCGCTGGGAATTGCGGTGCTTTATGCGCTGGCAGCGCTGGTCATTCTGCATTTTGTGGATGTGGCCATTATGGGGCTCTTTCTGGACACGGCCACGGAGGTGGAAATCGTTTCCATGGGGCGGCAGTACCTGTTCTGGAACAGTGCCTTTTTTGTGCCGTTGGGAGCACTGATTGTGTGGCGATACAGCATCCAGGGACTGGGTTTTTCCACCCTGGCGATGCTGGCTGGTGTGGCCGAAATGGTGGCCCGGTCCCTGGTGGCGGTGTTCCTGGTACCGCCGTTGGGATATTTTGGTGCGGAACTGGCCAATCCGGCTGCCTGGGTGGCAGCCTGTCTGTTCTTGTATCCGGCATACCGCTGGACCTGCCGCCATCTGGACAACCGGCTGCTGGCTGCCCGGATGCACCTGCAGAGCGAACAGGCGGAAATGAACTGAACCGAAGGCTGACTGCTTCATCAAGAAGCGGTCAGCCGTTTTTGCAGTACATTTTGGCGGGTAGACTTGCCGAACCACGGCAAACGGTTTATAATAGGTGCATTCTATTGGGAAAGCCGGAAAGGAATTGGGAAAGATGCCGCAGAAACAGCCATTTATCACGCTGGAACAGGCCAAGGCCATCGCTGCTGATGTGCCTACGCCCTTCCATATCTACGATGAAAAGGGAATCCGGGAAAATGCCCGCCGGGTCAACGCAGCTTTCAGCTGGAACAAAGGATTCCGGGAATATTTTGCCGTCAAGGCTACGCCTAACCCCTATATCCTCAAAATCCTGCAGGAGGAAGGCTGCGGTGTGGACTGCTCCAGCTATACCGAACTGCTTATGAGTGAGGCGTGCGGGTTTACGGGGGCGGATATCATGTTCTCCTCCAACGATACCCCTGTGCAGGACATGCAGAAAGCCTATGAACTGGGCGCCTATATCAACCTGGATGATCTGACTCATGTAGACTTTCTGAAAAATGTGGCCGGCGTGCCCAAGACTGTTTGCTGCCGCTACAATCCGGGCGGTGTATTTGAGTTGGGCAACGGCATCATGGACAATCCGGGCGACTCCAAGTACGGTATGAGCGAAGACCAGATGGCAGAGGCCTATACCCGTTTGATGGAACTGGGCGCCGAAGAATTCGGTATCCATGCTTTCCTGGCCAGCAATACTGTTACCGATGAATACTACCCCAAACTGGCAGGGATTTTGTTTGAACTGGCGGTACGGCTGCACAAGCGCACCGGGGCCAAGATCAAATTTATCAATCTGTCGGGCGGTGTGGGCATTGCGTACCGCCCCGACCAGCGCAGCAACGATATCGCTAAAATCGGGGAAGGGGTACGCAAACAGTTTGAGGCGATCCTGATTCCCGCCGGTATGGGGGATGTGGCAATCTTTACCGAGATGGGGCGTTTCATGCTGGCGCCCTATGGCGGTCTGGTGACCACTGTGCTGCACGAAAAGCACACCTACAAGGAATATATCGGTGTGGACGCCTGTGCGGCCAACTTGATGCGCCCGGCTATGTACGGAGCCTACCATCATATTACGGTGCTGGGCAAGGAGAATGCCCCTTGTGACCACAAATATGATGTGACCGGCGGCCTGTGCGAGAACAATGACAAATTTGCCATTGACCGTATGCTGCCCGAGATCAACATCGGGGATGTACTGTTCCTGCACGATACCGGGGCTCACGGCTTTGCCATGGGCTACAATTACAATGGTAAGCTGCGCAGTGCGGAGGTGCTGCTGAAAGAGGACGGTCCCCACCAGCTGATCCGCCGGGCCGAAACGCCGGAGGATTATTTTGCAACCTTTGACTTTACGCCGTTCTTTAAAAAGTAAAAATTTTCTTTGACGAACAGCAAGGCACCGCATCGGGAAGGACCCGGTGCGGTGCCTTTTGTTGGAGATTATTCGGTGGTGTCAATGATGCCGCCGCCGCAGACCAGCCCGCTGCGGTAGAATACAGCGCTTTGGCCGGGAGCGGGCGCGCGCACCGGCTCGGGAAAGGTGACGCTGCCCTGTCCATTGTAGGCGCAGGGCACTGGTTTTGCGGCACTGCGAATCTTGACCAGGTATTCTCCGGGGGGCAGCGGCTTCCCGTCCGGTGTGGCGGGGTCGTTTATCGTCAGACGGTTGCTGTATTCCTGCCCGGTCTCGGCCAGCTGGATATCACCGCACGGCAGGATTGCCTTGACAAACAGTGGTCGTCCCGCTGCAATGCCCAGCCCCTTGCGCTGGCCCACTGTGTAGTGATCCACCCCGGCGTGGGGGCCCAGGTCTTCCCCCTGCGGGCCGATAAAGCGGCCACTTTTGGGGGTGAACCCCCGGCCACGGATAAACGAGGAATAATCCCCGTCCGGGATAAAGCAAATCTCCATGGAATCGGGGGCGTCGGCACAGGAAAGGCCCAACTCCCGGGCCATTTCCCGTACATCGTCCTTCTCAAACTCGCCCAAGGGCAACACCAGCCGGGCCAGGATGTCCTGGGGCAGACGGTAGAGCATGTAGCTCTGATCCCGGGCAGCGCTTTCCGGGATGGCGATACGGCTCAGGCCGTCCTCACATACCACCACGCGGGCGTAGTGCCCGGTAGCGATAAAGGAGCAACCAAGTTCGTCGGCTTTGTCTGCCAGCAAGCGGAATTTGACCAGCGGGTTGCAACGTATGCAGGGATTGGGGGTGCGGCCAGCGCAGTAGCTTTCGCAGAAAGGGCGCACCACATGTTCCTCAAAAGCGGCCCCGGCGTCGATGATATGCAGCGGGATGCCCAGTGACTTGGCTGCGTCTTCGGCGGCCTGCACGGCCGCGTCATGGGCAGGGGAGAAGCGGATCACAGCCCCCTGTACCGCAAAACCCTGTTCCTGCAGGATTCGCACGGCCACGCTGGAATCCACGCCGCCGCTCATGCCAATCAACAGCTTGTCCTGTTTTTCAAAGGTGTTGAAACCGTCCATGGTATGCCTCCTTGTGTATTTAGGCCTGGCGCCCGCCGTACTTTTTGCTCTGCTCTACGGCCATGCGGTCACAGCGCTCGTTTTCCGGGTGGCCGGCGTGCCCTTTGAGCCAATGGTAGGTGATTTTGTGTTTCTCGCTCTCGGCCAGCAGCGGCGCCCACAGATCAGGGTTCAGGGCGGGGGATTTGTCAGCTTTTTTCCAGCCGCGGGCGCGCCAGCCTTTGGCCCAACCCTTTTCCAGTGCGTTGATTAGATACTGGCTGTCGCTGTACAAGTCAATAGCGCAGGGCTCTTTGAGCTGGCGCAGTGCCTCCAGCAGCGCGGTCATCTCCATGCGGTTGTTGGTAGTCTGAGCCTCGCCGCCGGATAGTTCCTTTTCATATACTTTGTCCCGGGTGCGGAACCGCAGGATGGCGCCCCAGCCACCGGGGCCGGGGTTACCGCTGCAGGCACCGTCGGTGTAAATCTCGATCTGTTTCATATAAATCTCCTGTAAACGGGTATACTGGATGGTAGTAGTTGCATTATACCTGCTTTATCCAGTTCTGGCAAGTTTGACAAGTAGACAGAATGCGTTTATAATACAGTATAACTGCAATGATGTGTATGACCGGGTCCGGCCGCGCCTTTTCAGGCGGGCTCTTCGCACCCACGCAAAAGCACAGGAAGTGTGTGCACTTCCGCAACCGTACATAAATCGCAAATCAGGGCAAGGTGGCGCGTACCGAAGGGGTATACGTCAGCTTTGCTGAATGAATTCGGAGGTTTTCATGGAAGAACTTAAACCCAAACGCAAAAATACTGCCAACAATCATGCCGGTACCGGCAATGCACGCCGCGCACCCCGTGGGGAGAAAAAACAGCCGCAAGGGGAGAATGCCCGTAAACCACGCCGGCGTACCCCGCGCCCTGCGGCAGACAATGTGGTGATGGCAGCCGCCCAGAGCGCACCGGCCCCCCGGCCTCGCCGTACCCGCAGTGCGCAGGAACCCGCTGCGGTAGCGGCGGCCAAGCCGAACCGCCGTGGCCGCAAAAATCAGCCCCGCAACTATGAGATGACCCCGGCCATCCCCATGCATATCTGCCCGCTGGGTGGCCTGGGAGAAGTGGGCAAAAACATTACCTTGTATGAGTGCCAGGGAGATATGATCCTGGTGGACTGCGGTCTTGTGTTTCCTGATGCCGATATGTTCGGTGTGGACCTGGTGATCCCTGATTTTACCTACGTGCTGGAAAATAAGGACCGTATCAAGGGGCTGTTCATCACCCACGGGCACGAGGATCACATCGGCAGTCTGCCCTATCTGCTCAAAAAGTTCAATGTTCCCATTTATGCGGCGCGGCTGACCATCGGTCTTATCAAGAATAAGCTGGAGGAACACGGTCTGGCTTCCAGCGCTGTTTTCCATGAGATTCGCCCCCGCCAGAAAGTCAGCCTGGGCTGCTTTACGGTGGAACCCATCCACGTCAATCACTCCATTCCCGATGCCCTGGCCTTTGCCATCGAGTGTCCTGCAGGTGTGGTGATCCATACCGGCGACTTCAAGATCGACTACACGCCGCTGTCCGGTGACGCTGTGACCGATCTTTCCACCATTGCGGAATATGGCCGCAAGGGGGTCCTGGCGTTGCTCTCGGACTCTACCAATGCCGAGCGCCACGGCTTTACCGCCACCGAGCAGACTGTGGCAGAGGGGGTGCGCAGTCTGTTTGCCCGGGCCCGCAAACGCCGTATCATTGTGGCGACCTTTGCCTCCAATATCTACCGGGTGCAGCAGATCATCGACCTGGCCATTGAGTCGGGCCGCAAAGTGGCGGTCAGTGGCCGCAGTATGGTCTCCAACACCGAGATGGCCCGGGAACTTGGCTATCTGCACGCGCCGGATAATGTACTCATCGACATTGACGAAATTAACAAATACCCGCCCGAAAAGGTAGTCCTTATTACCACAGGCAGCCAGGGTGAACCGCTGTCGGCGCTGTCCCGCATGGCGCAGGCCAGCCACCGCCAGGTGAAGGTGGGGCCCAACGATTTTATCATCATTTCGGCACGGCCTATCCCCGGCAACGAAAAGACCGTGACCAAGGTGGTCAACGGGCTGCTGAGCCTTGGGGCGGAAGTGATCTACGAAAATATGTACGACACCCATGTGTCCGGCCACGCCTGCCAGGAGGAACAAAAACTGATTCTGACCCTGGCGCACCCCCAGTTTTTCCTGCCGGTACATGGCGAGTTCAAGCAGCTCAAGCGCCATGCCGAAACGGCGGAACACCTGGGCTACATCCCCAAACAGAACATCTATATTGCTGAGAATGGCCAGAACATCCGTATTTCAGCAGACGGCATGACCGTGGAGAACACGGTGACTGCCGGCGCTGTGATGGTGGACGGTTACGGTGTGGGCGATGTGGGCAACGTAGTGCTGAGGGATCGTCACCATCTGTCGGAGGACGGTATCATCATCGTTACGGCTGCTGTGGATGGTTCCAACGGTCAGGTGTTGTCGGGGCCGGATATTGTTAGCCGCGGCTTTGTCTATGTGCGCGAAAGTGAAGAATTGATGGACGGGTTGCGCGTACAGGTGGAAATGGCGCTGGACCGCAGCCTGAGCGACAACATGCACGATTGGGCCAGCGTGAAAGCCCGGGTGCGGGAGGCGTTGTCCAGCTACATCTACCGCCGCACCAAGCGCAGCCCGATGATTCTGCCGATCCTGCTGGAAGTATGAGAACGCGCCCGCACAGCGGGCGCATGGAGAGGGTACCATGAAACATAACGACGGGCTGGACACGCTGGCAGCCGTATTGCTGCTGCTGGTAGCGGTGGTTGCCATGATCGCGCCGGTGGCCTTGTTGGCCCCGGTAGCATTGATCCTGCCGGCGGTAGTGGTGCTGATTGCGCTGGGCATCCTGCTCATAGCGCGGCGCAGACTGCGGGCTTATCTGGCGGCGCACCTCTGCAGCACCGACTTTGAGAACAGTCGTATCCAGTACAGCCTTACCGGGCTGCCTATCCCCACCATGCTGGTTGCGGACGGGCGAATCTTATGGTATAATAATTACTTCCGGGACAAGGTGCTGGAGGGCGGCGACGTGGTGACCCGCCCGGTGGAACGTGTGCTGCCGGATCTGGATCTGGCCGTTTGTTCCCGCCCCCACGGGCAGGACCTGACGGTAGGGAAACGCCGTTTCACGGCCTATTCCGGCTCTGCCAAGGGCAGCCGCGGTGCCAGCATTGTTTACCTGGTGGACGATACCTTCTACAAAGAAACGCTGGACGAATACACCGAGAGCCGCCCCGCCTGCCTGATTATCGTTATTGACAGCTACGATGAGCTGTTCGATGATATGAAGGACAGCGAGCAGGCCAAGGAACTGGAAGCCATCAACAGTCTGCTGGAACAGTATATCTCCCGCAGTACCGGCTTTCTGCGCCGGGTTTCCAACAGCCGCTATATCGCGGTGGTGGAAGAGCGCGATGTGCGTTGGATGCTGCAGGAGCGCTTTGAGATTCTGGATAAAGTCCGTGCATTGCATCCCGGTGGCCTGACAACTCTGTCCATCGGTGTGGGCCACGGCGGCAAGACGCTACAGGAATGCCATCAGATGGCCCGGGAAAGCATCGACATCGCCCTGGGACGCGGTGGCGACCAGGCAGCGGTCAAAACGGTGGACGGGTTTGAGTTTTATGGCGGTATCTCCCACGGTGTGGAAAAGCGCAGCCATGTGCGCAGCCGTATCATTGCCAACGCGCTGTGCGACCTGATCAAAAAGAGCGACAGCGTCATCGTGATGGGCCACCGCATGAGCGACCTGGATGCCGTCGGTTCTGCCATTGGTGTGCTGCGTATGTGCAAGATGTGCGGTGTTCCGGCGGTCATCGCCCTGAACAGCGATGCCACCCTGGCGAGCCCGTTGCTCAAGACTTTTTTGGATGCCGGACAAGGGCGTGATTTTGTGCCGCCCGACCAGACGCTGGAGGTCATCACGCCCAAGACGCTGCTCATTGTGGTGGATACCTATCAGAAACGTCTGCTGGAAAGCCAGAAAATTTACGAAAAGTGCAAGCGGGTCGTGGTCATCGATCATCACCGTATGGCGGTAGGGCATATCGACAATCCGCTGCTGCTTTACCATGAACCCTACGCCTCCAGTGCCAGTGAGCTGGTTTGCGAACTGCTGCAGTTCCTGCCCAAGGAGGGGAACGTGACTCCGCTGGAAGCCCAGGCACTGCTGGCCGGTATCATGCTGGATACCCGCAGTTTTGCCCTGCATGTAGGGGTACGAACCTTTGAGGCAGCGGCCTGGCTGCGCAGCCGGGGCGCCCAGACGGCGGACACCAAACTGCTGTTCAACACTTCCAAAGAAGAATATGAGGCCCGTGCCCACATTGTGGAGGGGGCCTACATATACAAGGGCTGCGCCATCGCCCTTTCCGGAGAGTTGGATGCCGGCATGAATGTGGTGCTGCCCATGGCGGCCAACGACCTGCTGACCATCAACGGTGTGGATGCCAGTTTTGTGGCGGTGGCCAAAAACGGCGGCGTCAACATTTCGGCCCGCAGCATGGGCGCATTGAACGTGCAGGTGATTCTGGAACCGCTGGGCGGCGGCGGCCATCTGATGATGGCGGGCGCACAGCTGCAGGACTGCACACTGCCTGAGGCGGAGCGGCGTATACGCGAACAGATTGATCTCTACCGTGCCTCCCAGGCGGCCGACGCTGCGGGGAGCCGGTAAACTACATTACCAATCGGAGGAAAACGCTATGAAGATCATTCTCAAACAGGATGTCAAGACCATCGGCAAAAAAGACGAAATCCACGAGGTTTCTGACGGATATGCCCGTAACTTCCTGTTTCCCCGCGGGCTGGCGGCACCGGCTGATGCTGGTGCGCTGAACCAGGCCCGCACCAAGAGCGAGGCAAAAGCCCACCACGAGGCGGAAGCCCGGGCTGCCGCCGAGGCGCTGGCCGCTAAAATTGAGGGCAAGACCGTGACCGCCAGAATCAAGGGGGGCGCCTCCGGCAAGTTGTACGGCAAGGTTACCGGCAAGGAAGTAGCCGAGCTGCTGAGCCAGCTGACCGGTACTGAGGTAGACAAGAAAAAGGTGGAACTGCCTTCCGCCATTAAGGAATTTGGCAGCTATGATGCTACGGTGCGCCTGTACGCGGGCGTGACCGCAGCCTTTAAAGTCAAAGTGGAAGAACTGTAAGGCTGTTTTGCTTTACAGAGCGGAGACGAGGGAAAGGAGGGTGCCCGCATGCCGCGAAATGAAGAACTGAGCCTGGCCAGTCTGGGCATCCAGATGCCCTACAACATGCAGGCGGAACAGAGTGTACTGGGCGCAGCGCTGATGGACGAGACGGTACTCAACCGTCTGATTACCGATATGGAACCGGAGATGTTCTATTCGGACCAGAACCGTGCTGTGTACGAGACCATGCGTGCCCTGTACACGGAGAGCGAAGCCGTGGACATCATCACACTGGTCAATGCCCTGGCCAACAGTGGTACATTTGCCAGCGCCGACGATGCCAAAATCTATATCACTCATATTGCCGAGACAGTCCCCGCTATTTCCAATGTGGATTCCTACCTCAAGATCGTGCGGGAAAAATATCAGGCGCGTCGTCTGATAGAAGCAGCCCGCAGCATCCTGAGCGAGACTGCAGGTGGAGAAGACGCCGATTTGCTGCTGGAATCCGCCGAGCAGAAGATCTACGACATCCGCAGCGGGCGCGACAAATCCGGCGTCAAGACCATCCGGGAATCGATTCTGGAAGTTATCGACACCATGCAGAAACTCAGCGGTGCCGACAGGGACAAGTTCGCAGGCATTCCCACCGGGTTCAATTACCTGGATACGGTACTCACCGGGCTGGGGCGTTCCGACCTGATTATTCTGGCGGCCCGCCCCGGTATGGGCAAGACCAGCTTTGCGCTGAACATCGCCACCAATGTGGCACGTCAGCAAAAGGTGCCTACCATCATTTTCAGTCTGGAAATGACCTGCGAGCAGCTGACGGACCGTATTCTTTCCAGTACGGCCAATATCGACAGCCAGGCGTTCCGTACTGGTCGGCTCAACAATTCTGACTGGAACGACTTCGCGCAAGCCACCTCTCTGCTCTATAATGCACCCATTTATATGGACGATAGTTCCGGCATCTCGGTGCCGGAGATCAAAGCCAAAATCCGAACCATCAACCAGGACCCCAAAAAAGATAAAATCGGGTTGGTTATCATTGACTACCTGCAGCTGATGCAGAGTGCCAAGCGCACAGAAAGCCGGGTCCAGGAAATCAGTGACATTACCCGAAATCTAAAAATAATGGCCAAGGAATTGAACGTGCCGGTCATTGCCCTGTCGCAGCTTTCCCGTGCGGCGGAAAAAACAGCCGGTCGTTCCGACCACAGGCCGCAACTGTCCGACCTGCGCGACTCTGGTTCTATCGAGCAGGACGCCGACATCGTTCTTTTTCTCTATCGTGCGGCCTACTACAACTCCCAGAACGGGGAGGAAAACCAGGCCAATGAGAACGAGGCGGAGTGCATCGTGGCCAAGAACCGCCACGGCGAGACCAGTGTGGTCCGCCTGGGCTGGGACGGCGCGCATACACGCTTCAGCAACCTGGATGTGACACATGAATTCTGATTCGGAAAAAATTGTACAACGTATCGAAGAGACCTTGCTGACCTATTGCCGTCAACAGGGGTTGTTCAAGTCGGGCGACAGAGTCATTGCAGCCTGCTCCGGTGGGGCAGACTCTATGGCTTTGTTGCTTTTTTTGCTTCGCAGGCGCCGTGATCTGGAGATCGAGGTGCTGGCCACCCATGTCAATCACGGCATCCGCGGGATGGCGGCGTTGGCGGATGCCAATTTTGTCACGGCATTCTGCCGTCAGAACGGGGTAGAGCTGTTCCTGTACGATGCTGTGCGGGAAGGGGTGGAAATCCCGCAAAATCCCAGCGAAGAATGGGCTCGCGGTCTGCGTTACGGTTGGTTTGACCAGCTGGCTGTACAAGAGGAAGCCTTTATCGCCACGGCGCACACCATGTCCGACCAGATGGAGACGGTACTATTCCGCATGGCACGGGGGACCGGACTGCACGGCCTGGCGGGGATTCCGCCGCGCAGGGGTTACTATGTGCGGCCCTGCCTTTGCCTGACCCGGGCTGATACCGAGGCATACTGTGCCGCCCTTGGGCAAAACTATGTGCAGGACGAGACCAACGCCGAAAACTTGTACGCGCGCAACCGCATCCGTCACGACGCGGTGCCTGCGCTGCAGTATGCCAATCCGGCGGCAGAGACCGCGGTGGCCAGGTTGTGCCGCCAGATGCGGGAGCTGGACGACTGGCTTTCCGGCGAGGCAGCCGCGCTGCTGCAGGCGGCCACGGTGTCCAACGGATATGAAGTGTCCATACTGCGCCGGGCGGAAGGGCCGGTGCTGGATGCGGCACTGCATGCTTTGGTCAGCCCGGTGCGGGATGCCGAGGAAAAGTATATCAGCCTGCTGCGCTTTTTGCTGCAGCGGGGCGAGGGCGCCTTGCAGCTTGCCCCGGAAGTGACCTACAAGGTCAAGGATGGTGTGCTGCTGCGCCTGACCCCCCAGGGAATCCGGCCCCCGCCGGCGCCGCCCCAGCCTTTTACAGAGGGGCAGTTTTTCCTGCCGGGTGGTTATTTTGTTGAATTTCAGCGGATAAAGTATGAAGAATTTCTGAAAAATCGACCAATTTTCAAAAAAGACTTAAACTGTTGTGCGGATTGTGCTAAAATACAGGGGAATCTGATTTTGCGCACACGCCAGCCGGGGGATTTTTTCCGCCCGGCCGGTCGCCATGTGCGAAAGACCCTCAAAAAGTACTACAATGAACTGGGCGTCCCGCAGGAAGAACGTCCGCTTCTGCCTCTGCTGGCAGAGGGGAGCGAAGTTCTCTGGTTGTGGGGCAGCGGCTTTGCGGAAGGCTGTGCGCCCGATGAATACACCAATGAAGTGCTGACAGTCCGCACCGAAAAAGCAGGGGAGGCATAATGCATGCATAGCATGGATCAGGATATCGATCATATTTTGGTATCGGAAGAACAGTTGAAAGCCAAGGTGACCGAACTGGGGGCGCAGATCAGCCGGGATTACCAGGGGAAGGACCTGCTGCTGGTATCCATCCTGAAAGGGTCGGTGGTCTTTATGGCGGACCTGATGCGGGCCATCACCATTCCCTGCGGTATAGACTTTATGGTGGTATCCAGCTATGGCGGCGCCAACACCGAATCCACCGGCCTTGTCAAGATTGTTAAGGACCTGGACGCGGATCTATCCGGTAAGGATGTGCTGATCGTGGAGGATATCCTCGATACCGGCATCACGCTGTCGCACCTGTTGCCGATGCTGCAGCTGCGCCGGCCCAACAGCGTACGGCTGTGCACGATCCTGAGCAAGCCCAGCCGCCGCAAGGCGCAGATCGAGCCGGATTATCTCGGCTTTGAGGTGCCGGATGAGTTTGTTGTAGGGTACGGCCTGGATTATAATGAGTTGTACCGTAACCTGCCCTATGTGGGCGTATTGAAACCCGAAATCTATACCAAATAAACAATCGGCCGGTTCGGGCGGTCAAAATCAGCCGGCCTCCGTGCCGGAATAGGAGTTGATTTCTTGCAGCATAAACCTCGTTTCGGCGGCATTTTGCTTGTTGCCGTACTCATGGTGCTGGTGTTGTTCGTCGCCAGCCTTTCGCCCATGCTGGCGGCGTCTGCCTCCAAGCACATCAACTATTCCGAAATTTATTACTATTTCGAGAATTTGCAGGTGACTTCGTACCGGTTGGACTGGGGTACCGGCAAGTTGGAGATGTGGCTTAAGGAGGGCAAGGTCCCTCTGCCGGAGGAAGGCAACCAGGCGCAGGAAGAGCCTGCCGGTTTGCTGAGCAGCTTTGGCGGGGAGGAAGAAGAAATCCTGCCGGCCAATGGCGGTACAGCCTACGTCACCTACAAACTGCCTTATGGCGGGGATTTTGACAGTGACGGCCGCATTGCAGCGCTGGTCGATGCCTACAACGAAGCAAATCCCGACGCGCCCATGATCTATGACTATGTGGCCGTCAAGACCAGCATCCCCTGGCTGGAGATCATTTTCTATGTGGTCATGCTGGGCAGTGTGGGGCTTTTGTTCCTGTCCATGTATCGCGGCGGCGCGGGCGGCAGCATTATGAATGTGGGCCGCGCCAAAGTCAAGGATCAGCAGGAAAGCCAGCGCAAGGCAACTTTTGCCGATGTGGCGGGTGCCGATGAAGAAAAAGCGGAACTCCAGGAAGTGGTGGAATTTCTCAAAGCGCCGGGCAAGTTCAATTCTCTGGGCGCACGGATTCCCCATGGTGTGCTGCTGGTGGGCCCTCCGGGTACCGGCAAAACGCTTTTGGCCCGTGCCTGTGCCGGTGAGGCGGGCGTTCCGTTCTATGCCATCTCTGGCTCTGATTTTGTAGAGATGTATGTGGGCGTGGGCGCCTCCCGCGTGCGCGATCTGTTTGAGAAAGCCAAAAAGACCATGCCGTCCATCGTGTTTATCGATGAGATTGACGCAGTGGGCCGCCAGCGCGGCGCCGGTCTGGGCGGCGGTCATGACGAGCGGGAACAGACACTGAACCAGCTTTTGGTGGAGATGGACGGCTTTGACGCCAACGACGGCGTAATTGTAATGGCTGCCACCAACCGTGCCGACATTCTGGATAAAGCGCTGCTGAGACCGGGTCGTTTTGACCGGCAGGTGTATGTGGGTCTGCCTGATGTCAAGGGCCGTGAGGAAATCCTTAAGGTCCATACCAAGAACAAGCCGCTGGGGCCGGATGTGAGCCTTAAGACCATTGCCCGTTCCACCGCCGGGTTCTCCGGCGCTGACCTGGAAAACCTGGTCAACGAGGCGGCACTGCTGGCCGCCCGCAGTGGAAAGAAAGCCATCACGGAGGCAGAGATCGAGGAAGCTTCCGTCAAGGTCATGATGGGACCCGAAAAGAAGAGCCATGTGGTGACCGAGGAAGAGCGCCGTTTGGTAGCTTACCACGAGACCGGCCATGCGATTGCCGGGTATTTTGGTAAGCACCACGACCCGGTGCATCAGATCAGTATTATTTCCCGCGGCGGTGCAGGCGGTTATACCATGTACCTGCCGGAGAAGGACCCCAGTTTTGTGACCAAGACCGCCATGTTTGAGCGGATCGTTTCGATGCTGGGTGGGCGCGTGGCGGAACAGCTGGTGCTGGAGGATATTTCCACCGGGGCCTCCAATGACTTGGAACGCGCCACCAATACAGCCCGTGCCATGGTAACCCGGTACGGTTTCTCGGAACGTATGGGTCCTGTGGTATATGGCAACGATCCAAGTCAGACTTTCCTGGGGCGCGATTTCGGCCAGGGGAAGGGATACTCTGAAGCTATTGCCTCCGAGATTGACAACGAGATCCGTGATATTCTGGACGAAGCCTATGAAACCGCCCGCCGCTTGCTTACCGAGCATATGGATAAGCTGCATAAGATTGCCAATGTGCTGATGGAACGGGAAAAAATCAGCGGGGACGAGTTCAAAACGCTGATGGAAGGCGGCACGCTGCCCCCGTTTGATCTGGCCAAAGGAGAGACGGCCAAGCCGCAGACCCCTGCGCCCGTCGTTGAGGAAACCAAGCCCTCCGCTGAGGAGGCGCTGCCCAAGCCCGAGAACGCTGCCGAGCCGGACACAGACCGACCGGACGCCCAAATGTAAAAAGTGTAGGTGTTGGATCATGGAACAGAATTTTTCCCTGATGGCGCAGTCACGCGCCAACTATTACACAGCCGGCAGTCCGGTGCAGTTCGTGCGGGTCGAGCTGCTCAAAGGGGACGTGACCGGTGAAGTCGCGGTCTGCCTGACCTTCAAAAATGTGGGCACCGAACCGCTGACAGGTCTGGTGGTACACTTCAAATGTAAGGACGCCGCGGGCCAGATTCTCTGCGAGGATGATTTCTACTACGAACAGCTCAATGCCCAGCCAGGGGACGTGTTCGGCAGTGACGATGCAGTGTATGTCAGTGACACGCCGGTGTCCAGCGTGGAAGTGGAACAGGACCGTGCATTCCTCAATGGCCGCGGTGTGGACCTGCGCGGCTACAAGCGGGTGCGTTTGCAGACGCCCCGGGTATTGCCGGCTTCCATCGCCAGGACGCTGCAGCAGCGCACTGGCAACAGCCAGCTGACCTGCGTGCCTCAGGATACCGAGTACGGCTGGTTCTGTGCCTGCGGTGCTTTCCATCCCAATGAGGAAAACTGCTCGGTTTGTTCTGAATGTGGCGGGGACCGTGCGGGGATCAAGGCTACACTGACCGCAATCCTGGAGGATGCCCGCCGTGCGGCGGAACGTCAACAGCAGGAGATCAATTCTGTGGCCAACAATGTGGCGCCTCAGCGCCAGGCCAGCAGCGCGGCTGCTACAGCAGCGGCTGCCCAGGCTGCCATTGACCGGCAGACTGCGCCGTCCTCTCAGCAGGACCCCTATGCCGAGGATGCCACCGCCACCTATAATCCCAAGGAATACGCCAACCCCCAGGAAGACGCCGAGATGGAACGGGTCCGCCGGTATGCTCCCAAAGGCCGTCTGTTCGAGGATGAGGATGACGACGAAGACGGGACCCAGATGTATGATACCGACGAGTTGGATTATGACGAGGAGGATGACTACGACACCCGCCGCGCCGGGAAAAAGCGTGGCCGTTATGCCGACGACGAGGAATCCAGCGAAGACGACATCATGGCCGAGCGTATCATTCGTTGGGCACCGCCCATCACGGCCATTGTCTGTGCGCTTATCATCGCGGTGTCGCTTGTATACCATTTTGTGATCGCCTGACGTACACACGACAATTACAAAGAAAAACCGCTGCCTTGCAAAAGGCAGCGGTTTTTTTGCGGAATTCAACAAGCGAAACAAGCGCTTTACTTTTTGCTTTTACGGGGCGGCAAGGCGATGGCCTTGCGGACAAAGCGGTCAACTTCGTTCAGGGTGTCATAGCAGCAGACCAGCAGCTCGTCGCCCATGGCGCCGGCCAGTGCCTTCGGCATGCGACCCCATTGACACAGGTGATCAGAACAAGAGGCGCGCAGTTCTTCCATATTACAGGCATAGTTCACAGAAGAACGTCGTCCCACATAAATACAGTAACGCTGGGGCCCTTTAGGGGGATGGCGATTTTCATCATAGGCCACCATGTCGGCGTAGATTTGGTAAACGTCAACGCTTTGGCTGTAATTCATCATTTCAGTAGTAAAACCGCCGGCAGGGCGCATGTTGGCTTCCAGGCCCAATAAATCGCCCTTTTTGCCGAGGCCCGGTTTGCTGCGGGTAAGGCGGAAAAATTCCAGATGGAAGAATCGGCGGGTCACACCGAAAACCTGCAGGGCTCTGCGGCCTACGTCTTCCACGTCGGCGGGCACCTGCTTGTCTATGTAGTAATAGGTGGGCAATCCTTCGTTGACCATGTCCATGATCGAGGTAGGCGTAATGTGGCTTACCGCGAACAGGACTTCTCCTTTGGAGTTGCAGATGCCATCATAGGTGGTCACTACACCGGGAACGTATTCTTCCATTACATACGGGACCTGGGGCGGAATGGTAAAGAATTCGTCCAGGTCCTCCGCACAAGTCAGCCGATAGGTGGCGTTGGCGCCTACGCCGTTGTCCGGCTTGACCACCACTGGATAGCCTACCGTTTCAATAAAGGCACGGGCCGCGTTTTTTGTGGTCAGGGGAATGCACCGTGCACAGGGGATGTGTGCGCGCTGGTAGGCCTCCTTCATGGCCAGTTTACTTTTCCATGCATGGATGGCGTCGGCTTTGGGGCCCGTTGTGATGTTGAAGGTGGTGCGCAGCGCAGCGTCCATCTCCAGCCAATATTCGTTGTTGGATTCAATCCAGTCGATCTTGCCATAGCGGAAAGTAAAATACCCTACGGCGCGGACCATGTTGTCGTAGTCGCCCAGGTCATCGATCC
>DXBO01000100.1 GCA_019116485.1 Candidatus Gemmiger excrementavium
CAGTCGCTTCGTGAGGGCGGCATTCCCTTTGAAGTGAAGCTGGAACAGCCCAACAAAGAAACGATTGCTGCCATGCTGGAAGCGGAAAGGATCGCAAAAGACCCGTCTGTAAAGAGCTACCATGACCTTGACGAGTTGTTTGCCGACCTGAAAAAATGAGGAAAACAAAGTACACTGTCAAGTACACAAATGCTTTTAAGAAGGACTACAAACGGGCAATCAAGGCGGTCTGAAAATCGAATTGCTGGAGCAGGTCGTGGCGCTGCTGGCGATGGGCGAACCGCTGCCGGAGAAAAACCGCGATCACGATCTGTCCGGCAATTGGGCGGGCCATCGGGAATGTCACATTCTCCCGGACTGGCTGCTCATTTACCGCATCGAGGATGATGTGCTGATATTGACGCTGGCCCGCACCGGTTCGCGCAGCGACTTGTTCGGCAAATAAGCCGACGGCAAACGCATCCTGGGACGCCATCACCGAAAACGGTTTTTCCAATTACAGCAGCTTTTCAAAAATCTTCCGCAAGCTGTACGGCGTGACCCCCGCCGAGTACCGCGCCCAGCTGCGCAGCGCCATCCGGCTGTGACGCTCCGGCGCGGAAAAAGCGCAGCCGGCGCAGGTTTCCCTTGACGGGGCGGAAATTCCATGATATGATACGGAATTAGCGGCTACTAATTTGCAGCCGCTAATTATTTCGCCCAGAGTTAGTGTACACTAACATCCGCCCTGTCAGCCGTGGACCTGCCGGAAGCTGTCTGAAATGGAGAAACTGTTATGATGATCAACAAAAGGCTGATCGGTATGGTCAGCGAGAGCAAGCGCTATATCGCGGGCAGCGTGGCGCTGCAGTGGTGTGCGCTGGCGGCCAACATCGCCATAATCGCCGCCGTCTGCTGCCTGCTGGAACGGCTGTACGCCGGCACTGCCTCCGCCGCCGGCCTGGGCCTGACCGCGCTGGCGGCGCTGGCCGCGGTGGCGGTACGCTTTGGCTGCAACATCGGCGCCGCCCGCATGGGGTATCTGTCCAGCCGGGCGGTCAAGCGCACGCTGCGGGAAAAAATCTACCAAAAGCTGCTGCGCCTGGGCGCCGCCTACCAGGACCAGGTGCAGACCAGCGAGGTGGTGCAGGTGGCCGTGGAGGGCGTGGACCAGCTGGAGACCTACTTCGGCGCCTATCTGCCCCAGTTTTTTTACGCCATGCTGGCGCCGCTGACGCTGTTTGCGGTGCTGTGCTTTGTCAGCGTGCCGTCGGCGGCGGTGCTGCTTGTCTGCGTGCCGCTGATCCCCGTGGCCATTGCCGCGGTGCAGGCATGGGCCAAAAAGCTGCTGGGCAGATACTGGGACCAGTACACCGCCCTGGGCGACACCTTTTTGGAAAACCTGCAGGGCCTGACCACGCTGAAGATCTACCAGGCCGACGGCTTCAAGAACGAGGAGATGAACCGCGAGTCCGAAAAGTTCCGCCGCATCACCATGCGGGTGCTGACCATGCAGCTGAACTCCATCACCATCATGGACCTGGTCGCCTACGGCGGCGCGGCGGCAGGCATGGTCATGGCCGTGACACAGTTTTCCGCCGGGCGGGTGGGCCTGGGCGGCTGCCTGGCCATCCTGCTGCTGGCGGCGGACTTTTTCCTGCCCATGCGGCAGCTGGGCAGTTTTTTCCACATTGCCATGAACGGTATGGCCGCCACAGACAAGATCTTCCGCCTGCTGGACCTGCCGGAGCCGCAGCAGGGCGCGGCCCCCGTCCCCGCCGACTGCGCCATCCACTGCAGCGGCCTGCGATTTGCCTATGACCCGCAGCGGGAGATTTTGCAGGGCATCGATCTGGACCTGCCCGTGGGCAGCTTTACCGCCATTGTGGGCGAGAGCGGCTGCGGCAAGTCCACCGTGGCGTCGATCCTGATGGGGCGCAGCCGGGGCTATACCGGCAGCGTGACGGTGGGCGGCCGGCCGCTGGCCGAGCTTTCGGAACAGAGCCTGATGCAGGCCGTCACCTACGTCAGCCGCCAGAGCTACCTGTTCAAGGGCACCGTGCGGGACAACCTGCGCATGGCCCGCCCCGACGCCGATGACGCCGCCCTGTGGGCGGTGCTGGAGCAGGTGCGTCTGGCGGACTTTTTGCGCAGCGAACAGGGGCTGGACACCCCGCTGGCCGAGAAAGCCTCCAACCTGTCCGGCGGGCAGTGCCAGCGCCTGGCGCTGGCGCGGGCGCTTTTGCACGACAGCCCGGTCTATATTTTTGACGAGGCCACCTCCAACATCGACGTAGAGAGCGAGAACGACATCATGGCCCAGATCCACGCCCTGGCCAAACGCAAGACGGTGCTTTTGATCTCCCACCGGCTGGCCAACGTGACGGACGCCGACCGGATCTACGTGATGGCAGGCGGCCGCGTGGCGGAAGCCGGCAGCCACCGGGCGCTGCTGGCCCAAAACGGGCTGTACGCCCGGTTGTACAACGCCCAGCAGGCGCTGGAAAATTACGCAAAGGAGGCAAGCGCATGAAACGCAGGAGCGGATTTGCCGTGATGGCAAAGCTGATCGGCCTGGTGCGGCCGCTGACCGGCTTTATGGTCCTGGCCGTGGCCATGGGGCTGGCGGGGCACCTTTGCGCGGCCTTTCTCACCATTTTCGGCGCCTGGGCGGTGCTTTCGGTGCTGGGGCTGCCGGCGCCGATGGGGCTGGGCGCGCTGTTCGCCTGCGCCGCAGCCTTCGCGGTGCTGCGGGCGCTGCTGCGCTACGGCGAGCAGGGCTGTAACCACTACATCGCCTTCAAGCTGCTGGCATTGATCCGGGACCGGGTGTTCCGGGCGCTGCGGCGGCTGTGCCCCGCCAAGCTGGAAGGCCGGGACAAGGGCGACCTGATCTCGGTCATCACCTCGGACATCGAACTGCTGGAGGTGTTTTACGCCCACACCATCTCCCCCATCGCCATCGCGGTGCTGTTCTGCGGCGGTATGTGCCTGTTCATCGGGCAGTACCACTGGCTGCTGGGGCTGCTGGCGCTGGCGGCCTACCTGGCGGTGGGCGTGGCGGTGCCGCTGGTCACCTCCCGCCTGAGCGGGGACGACGGCATGCGGCTGCGCACAAAATCGGGCGAGCTTTCGGCCTTTGTGCTGGACAGCCTGCGCGGCCTGCCGGAGATCCAGCAGTACGGCCGGGGCGCCGACCGCCTGGCCGAGATGGACCGCCGCACCGCCGCTCTGGCAAAGGACGAGGAGCGGATGAAGCGCACCGCCGGCCGGAACACCGCCGTCACCAACACCTGCATCCTGCTGTTCGACCTGGCCATGCTGTTTGCGTCCACCTGGCTGATGGGCAGGCAGGCGGTGGGCTTTGACGGCGTGCTGGTGCCCACCGTGGCGCTGATGAGCTCCTTTGGCCCGGCGGTGGCGCTGGCCGGCCTGGGCAGCATGCTGCAAAACACCTTTGCCGCCGGCAACCGGGTGCTGGACATCCTGGAGGAGGAACCCGCCGTGCAGGAGATCGCCGGCCGGCCGGGAACGAGCTTTTCCGGGGCGGCCGCCCGCCATGTGGGCTTTGCCTACGGCCGGGAGGAGGTCCTGCGCGACGTGAGCGTGGACATTCCCCAGGGCCAGGTGGTGGGCATCGTGGGGCGCAGCGGCAGCGGCAAATCCACGCTGCTCAAGCTGTTCATGCGGTTCTGGCAGGCGCAGCAGGGCCAGGTGACGGTCTCCGGCCGGGACGTGAACGACGTCAACACCGCCGATCTGCGCGGGATGGAGAGCTTTGTCACCCAGGAGACCCACCTGTTCCACGACAGCATCAGGAACAACCTGCGCATCGCCCGGCCGGACGCCACCGACGAGCAGATCGCCGCGGCCTGCAAAAAGGCGTCCATCCACGACTTTATCCTGGCGCTGCCCCGCGGCTACGACACCCCGGTGGGCGAGCTGGGCGGCACGCTGTCCGGCGGCGAGCGGCAGCGGCTGGGCCTGGCGCGGGCGTTTTTGCATGACGCGCCCTTTATCCTGCTGGACGAGCCCACCAGCAACCTGGACAGCCTGAACGAGGCGGTGATCCTGCGGTCGCTGCGGGAGGAAGGCCGCGGCAAAACGGTGGCGCTGGTGTCCCACCGGGCGTCCACCATGCGCATTGCCGACAAAGTATACTCGGTGGAGAACGGGAGGCTGAGCTGATGGATATCCAGTCCAAACGGGAGCGGGAAAAGCAGGTGGTGTCGCTGATGATCCGCCTGTACTGCCGCAAAAACCACCGCGCCAAAGGACCGCTCTGCCCCGACTGCGCCGCTCTGGACGCCTACGCCCGGCAGCGCAGCGACTGCTGCCCGTTTATGGAGACAAAGACCTTCTGCTCCAACTGCAAGGTTCACTGCTACCGGCCCGAAATGCGGGAACAGATCCGACGGGTGATGCGGTTTTCCGGCCCGCGGATGATCTTTTACCACCCGGTGCTGGCCGTCCGCCATGTGATCGAAAGCAAACGCGAACAGAAACGATTGGAGAAACAGCCATGAACCTGAAAAAGATCGTATACGTTGCCCTGGGCTGCATCGGCCTGGCGCTGGGGGCGGTGGGCGCCGTGCTGCCGCTGCTGCCGGCCTTCCCCTTTCTGCTGCTGGCGGCCTTCTGCTTCGGCAAAAGCTCCCAGCGGCTGCACCGCTGGTTTGTGGGCACCAAGCTGTACAAGGACAACCTGGAAAGCTACGTCCAGGGCCGGGGCATGACCAAAAAGACCAAGATCCGCATCATGGTCACCGTCACCATCCTGATGAGCATCGGCTTTGTGATGATGCACGCGGTGCCGGTGGGGCGCATCGTGCTGGGGTGTGTGTGGGTGTTCCACATCCTCTACTTTCTGTTCGGCGTCAAGACGCTGCCTGCCGACGCGCCCCGCCGCCCCGGCAGGGACTGACCGCC
This sequence comes from Candidatus Gemmiger excrementavium, assembly GCA_019116485.1. GTDB lineage: Bacteria > Bacillota > Clostridia > Oscillospirales > Ruminococcaceae > Gemmiger > Gemmiger excrementavium. The sequence goes on from DXBO01000100.1 coordinate 4,909, forward strand.
GCCGCAGTTCAAAACACACAATGTTTTCCAGCATGGCGGCAATGGACGTGGGATGAAAGTCCATGATACTCATCAACAGTTTTTACTTGCAATCCGTAAAAACTTATTTGTATCTCATACTTTTTATGGGCGAAAAGAAATTCAAACCTGCAAAAGCGGCATCCTGTTTTAGAAAGTCGCGGTACAGATCAAGTTTAGTCAAATGCCTTTCCTGATTTCGCAGGAAGATCAGAACGGCCCGGCAGGTATGCGCAAATGTGCAACCCGCCGGGCCCTCGTTCGGTATGTGGTATTCAATTCAACGCGCTGCTCTGCTCGCGTATGTACGCGCCCATGCGGGCAATTGCAGAATACATCCAGCACCAGTCAGAAGAAGACCAGGCAGGCGAACAGCTAACAATGGGAAACTTCTAAACGGCCCGTTTACGGGCAGCAAGTAACAATCCTTTGCGGCTGGCAGACCGTACCAACGCGACGTAACGCGTGCGCTAGTAATCCAGGGTTTCACCCGTCTGTGCATCCCCCGGCTTCGCCGGGGGGATACAGACTGTCGAAAAAGTATAAAATCCGTCGCCGTCGGCGGACATGCGCCGACGACGGCGACACCACCAGGGAAATTTTACGGCAAATTGTGTGCGAGGAACGAAGCGACGAGTGCGCGATTTGACGTAAAATTTTGTCGAAGGGGATACACAAGGGGAAATAGCCGCGTTAGGCAATTGCCGTGCGCGGCTGTTGCCCCTTGTTCAGCGTGTCGAGTTTCTCGACACGCTGACCCCCCGGCTTCGCCGGGGGATATTTATTGCTTTATGCACTGAATATCACTTAGAAGTTGTCGGTCAGGCCCCTGCAGGACAAAAACCGATTACGCAGACAACAGTGCGCTCTCCAGATCCTGGAGCATCAAGTCCAGCGCGGTGATGCCGCCCTCTGCGGTATACCACACGGCAGGGTGGGCCAGGTAGACGATATGCCCATCCTGATAGGCCCGGGTGCCCATGACCAGCTCATTCTCCATGATCTCTTGGGCCAGCTGGGCGCCCTCGGTCTGGATGGCGGCGTCCCGGTCCAGCACGAAAATGTAGTCCGGGTCCTTCTCTACAATGAACTCGAAAGAGGCCTCGTTGCCGTGGGTGGAGGTGTCGATCTCCGCATCCACCCCGATGTTCTCATAACCGATCTCTCGGCCGATCATGGAGCAACGGCCGTCGTTGCCCAGCACATTGAAGCTGCCGCTGGTGACCAGGCCCACAATGGCGGTGTGGCCGGCGGCGTTTTCCGCCAGGGCTTGGATCCTGCTGTCAAAGTCGGCCATCAGCTCATCCACCTGCGCCTCCAGGCCGAACAGGGAGGCGATGGTGGTCGCGTTCTGGCGCACGCTCTCCACCACACCCAGTTCAGTGTCGGTGGACAGGTAGACCACCGGAGCGATCTCGCTCAGGGCGTCGTAGGAACTGGCCAAGCGGCCGCCGATGAAGATGACATCCGGCTCACAGGCCATGACCGCCTCCAAGTCGGCCTCCTTGATAGTACCTAAGTTCTCGATCTCATCGCTGATGTAGTCCTGAAGGTACTCCAAGCTGGTGTCGGCGGTGCCCACCACCCGGTCGCCCACACCCAGGGCGTCCAGAATATCCAGACTGGCCATGTCCAGAATAGCGATGCGTTGGGGGTCATAGGGGACCGTCAGATCTGCCTTCTCACCGCTGCCGTTCAGGCTGGTGATGGTGACCTCGGTGGGCGTTCCGGACTGAGCACCGCTCTCAGCTGTTCCCTGCTGGCTGGTATTGGCAGAGGTCGTATCGTTGGCGGTACTTCCGGCATCACCGCCCGAACAGGCGGCCAGAGCCATGGACATCGCCAAAGCCAGGACAAGAGAAAGAAATCTTTTCATAATGTACATACTCCTTTTGAAATAAAAGTACAGAAAAATGGATGATCAATAATAGATGGACAGGGGTTTCCCTTCGATCTCCAGGATCTCAAAGTCCACCTTGTAGATCTGCGACAGAGTTTCCCGGGTCATCACCTCCTTCACAGTGCCGAACTTTGCGATCTTCCCGTCCACAAAGGCGCAGATATAGTCGGAATAGAAGGCCGCGTAGTTGATCTCATGGAGCACTAGGATCACCGTTTTGCCCAACTCGTCGCACAGCCGCCGGACGATCTTCATCATGTTGGTGGCGTGGTAGATGTCCAGGTTGTTGGTGGGCTCGTCCAGCAGGACGTAGTCGGTATCCTGGGCGATGACCATCGCAATCATGGCCCGCTGCCGCTGCCCGCCGGACAGCTCGTCAATAAACCGGTCCTGCATGGTCTCCAGCTCCATGTATTGAATGGCCTGGTTGATGATCGCTTCGTCCTCGGCGGTGATGCGGCCGCCGGAGTAAGGGAAGCGGCCGAAAGCCACCAGCTCCCGGACGGTGAGCTTCATCTGGATCTGGTTGCTCTGGGTGAGGATGGCAAGGCGCTTGCTCAGCTCCTTGCTTTTCCACTTGGTGATGTCCTGCCCTTCAAAGTCCACCAGCCCGGCATCCCGGGCGATGAGCCGGGAGATGATGCCCATGACGGTGGACTTGCCCGCCCCATTTGGGCCGATGAGAGAGAGCACTTTGCCCTTGGGAATTTGAAAGGTAACGCCGTCCACCACGGTCTTTCCGTCATATTGTTTGGTCAGGTTCGTGACCGTCATCGTCAAACCCTCCTTCTGGTGAGCAGCAGGTAGAGGAAGTAGATCCCTCCGCCTACGGTAATGAATACGCTGATAGGGATGGCGTAGGAGTAGACATGCTCCACGATGAGCTGCCCGGCCACCAGGATGATCATGCCAAAAAATACGGAACCCAAAATCAGCTGGCTGTGGCGGTAGGTTTTCAGCAGCTGCCGAGACAGGTTGGCGATGATCAGCCCCATAAAGGAGATGGGCCCCACCACTGCGGTGGCCACGGCGATGGCCAGCGTCACCCCCAAGAGCAGCCTGCGGATGCTCCGGTCGTAGTCCACCCCCAGGTTGATGGCCTGGGCCTTGCCCAGGGTAAGTACGTCCAGCAGGGCCAGATCTTTCCGCAGTGCAAAAATGAGGACGGCCAGCACCACCAGGGAGAAGAGAATGATCTCCGAGTTGACGTTGCTGAAGCTGGCCACCAGGGTGGAGAGAAGCGAGTCATACTCGTTGGGGTCCATCACCCGGGTGAGGGTAGACTGGATGCTGCCGAAAAAGGAGGTGAGCACTGTGCCGATGAGCAGCACATAGAGCACGTTGTAGTTGGTCTTCTTGAACAGGTAGCCGTAAATCACCGTGGCGGAGACACCCATGATCACCAGATCCACCGCAAAGGAGAGGTTGGCGTTGACCGCCAGGATGCTACCCGACCCAGCGATGAATACCACCGCCGTATGGATGAGAGTGTACAGGGAATTCATCCCCAGCAGGCAGGGGGTAACGATGGTGTTGTTGATGATGGATTGAAACACCAAGGATGCGCCCCCGATGGCAAAGGCGGCAATGAGCATGACAATGAGCTTGGGCACCCGCAGGCTCATGGCGTAGGAAAAGTACTTGGGGTTGACCTCCACCGTCAGATAGGCCACGGCAGCCAACAGGACCAGCACCGCCAGAATGATGAGCTTGTGCACATTGGCGCGGTAAGCCGTTGTTCTCATGGATGATTCCCTCCTTCCCCTTGGGCTGCGGCCGCGGCGCAGGGGCCGGTGTGGGCAGGGCCCAGGCGGACCGCCTTGCGGCCATGGCGCAGCCGGTAGAGCAACAGGCCGATAAACAGAACGCTGCCGATGATTCCCACGATCAGTTCAATGGGCAGTTCGTAGGGAGCAATCACCACCCGGGCGATCATGTCGCACCCAAGCACGAAGATGGCCCCGAACAGGGCGGTGTCCACCAGAGTGCCCCGGATGCGGTCCCCTTTGAACATGGCCACCACATTGGGGACGATGAGCCCGATGTAGGAGATGGAGCCCACGACTACCACCACCGAGGCGGTGATCATGGCGGCAATGGACAGCCCGGCGAAGAGCACCAGGTTATAGTGAACCCCCAGGTTTTTGGAGAAGTCCTTGCCCATACCCACGATGTTAAAATGGTTGGCAAAGACAAAGGCCAGGATTACCAACGGCACCGCCAGGTAGACCAGCTCAAACCGGCCCCGGACCACCAGGGAAAAGTGGCCCACCAGCCAGGAGGACAGGGCCTGGGTCATCTCAAACTGATAGGCCAGATAGTTGGTGATGCCGCCGATGACATTGCCGAACATGATGCCCACCAGGGGAACCATCACCACATCCTTGAACCGGATGCGCTGGATGAACCACACGAAGACCCAGGTGCCCAGGATGGCGGCCGCGAAGGCGAACAGCGCACGGCTCCACAAGGTGGAACCCGGCATGAACAGCAGCGCCAGCAAAATACCCAGCTGGGCCGAAGAGATGGTGGCCCCGGTGGTGGGCGAGACAAACTTGTTCATACACAGCTGCTGCATGATGAGGCCCGCCACGCTCATGCCCACGCCGGTGCACAAAATGGCCAGCAGCCGGGGCAAGCGGGAGATGAGGAATATCTTCAGCTGTTCCAGATCGCCGGAAAACAGGCCCGCCAGGTTTACGTCAATGACGCCTACAAACAGTGACCACACGGACAGAGCCAGCAAGACCAGGAACAAAACAATGGTCATGCGGTAAACTTTGATGGGGAACGCCTCCTTTTGAGTTAGCTATAACTAACCAATAGGTAAAAATATGAGTGCTCCATTCCCCCCGAGAGACCAATCCATTCTCCATCCGGGAGAGGGCACAAGCAAGATGAGCCATATTATACACGAACCGAACCGGGACATCTACTCCAAAATGAGCGTTTTTCGCTCCAAACTGCCCGCTACGGCCTGTCCGCCACCGGCGTTTGCCCTGTATGCTCCGGGGGAGCACCCCATCACCGCCTGAAACGCACAGGCAAATTTGCTGCTGTTGTCATACCCAAATTCCCCGGCGATGTCCGCCACGGTACGGGTCGAGGCCAGCAATTCCCGGGCAGCCAAGTGCATCTTGAAGGACCGGATACACTGATATAATGGCTTTCCGTACATCTTTCCCATACTGCGGCGCAGCAGTCCTGGAGACACGTGGAATCGTTGCGCCAGCTCTTGGGTTGTGATGTGAGAACTTCGATGTTCCGAGACAAAAGCAAATACCTGTTTAACCAGCGCTGCCTCGCTTTGAGAGCTGATATGCTCCTCGGTTTCCGACATACCGGGATCAAAGCGGGAAAGAAACAACATCAGTTCTAAAGTCTTGACCTTGTAGTACCCCTTTTTCAGCGATGGCGGTACATCATAAAGTTCCGAGAAAACATGTTTCAACTGCGCCGTCGCCCGCAAAAGAAAGGGCGCTCCCCCTGGGAGCAGCCGCTGGAACAGAAGGGGCAGGTCGATCTCCACATCGGCCAGCAGGCAAGAGGCGCATTGGGGCGCGGCCTCCAGATCCAGAGTGATGGAGAGTCCGTAATAATATCCCAGTGGGCAATTCAGCTTTGGGCTCTGGCATACACACGGGTATATTACAAGATCGCCCTGATGGAGGGAAAGAACACGGTCAAGACCTTCATATTCCAGGCAGCCTTTCCCGCAATGGGTGATCCGGATGCATCGGCTCGAATATGCGTGACAGAGACAAAAAGATGGCGCATAAGCCTCTATCGTCTCAATCCAAATACCAGGAAACACCGTGTGCTTTTCAATGGAAATATTGCCGCTTCCCGCTTCCATGAGACTTCGGTCTGGCGTATTGGTGTTTGTGAAAGCCCTGCTTACACAAGGGC
>DXBO01000101.1 GCA_019116485.1 Candidatus Gemmiger excrementavium
GGGATTTTAAGTCCCTTGCGTCTGCCAGTTCCGCCACGGCGGCGTAACAGTAGTATTTTACTGCACCCGCCGTGAAATGTCAATCTTCATTGTCGCAGCAGCTCTTTTATGATATAATAATTATAAACTGCTATTTTGCCGCCTTATGGCATACTAAACAAATTTTGTGGTAAGTGAGGGCCCACTATGCACCAAACATCAGCTCAAAAACAGAAACCCCTGCTGTTTGCGCTGGGCGCCCTGCTGGGTGTTGTGGTGTTTTTGCTGGTGTTTGGCACCACGACACTGGATATTGCCAACGACAGCTTCTGCCGGGGTGGTTACATCGAAAAAGATATCCAGCAGCACTACGCGGGCTGGCTGTTCTACCGCCAGGACGCTCAGGGCTGGCCATTGTGCGTCACCGGAGCCATGAACACCCCCGAAGGTCTCAGCGTCGCCTACACCGATTCCATCCCTCTGGTTGCCGCGCTGTGCCGCCCTTTGGCGGCCATATGGGGCGGTACGTTCCAGTACTTCGGCTGGTTCACCTTGCTCTGCTTTGCGCTGCAGGGCGGTTTTGCGGCACTCCTCTGCGGGCTTTTCGTCCCAGGTTTTATTGCTCCCCTGCTGGGCAGTCTACTCTTTGTTACCAGCCCAATTCTGTGGGAACGGGTTTTCCGGCACACTTCCCTGGGGGCACAATGGCTGATTTTGGCTGCCCTGTACTGGTATTTCCTGCTGCGCCGGCAGGGGCGCTGTGGTACGCCCGGCCTGTTTGCGGTCAACGTGCTGGCCATTGGCATCCACCCCTATTTTCTGCCCATGACCTATGGGATCACCCTGGCCCTGTGCTTGGAACACGCCGTACAGACCAAACGCTGGCAGCGGCCATTGGCTTTCTTTGCCTGCAATCTGACCGCCACCGGACTGCTGGGCTGGGTACTGGGCTTTTGGTCCGGCCGTGCTACCAGCGGCGGCCAGGCACTGTACGGCTATTTCTCCATGAATCTGAATGCCTTGTGGAACCCCAGCGGCGTAGGAGGAGTGCTGTTCAGCCGGATATTACCTGCCCAGAATCAGGTCAACGGCAACTATGACGCCTTTGCCTACCTGGGGCTGGGCGTGTTGATTGCCTTACCCATCGCGGTATTTGTCCTGCGCCATCATCTGGCGCAAATCCTGCGCACACACTGGGCACTGGCGCTTGCCAGCCTGGCTCTGACACTGTTTGCCGTCAGCCATGTGGTCACTGCCAATGGCGTCAACCTTATCACACTGCCATTACCCGGACAGCTGATCCAGTTATGTTCAGTCTTTCGTTCCGGCGGGCGGCTGTTCTGGCCGGTATACGATCTGTTGGTGCTGGCCGCGTTTCTGGGGGTGTGCCGTCTGCCCCGCCCGGTGTTGGGCGCGGCCTTGTTGGCCGCCGTGCAGGTATGGGATGTCAGCCCGGCTCTGGCCCAACGAGGTATTGCTATGGCTGCCGCACAACAGACCGAAGCCTTTCCCAGCGCTCTGCAAAGCAATTTTTGGCAGACGGTAGCCGGACGATATGACCATTTGGAATCCATGCAGGGCATGCAAGACGACGCCCTGCACCTGGCCCTGTATGCTGCTGACAACGGTATGACCACCAACGATCCTTTCGCGGCCCGCTATGACGAAACCGCGCTGGAAACCCGGCGGGAAGCCCTGTTGGCAGAATTGGCTGAAGGCACATTGCGGCAAGATTCGTTGTATTGCTTTGCCGACGAAGGCGCTTTTCTGCAGGCGGTGGAACCGGTCAAAGAGTTGGCCTGGTGCGGTCATGTGCGCAGTGCAGACGGGCAGTACAGTTGGTATGTCATAGCGCCGGGGCTGCAGGGCACTACCTTTGACAGCCTTTGCACGGTTTACGACGAAAACTATCCCCTTCACCTCGCGGACTATACCGATGCGCTGTGGAACCGGGGCGTACTGGACGCCACCAAACAGACCATTTGCTTTGCAGACTCCCCCTTTGCCCGTTCCAAACTGGAAAACGCCGCGGCACTGTGTGCCGCCGGCAACGAATACCCCATTCTGAACGTGGATACCAGTGACCCCGGCTGGCTGATGGTCACGCTGGAGATTCAGGATGCCACCGTACTGTGGGACCAGGAGTTGACCACCCGATGAAAGAACTGCATGTAAAAAGCCTGCTGCCCGTGCGGCTGGACAAATATCTGATGGAACAATACCCGGCCCTGGGTCCGGGACGGCTGAACAAGGCCCTGCGAGAAAACAAGATCAAACTCAACGGCAAAAAGCTCCCCCTTTCCACCCGGGTGCAGAACGGCGATGTGATCCGCCTGTTTTTGCAGGATGAGCAGCTGGAAGCCAGGCCTTTGCCCACAGCAGTCTTCGTATATGAAGACAACGATATCCTCATTGCCAATAAACCCGCAGGCATTGAGGTGGACGGTCCGGCCGCCGACACTCTGCTCAAGCGTGTACAGGCTACGCTGACCGCCAACGGCCAGCCGGGCCACGCTGTCCTCTGCCACCGTCTGGACACCGGCACCAGCGGCCTGGTACTGCTGGCCAAAAACCGGGAGGCAGAATCCTTTTTGACCGGGGCTATCAAACAACGCCGCATCGAAAAACGCTATCTCTGCGTAACTTTCGGGCATCCCCAGCCCCCCGCCGCACTGCTGCGGGGCTATCTGCTGAAAGACGCAGCCCGTGGCGTGGTACGTGTAGTTTCCTCCCCCGCTGATGGTGCCAGGGAAATCCTTACCGGGTACGAGACCCTAGCTGTCAGTGGCCGCCTGGCCTTGCTGGAGGTGGAACTGATTACCGGGCGCACCCATCAGATTCGGGCGCACCTTGCGTCCATCGGCTGCCCGATTCTGGGTGATTCCAAATACGGCAACAACGCCGCCAACCGGGAACTGCATTTTAAATACCAGGCCCTTTGTGCGTGGGAATTGCGTTTTCCCACGCAGATCGCCGAAGCGCAGTTCGCCCACCTTGCCGGGCGGGTGTTCCACGCCGAGAAGCCCTGGTACTGCAACCAGATCACCGACGGCACCCTGCGATAATGTTCATGGACCGCAAAGCAATCCCTGGAGATTGAATGGACAGAGCCCGTATTCCCATAGCAACAGAGAGTTGCTTGTTAAACGAATGCTTTGGACCTATAATGAATACTACTATATTCTTTAGGAGGGACAGGCATGAAAACACAAGACATTCTCAAGAAACTGCGTGAAAAGAGCAGTCTTACACAGGAAGAATTGGCTGAGCGGATACAAGTTACCAGGCAAGCCGTCAGCCGCTGGGAAACAGGAGAAACGCAGCCAAACACAGATACATTAAAATTGTTGTCGCAGGTGTTTGATGTGTCGATCAACACTCTTCTGGGTTCTCCACGGCAACTCGTTTGCCAATGCTGCGGAATGCCGCTGCATGAGGACAGCGCGATCAGCCGGGAACCCGATGGAAGTTACAATGAGGACTATTGTAAATGGTGCTATACCGATGGAAAATTCACATATCCATCAAAGGAAGCCTTATTGGATTATCTGGTAAAAAACATGCC
>DXBO01000102.1 GCA_019116485.1 Candidatus Gemmiger excrementavium
GAAGTCAACGTCCTGCAGGGCGAGCGTGAGTTTGCCAAGGACAACAAGAGCCTGGGAACCTTCCACCTGGATGGCATCGCTCCGGCGCCCCGTGGCGTGCCCCAGATCGAAGTCACCTTCGACATTGACGCCAACGGCATCGTGCATGTAAGCGCCAAGGACCTGGGCACCGGCAAGGAGCAGAGCATTACCATCACCGCTTCCACCAACATGAGCAAGGACGACATCGAAAAGGCTGTCAAGGATGCCGAGCAGTATGCCGCCGAGGACAAGAAGCGCCGTGAGGAAGTGGATGTGCGCAACAATGCCGACCAGATGGTCTTCCAGACCGAGAAGGCTATGAACGAGTTCGGCGACAAGGTTTCCCCCAGCGAGAAGAGCGAGGTCGAGACCAAGCTGGCCGCGCTGAAGGAAGCCCTCAAGTCCGGCTCCATTGACGACATCAAGGCCAAGCAGGATGACCTGCAGAAAGCTTTCTACGCCATCAGCGAAAAGGTCTACCAGCAGGCCGCTCAGGCCCAGGGCGCCCAGGCCCAGCCCGGCGCCGACGCCGGTGCCCAGGGCAGCCAGCCCAAGGATGACGGCGCTGTGGATGCCGACTTCCACGAAGTCTGATTACTGACGAACCCTACCAAAGGCCGCCGCCCGGCATACCCGGCGGCGGCCCTTGCGGGGTTAATGAACCACAATCCATATAGAGGGGATTGATCCTATGGCAGAAAAACGTGATTATTACGAGGTGCTGGGTCTGGGCAAAAATGCCACCGAGGCCGAGATCAAAAGCGCCTATCGCAAACTGGCCAAAAAGTACCACCCCGACCTGAACCCCGGTGACAAAACCGCCGAGGAAAAGTTCAAGGAGGTCAACGAGGCCAACGACGTACTCTCTGACCCCGAAAAGCGCAAGCGCTACGACCAGTTCGGTTTTGCCGGTGTAGACCCCAACTACGGGGCCGGGCAGCCGGGCGGCGGCTTCGGCGGGTTTGGCGCCGGCGGCGTGGACCTGGGCGATATCTTCGGCGATTTGTTTGGCGGCGGCTTTGGCGGGTTCAGCGGGTTCGGCGGGGCTTCCCGCGCCAACCCCAACGCTCCCCGCAAGGGCCACGATATCCAGGCCAGCGTGATTTTGACCTTTGAGGAGGCCGCTCACGGCTGCGCCAAAAAGATCACGCTGAACCGGCAGCAGAACTGCCCCGACTGCAACGGTACCGGCTGCGAACCGGGCACCAGTCCCGAAACCTGTACCCAGTGCGGTGGCCGCGGCTATGTGGTGACCCAGCAGCGCACCCCCTTCGGCGTGATGCAGAGCCAGCAGCCCTGCCCCCATTGCGGCGGGCGCGGCACCATCATCAAAAACCCCTGCAAGACCTGCCGGGGCACCGGCAAGACCAGCGCCCGCAAAACGCTGGAGGTCAAGATTCCCGCAGGTATCGACGATGACCAGAACATCGCGCTGCGCGGCCAGGGCGACGCCGGTTCCAACGGCGGCCCGGCGGGTGATGTGATCGTGCATGTGACGGTCAAAAAGGACGCCGTCTTTGAGCGGGACGGCTACGATGTCTATGTGCGTATTCCCATTACCTATTCCCAGGCGGTGTTGGGCGCCGAGATCGAAGTGCCCACTGTGGACGGCAAGGTGGCCCAGCGCATCCCTGAGGGCACCCAGAGCGGTACCCGTTTCCGGCTGCGCGGCCAGGGTATCCAGTATCTCAATGGTCGCGGCCGCGGCGATCAGTATGTGATCGTTGAGGTGGAAATTCCCAAAAAACTCAACCGTACCCAGCGCGAAGCGCTCAAAGCCTTTGAGGACAGTCTCAAGGACGAAAACTACGAAAAGCGCAAAGGCTTTTTCAAAAACTTGCGGGATCGGTTTGCCAACTGAGGCCCCGTTATACGCCAAGGACCGTGCCACCCCTGTCAGGGGCGGCACGGCCCTTTTGCTTGTAAGGACACAAAAAAATCCCCGCGCGGGATGGCGCGGGGGCAAAGCAGGGGGAGAGGGCGTCAGCGGCAGGGAGTCTGCAACTGGGCAGCGGCACCGCCGCGGGTCTGCCCGTTGCCTTGGATGATGTATTTGTAGGTGCACAATTCCGCCAGCCCCATGGGCCCCCGGGCGTGCAGTTTCTGGGTGCTGATGCCCATTTCGCAGCCCAGGCCGAACTCGCCGCCGTCGGTAAAGCGGGTGCTGGCATTGATGTAGACGGCAGCGCTGTCTACGCAGGCAGCAAACCGCTGGGCGGCAGCTTTGTCGGCGGTGACGATGGCGTCGCTGTGGTGGGTGGAATGGCGGGCAATATGCTCCACCGCATCCTCCAGGCTGGGGACAACGGCCACACTGAGCTTGTAGTCCAGGTACTCGGTGTCGAAATCCTCCGGTTTGGCGGGCACACCGTCGATGAGGGCGGCGGCCCGCTCGTCCAGATGCAGCTCCACCGGGGTCAGTCCGGCGGCGGCCCGGTCATCCACCAACAGTTTTTTCAGCCGGGGCAGGAAATCGGCGGCTACCTCCCGGTGGACCAGCAGGGCTTCCTCGGCGTTGCACACGCTGGGGCGGCTGGTCTTGGCGTTTTCCACAATGCGCAGCGCCATATCCAGATCGGCGGCGGCATCCACATAGACATGGCAGATGCCTGTACCGGTCTGAATGCAGGGCACGGTAGCATTTTCCACACAGGCACGGATCAGCCCGGCGCCGCCCCGGGGAATCAGCAGGTCCACCAGACCGTCGGCGGTCATCAGTTCGTTGGCGCTGGCGTGGGTGGTGTCTTCAATCAGGCTCACCGCACACTCAGGCAGGTGCGCTTTGCGCAGCCCGGCCCGCAGCGCCTGCACAATGGCGTGGCAGCTGGCCCAGGCATCGCGGCCACAGCGCAGCACACAGGCGCTGCCCGCTTTGATGGCCAGGGCGGCAGCGTCGCTGGTGACGTTGGGGCGGCTCTCATAGATGATGGCAATCACGCCCATGGGCACAGCGGTTTTTTCAATGACCAGTCCGTTGGGCCGCACGATCTTGCGCAGCACCGCGCCCACCGGGTCGGGCAGGGCGGCCACTTCCCGCATGCCTTTGGCCATATCGGTCAGGCGGCCGGGAGTCAGGGCCAGTCGGTCCAGCATCACGTCGCTGACCCGGCCCCGGGCGGCTTCCAGGTCCTGCCTGTTGGCGGCCAGAATCTCGTCCTGGGCGGCGATCAGCGCCACGGCCATGGCTTCCAGGGCGTTGTTCTTGGCGTGGGCGTCGGCCAGGGCCAGCGGCATACGGGCACCCTGGGCGGTGCGCAGAATCTCCTGTGTGGTCATTGGGAAACCTCCTTTTTGCCGATAAACCGGGTGCCCACGGGTTTGCCGTCCAGAATGTCGTACAGCACTTCGGCCCGGGCCCCGTTGGTGATGATCATGTCTACCCCGGCGCTGGTGGCACGCTTGGCGGCCACCACTTTGGTCAGCATGCCGCCGGTGCCCAGGGCGGAACCGGCCCCGCCGGCCAGCCGCTCAATCTCGGGGGTGATCTCTTCCACCACCGGGATCAGCCTGGCATCGGGGTGGGTGTGGGGATCGGCGGTGTACAGCCCTTCGATATCGGACAACAGCACCACCAGGTCGGCATGGATGCATTGGGCCACCAGGGCGGCTAGGGTATCATTGTCGCCCAGGGAATATTCCTCATAGGCGATGGGGTCGTTTTCATTGATGATGGGGATGGCCCCCAGCTGCAGCAGACGCTCCAGGGTACTGCGCAGATTGTGCAGCCGGTTTTCGTGGTCGAAATCTTCCCAGGTCAGCAGCATCTGGGCCACGGTGTGGTTGTACTGGCCGAACAGCCGGTCATAGGTGTACATCAGTTCGCACTGACCTACGGCGGCAGCAGCCTGTTTGGTGGTGATGTCCTGGGGCTTGGCGATCTGCAGTTTGCCCACGCCCAGGCCGGTAGCCGCCGAGGAGACCACGATCAGCTCGTGCCCGGCGTTTTTGATGTCGCTCCAGACCTTCACCAGGTCTTCGGTATGGCGGATGTTCAGCAGCCCGCCCGGATGGGCGATGGTGCTGGTGCCTACCTTGACTACGATACGCATGTGTTTACTTCCCCAATTCCTTTGTTTTGTCATAGGCTGCCAGCACAGCGTCCATCACTGCGCCGCGGAATCCGCGTTCCTCCAGCAGCCGCACCCCCTGGATGGTGGACCCGCCCGGACTGCACACAGCATCTTTCAGGGCACCGGGATGCTTGCCGCTTTCCAGCACCATGCGGGCGCTGCCCAGCAGCGTCTGGGCGGCATATTCCTGGGCCTTGTCCCGGGGCAGACCGGCAGCCACGCCGCCATCCGCCAGTGCTTCGATAAACTGGTACACCCATGCGGGCCCGCAGCCGGACACGGCGCTGGCGGCATCGATCAGGTGTTCCGGCAGTTCGTCCAGCTTGCCGGCGGGTGCCATGGCGGTCAGCCATTCGGCCAGCCGTTCCGGTTCCACATCGTCGTGGCAGTACAGGATCATGCCCGCGCCCAGGCCCACCGGGGTGTTGGGCATCATGCGGATGATGGGGTAGCCGCTGCCCGCCATCTGGCGGATCTGGTGCATCGAAAGCCCGGCGGCCATGGTCACCAGCACAAAGGGGCGGCTCTCGGCCCGGGCTTCCAGCGCCGGGGCCAGTTCGTCCAGCATGTCTTCCATCATCTGGGGTTTGACGGCCAGAAAAATAAAGTCACACAGACCGGCCACCTGCTCGTTTGTGCCGCTGGCGCAGCCCAGTTCGGCGGCCAGTTCCGCCGCCTTGCCCGGGGCGTGGTCGGCCAGCAGCACCGCGGCGCCGCCCGCGCCCTGGCAGACGGCCCGGGCCACCGCGCCGCCCATATTCCCACAACCGATAAAACCGTATTTCATCGTCGTTTCCTCTCTGTTATCATGTGTCCATGCCGGTTTCGGCAATCTAGTGTAATGGTAGCGCACCCGGTGCGTTTTGTCAATGAAAACCGGGGCAGGGGGCTGGAAATCCCCGGGAAATTTGCTATAATAAAAAGGAAACCAAAGAGCAAATCCAATACATGAATGAGGCGAAGCATATGCAGACTGTACAACTGGGCCGTACCGGCCTGACCATCTCCCGCCTGGGCTTCGGCGGTATCCCTATTCAGCGCATCGACCGGCCGGGCACCCGGGCGCTGCTCCAGGCCGCTCACGAGGCCGGCGTCAACTACATTGACACGGCGCGGGCCTACACGGTCAGCGAGGCGTGGATCGGACAGTCCCTGGAAGAATTGGGGCTGCGGGATCAGTTTGTGCTGGCCACCAAGTGCCGTGCCCTGACCAAAGAGGAAATGGAGAAGGAACTGGCCGCAAGCCTGCAGAACCTGCGCACCGACCACATTGAACTGTACCAGTTCCACAACCCCGGCCTGGCAGACCTCAAAACCATCCTGGCCCCCGGCGGCGCCCTGGAGGCCCTGCGGGAAGCCAAGGCCAAAGGCGTGGTGGGACATATCGGCCTGACGGCCCACCTGGCCGCCGTGTTTGAAGCGGCTCTGGCGGTGGACGAAATCGAGACCATCATGTTCCCCTACAACATCGTGGAGCAGCAGGGCGCCGAACTCATTGCCCGGTGCGCCAAGGCAGGCAAGGGCTTTATCGCCATGAAACCCCTGGCGGGCGGCGCCATCGAGGACGGAGCCCTGGCCATGCGGTATGTGTTGTCCAACCCCGACGTGACGGTGGCCATCCCCGGTATGGCTGCGCCGGAGGAACTGGCCGCCAATGTGCAGGCCGCCGCCGACACTGCCCCCCTGACCGGGGCGGAACAAGCCGCCTGCCAGGCGGTGCGCGACGCCCTGGGCACCCAGTTCTGCCGCCGCTGCAACTACTGTGCCCCTTGCACGGTGGGAATCTCCATCCCCAATGTCTTT
Source organism: Candidatus Gemmiger excrementavium (assembly GCA_019116485.1). Taxonomy (GTDB): domain Bacteria; phylum Bacillota; class Clostridia; order Oscillospirales; family Ruminococcaceae; genus Gemmiger; species Gemmiger excrementavium. Next base: position 5,895 of record DXBO01000102.1, read on the forward strand.
TTGTTCCAAGGGTATCTGAACCGCTACGGCCTGGAGGGCTGGGCCCGGGAACGTTACGCTACGCTGCCCGTCAAGGCGAGCGCCTGCGTGGAGTGCGGCGCCTGTGAGGGGCGCTGCCCCTACAACCTGCCCATCCGGGCCATGCTTAAAAAAGCGGCGCAGGATTTCGGCGAATAACAAAGGTCATCTTTCCCGCGGTACGGCAAACGCCGTGCCGCGCTTTTTTTGCGGCGGGCCGCAGGGAAAGCTGGGAATTTTTTTTGCCGCGGCGGTTGTTTTTCCCTTGGTAAGCGTGTATAATTTATCCTGTATAATTTTGTTCAAAATGTGAGGAATCTGTATGCTTTCCGACCCCCAGCTTCATTACCTGGACAATGCCGCCACCACCCGCGTCGATCCCGCGGTGACTGAGGTCATCCACGACGCGCTGGTGGAATTGTGGGCCAACCCCAGCAGCCTGTACGACCCGGCAGTGGCTGCCCAGGACGGTATCGAGACAGCCCGTGCCCGCATTGCCAAAACGCTGCACTGCCGCAGCGACGAAGTGTATTTTACCGCCTGCGGTACCGAGGGCAACAACATGGCTATTTGGGGTGCGGCCATGCCCCGGCGTACCTGGGGCAGCAAGATCGTGGTATCGGGCTTTGAACACCCCAGCGTGCAGCTTGCGGTGCGCGCGCTGAAAAAGATGGGGTTTGCGGTCACTGAGATTGCCCCCGAGGCCGACGGTCACCTGGACACTGAAAAGTTTATCGCGGCAGTGGACAAAAGCACCGTGCTGGCTGCCTGTATGGCCGTCAACAACGAGACCGGCGCCGTGCAGGACATCGCCGCGCTGGCCAAGGGCATCAAGGCGCGCAACAGCCGCACCCATTTCCATGTGGATGCCGTGCAGGCCTGGCTGCGTATGCCCATCGACCTGCAGGCCTGGGCCGGGGTGGATTCCCTGGCTGTGTCGGGCCATAAAATTCACGCGCCCAAGGGCATCGGCGCCCTGTTTGTGCGCGACAGTCAGCGCCAGACGCTGGACCCGCCCTACCAGGGCGGCCATCAGGAGCGGGGGCTGCGCCCCGGTACTGAGAACACGCCCTACATCGTGGGGCTGGGGCTGGCGGCTGCCAAAGGGTATCAGGCCATGCGTGCCAACGCCGCCCGGGTGCGGGAACTCAACGCCCAGTTGCGGGCGGGCCTGGCCGAACTGCCCGGCATCACCCTTCACTCGCCGGAAGGCGCCGTGGATGAGATCGTCAATTTCTCCACCGGCTGCATCAACAGTCAGACCTTTATCAACTACCTCAACGCCCGCGGGGTGTTTGTGTCGGGGGGCAGCGCCTGCGATAAGGGCGAGCCCAGCCACACCCTGCAGGCCATGGGCTGTGACGAGCGCCAGATACACACCGCGCTGCGGGTCAGTTTCTGCGCCGACAATACCCCCGAGGATGTGCAGGCCCTGCTGGAAGGGCTGCGCTGCGGGCTGGCCCAGCTGCAGCATATCTGAAAGTACCGAAAGGCAACGCATATGAAAGAAATCCTGCTCGCCTATCAGGGCGAAATGACATTAAAAGGCCTGAACCGCGGCAAATTCGAAGCCCGGCTGGCCAAGATCATCCGCTGGCGGCTGGAGCCGCTGGGCAAGTTCAAGGTCTATCAGGCCCAGAGTACCGTGTTCATCGAACCGTTGGAAGAGGGCCTGGACATGGACGAGGCATTCCGCCGCGTTTCCCGGGTGTTCGGCATTGTCAAGATGAGCCGTGCCGTGGAATGTGCCAAGGACTTTGCCGCCATCTGTGAGACTGCCGAAGCCTACCTGGGCCCCACGCTGCGGGGCCTGCGCACCTTTAAGGTGGAGGCAAAGCGCGCCGACAAGGCATACCCCATGAAAAGCCCCGAGATCTGCCGGGAACTGGGCGCGTACCTGCTGGGCAAGCACCATCACCTGCGGGTGGATGTGCACAACCCCCAGCTGGAGATCATGGTGGAAATCCGCGACCATGCGGCTTACGTCCATGGCCCCAAGGTGGAGGCCGCCGGCGGTCTGCCGGTGGGCACCAGTGGTCGGGCGCTGAATCTGCTGTCCGGCGGCATCGACAGCCCGGTGGCGGCTTTCTGTATGGCCCGGCGGGGCCTGGCGCTGCATCACATTCATTTTGCCAGCCCGCCGTATACCAGTCTGCGGGCCCGCCGCAAGGTGGAATCCCTGGCCCGGGAACTGGTGGAATACACCGGCAACTGCACACTGTTCGTGGTGCCCTATACCAAACCCCAGGAGTATATCCGGGACCATGCCCCCGACGTGCTGTTCACGGTGCTGATGCGCCGCAGCATGCTGCGCATTGCCAACCGGGTAGCCAAAAACCTGGAACTGCAGGCCCTGGTCACTGGCGAAAGCCTGGCCCAGGTGGCCAGCCAGACGATGGCGGCCCTGGTCTGCACCGACGCCGCACAGGACCTGCCGGTGCTGCGCCCCTGCATCGGCATGGACAAGACCGAGATCATCGGCCTGTCCCGCAAAATCGGCACCTTTGAGACTTCCATCGAACCCTACGAGGATTGCTGCACCATCTTCACGCCGCCCCACCCCAAGACCAACCCCACTTTGGCCGAGATCGAAGCCGCCGAGGCCGCTATGCCCGGCCTGGCAGAACTGGAGACCGAGGCCGCCGACACGGTGGAAAAGGTTGCCATTCGTATGGGAGAGGATGATTTGCTGTGACCGCTGAGATCATCTGTGTGGGCACCGAACTGCTGCTGGGGGATATCCTCAACACCAACGCCCAGTTCCTGAGTCGGGAACTGGCCGAACTGGGGATCAGCGTGCTGCACCAGCATGTCATCGGTGATAACCCCCAGCGTCTGCGGGAACTGGTGGCGCAGGCCGCCGCCCGCAGTGATTTGCTGGTTTTTTCGGGTGGGTTGGGCCCTACCGAGGACGACCTGACCAAGGAGACGGTGGCCCAGGCTTTCGGTGATACGCTGGCCTTTGACGCGGCTGAATGGGACAAAATCGTGGCTTTTTTCGCCCGTACCAACCGCACGCCTACAGAAAACAACCGCAAACAGGCCATGGTGCCGGTTCGCGGCCATAAGATTCCCAACGACCACGGCACCGCTCCCGGCGCCTGGTTTGAGGATGGCCGGGGCCATTGCGCCGTGCTGATGCCCGGTGTCCCCCGGGAAATGAAAGCCATGTGGGCTGAACAGATTCGCCCGGCACTGGAACAGCGGCAGAACTGCACCATCCATTCCCACACGCTGCGGGTGCTGGGGGGCGAGAGCAGCATTGCCAGCAAGGTGGCGCCCCTGTTTGCCAGCGCCAATCCTACAGCTGCCATCTATTGCAAAACCGGTGAGTGTGAGATTCGTGTCACGGCCCGTGCTGCCACAGCTGCCCAGGCGGAGACTGCCTGCACTGAGCGCCTGGCGGAATTCCGGGCCATTCTGGGCGACGCCGCCTACGATGTGGATGTGCCGGGGCTGGAATACACCGTGGTGCGTCTGCTGCGGGAAAAGGGCCTGCACGCCGCTACGGCGGAAAGCTGCACCGGCGGGCTGGTGGCCCAGCGTCTGACCGGGGTGCCCGGCGCCAGTGAGGTGTTCGGCTACGGCTTTGTCACCTATGCCGAGACCGCCAAACAAAAACTGCTGGGCGTTGACCCGGCGCTGATCCGGCGCTGGAACGTGGTTTCCGGCCCGGTGGCTGTGGCCATGGCTTTCGGCGCGGCAGCGGCTTCCGGTGCGGAACTGGCTGTGGGCATCACCGGTATCGCGGGGCCGGGCGGTGCGCTGCCCGGCAAACCTGTGGGCACTGTCTACCTGACCGGTGCCGACGCCCGCACCGGCACCGGCTGGCTGCAGCGTCTGGCGCTGAGCGGCTACGGTGAACGCGCCGTCATCCGTGCCCGGGCAGCCCTGTACGCCCTGGACATGCTGCGCCGCATGGCGCTGGCTTTGCCGGTGCCCGGCGCTCTGCCCGTTACCTCCGCCACGCCGGCGGAAACTATAGACCTTTAACCACCCCAGAGAGATTCAGAGAAGGTAGATCATGGTCAACACGCAACTCAAAATCCTGCGCGTCTTCGGCCCCACCGCGGCCGAGGTGTCGGCCGTATTGCGTCAGGCCCGCGCCGAGGGCTGCCCCGGCCTGCGCCTGTTGGAACGGGACGGCGAATTCGCCGTCTGCGTACAGGTCAGTGCGCCCAATCGCGCCATGGCGGAGCAGTACTGCGACAAATGGGTGCAGAAACTCCGCGCTAAATTCGGCGACGATGTATTTGCCGAGGGGGAGACCAGCCTGGCCCAAGCCACGCTGGACCTGCTGCTGGAGAAGCGCAAGCTGATCGTAGCGGTGGACGAAACCACAGGCCGTCTGCTGGGTAACCTGCTGCAGCCGCTGTCCCACAGCGAAGCGGCCTTTGACTTCGGCACCGAGAGTTATGCCGACGCTCAGCGCAAAAGCCAGATCGCCGTGCCGCCCCAGCTGCTGAAAAAATTCCCCGGCGATGTGGTACAGGCGGCTGCGGGGCGGGCGGTATCCGCCATGCAGGTCACCGGGGCGGACTACGCCCTGGCTTACATGCCTGCCACAGTAGGGCAGTGTCCCTTTGTGCTGGTATGTGACCGCCACGGTGCCGCTGCCTGTGCGCTGCCCCCCGAACTCAGCGATGCGGCCATCGGCAACCAGATGCTGGACCTGCTGCGCCGCCGGGTGCAGGGGCTGCGCCTGACCGATTCCTGCATTATTTTCCGCCCCGGGCGGGACCGGCCCATGCTCATCGTGTCCGAAGCCGGGCGCGAGCGGGGCAACACGGTGCGCTTTTCGCTGCGCCGCCGCACACCGCCGGTTTCCCAGACCGGCCCGGTAGCTGACTTTGAACCCATGATGGATTTCGACACAGCGGAACCGGCGATGCCCCAGCCGACCCGCCCGGTTCAGGAGCGGACCTTCCGGGATGACAGCCCCACGGGTACGATTCTGTTCGAAACGGACCTGGAGGAGGAACCCGCCGCAGCCACCGTGCCCCGCACCCAGACCCCGCCCCCCGCTGAGGCGGACCCGCTGGCGATTGAGACGGCGGGCCCCGCTATGGCTCAGGCATCCCGGCATCGCCGCTTGGTCACGCCGCCCCCGCAAGAGAAAGCCCCCACCCCCTCGATTCTGGACGGGGAAGTGCCGGACTTCTCGGCAGAGATCGACCCCCAGGTGCTGGCTGCCGCCCAGGCAGCTGACGATGCCGACGAGGCAGCCGGGCGCGTCACCAGTGCTAAGGAGTTCAGTCGGGCCGCCACCCGCCTTTTCTCCGATGAAGAAGAGGAGGAGATCGCGGCGGCCCAGCCGCCCGCCCGCACCCGCGCCCGTAAAACGCGGGATGCCGCCCCGGAGGAACCGGGCAATGCGGCAGCCTTGCGTGACCGCAGCCTGGCCATCATTGAAAAGACCGAGCGCCGCCGCCGGCGTACCGTGATCCTGCTGTTGGTTGTGCTGGTGCTGGCCCTGTTGGCCGGTGCGGGGGCCCTGTGGTGGTTCCTGCATACCAATTTGGGCGCCCGGCCGGTGCCCCGCAACTACGGTACCGCTCTGTATGACGAGACGGCAGAGGAGTATCTGGCAAACGCCCTGGAAAAGCGGCCCGGCGTGGTGGGCTACCTGGGGTGGCCCGGGTTGGACGGCACCTTTGTGTACAGCGCCGACGCCGAGACCCGGCAGGACGCTGACGAGGAGGGCGCACTGCTGCGTTTTGCCACCCCCAACGCCCTGGACGGCGATGTTCCCGGTAACACCGTGCTGTCCTGCAGCGGCAACGCCTATGCCGCCTTTACCAGTGAGGAGACCATCAAGGAAAACAGCGGTTTTACCTTGTTCCTTCAGGACCGGACCTACCGGTTCAAGATCGTCTCGGTGTACTACTACGACCCTGCCGAGGAAGGTGAAGGCGCCTTTGACCTGTACGGCAGTACCGACCTGTCCTCGTATTACGACTATCTTTCCTTCGTGGCGGGCATCCAGGCCCGCAGCCTGTGGGATACCGGTGTGGACGTGGGGGACCGCTCCCGGTTCCTGACCCTTACCGGCGCCAGCGGGGAAGAGGGAGTGCAGCTGTGCATCACAGGCCGCCTGGTCGAAGAGGATGAGACCGCGGCACTGGACGGTGCGGCTATCATGGCGGCGGAGGAACCGCTGCTGACCGCCCTGCAGTATCAGCGCAAGAACCAGCCTATGCCCGCCGTCGGCAGCCTGCTCAGCGCCAGCGTGGACCGCTACGCCCAGCAGAGCGCCGCCAGCGTGGCCAACCGCAACAACGCCCAGGACACCGGAACCGAGGAAAGTACCGACCTGAGCGACGAAATTGCTGCCATGCAGCAGCAGACCGATGCTTTGGTGACCAGCACCAACAAACTGCTGGAGGGCCTGACCGATGTGGCCGGTTCCGGCAATGAGAGCGAATCCAATCTGAACCAGGGCGCCGAGGGCACCCTGCCGGAACAGACCGTTACGGTGGACCAGGTGACCGCCACCCCGGCGCCTACCGAGACTCCGGCGCCGGACGGCGCATCCTCGGATTCTGAAAGCGGGGATAACAGCGGTTCTTCCGGGGGCGGTTCGGTTAGCGGCGAGACCATCAACGTGACCATGAACGGTACGGCCCAGACCATGGACCTGGTGCAGTGCCTGGCCATGGTGGCCCAGAACGAGCTGGGCTCCAACGCGCCGCTGGAAGCCTACAAGGCACAGTGCGTGGCCACCCACTGCTGGATCCTCAGCCAGTCCGGGTATCCGTCGGTGGCGGGCACCACGCCGGGCGCCACGGCCTTGGCCGCCGCCCAGGAAGTGGCCCGGGTGCTGACTACCTACAACGGCCAGGTATGCTTTACGCCGTACTTCGCGTCGGCCAGCACCGGCACGGCCTCCGCTGCCGAGGTCTGGGGCAATGATCGGCCCTGGCTGCAGGCGGTGGACAGCCCCTACGACCAGCAGGTGGCCACCAACTGGCACACCAACGGCAACGAAAGCGGCACGGCCCGCTTCTCCCGCCAGACGCTGCTGGAGCGCATCAAGTCCGAACTGAGCATCGATCTTACTAATGTGGACCCCAACCAGTGGTTCAAGATTTTGTCCGCCAACCAGTACGGTTGGGTGGCCAAAATACAGGTAGGCCCCGACGGCAACTGCGAGACCGTCAGCGGACGCTGGTTCCGCGAAAATCTGCTGGCCCGCCAGAGTGTGGACGGGCGCAGTCTGCGCAGCCAATGCTTTACCGTCAGTTATGACAGCGGTTCCGATTGCTTCATCTTCGATGTGTACGGCTACGGCCACGGCTGCGGCATGAGCCAGTGGGGCGCCATCGGGTATGCCCGCAACGGCTGGGGATACCAGGATATTTTGCTCCATTACTATCCCGGCACCACCATCACGACCTATTGATACAAAACATCCCGCCCGCGGGCCTGAACTGCACCCCATTTGTTAGACAGTATGGTATACTGAATAACAAGTGGGGTGCTTTGCTATGCCAAAAGGAATACCAAACAAACGATACACACCAGAATTCAAGAAGCGGGTGATTGAGACCATGCTGGAGGAAAAGCTGAGTTACAGAGAAACAGCGCGACGGTTCGATGTAGGCGATCATCATCGCATCCAGGATTGGGAACGCATCTATTTAACCGAGGGAGCGGAAGGCTTTGCAGTGGAACGACGCGGCAAGAGACACAAAGGTAGCCTCAATAAACAACTGCCGAAACAAGTGGAAGAGGATTTGCTTGCTGAAGTACAGCGGTTGCGTGCGGAGAATGAATACTTAAAAAACTTGCAAGCCTTGGTTTTGGAGAGAGAGCGACGCCGGGGGAAAAAGCCCAGGTAGTCCAAACACTGAGGCCGAAATATCCCTTATGCCTTCTGCTTGAAATCGCTCACTTGCCTCGTGCTACTTTCTATTATCATCTGAAGCGAATGGAAAAGGCAGCTAAATACGCAGAAGCAAAATCAGAGATATCTTCCATCTACCACGAAAACAAAGGCCGATATGGTTACCGCCGTATCACTGCAGAACTTCACAACAAAGGGCTTGCCCTGAACCACAAAACGGTTCAGCGGCTCATGAAGGAGTTGGGATTGGTTTGCCGTGTCAGAGTCAAAAAATATCGCTCTTACAAAGGAGAAGTGGGCAAGATTGCCCCTAATCTGCTGAACAGAAGCTTCCGTGCGGAAAGGCCAAACCAGAAGTGGGTCACTGATGTGACAGAGTTCAGCCTGTTTGGCCAGAAGCTTTATCTTTCTCCCATTCTGGATCTGCACAATGGGTATTTGGTGAGCTATGCCATCTCTGAACGACCGGTTTTAAGCATGGTAACAACGATGCTCACCAAAGCCTTTGAAACTATACCGGATGGGACCGGACTGATTCTCCACTCTGACCAGGGCTGGCAATACCAGCACAAGCAGTACCAGCAGATGCTCAAAGCAAAAGGCATCCGGCAAAGTATGAGCCGCAAAGGAAACTGCCTGGACAATGCAGTGGCAGAAAACTTCTTTGGGTTGATCAAAAGTGAGATGTTTTACCTGCAAAAATTCCAGTCCATGCAACACTTCAAACAAGAACTCATTGACTATCTGGACTACTACAATAACCGACGGATTAAGGCAAAGCTAAAGGGCTTGCCGCCTGCGGTTCACAGACAACAAGCCCTTTCGGTTGCTTGAACAATTCTTATTTGAAATTATTGTCTAACTTTTTGGGGTCACTTCA
>DXBO01000103.1 GCA_019116485.1 Candidatus Gemmiger excrementavium
CGGGCATGGGCCTCAAAGGGCTTGTACATCGTGCCGCGGTGCATAGCTTCGTCAAAATCCACTTCAAACCCGTCAAAGTCGGGGCCGTCCACGCAGGCGAACTTGGTCTTGCCGCCCACGGTCAGGCGGCAGCCGCCGCACATGCCGGTGCCGTCCACCATGATGGGGTTCATGGACACCACGGTCTTGACGTTATGGGGCTTGGTGGTCTTGACCACGAATTTCATCATGATCAGCGGGCCGATGGCGATGACTTCGTCAAAGTTGGCCCCGGCCAGGATCTTTTCTTCCAGGGGTGCGGTGACCACGCCCTTCTGGCCGTAGGAACCGTCGTCGGTAAGGATGATCAGCTCGTCGCAGCAGGCGCGGAACTCCTCTTCCAGAATGACCAGGTCCTTGTTGCGGAAGCCCACGATGCCGGTGACCTTGGTGCCCTGGGCATGCAGGGCCTGGGCCACGGGCAGGGCGATGGCGCAGCCTACGCCGCCGCCCACCACGCAGACGTTCTTGAGACCTTCGATCTCGGTGGCTTTGCCCAGGGGGCCCACGAAGTCATGGACCGCCTCGCCCTCTTTCAGGGCGTTGAGCTGCATGGTACCGGCGCCCACCACCTGGAAGATGATGGAAACCGTGCCTGCCTCCCGGTCATAGCCGGCGATGGTCAGGGGGATGCGCTCGGAATCTTCCTGAGCGCGCACAATGATGAACTGGCCGGCCTTCGCCTTTTTGGCGATGAGCGGCGCATGGATCCACAGTTCGGTGACGGTGGGGTTCAGTTCCCGCCGTTTCATGATGGTGAACAAAGCGATCTCTCCTTCTCTTTGTTTATTGGCCTTTTTATTGTACCGTATTTGCCGGGCCTTGTAAAGCGCGAAGCCGCGGCAAAACTTTGCAAATCCTGTGATTTTTTCCGTCAATAGTTTGCATTTCTTCACCTTGTAAACCACAGGCGGACAGGGTCGGGGTTATGCCACAGGGTGTACCCCGCCGGGCAGGGGATGTCGGTGGGTTCCAGGCGGGCGGTATCCAGCGGCACCGTGTCGGACACCAGCACCCAGTCGGCGCCGGTCAGGTCCTCATAGGGCCGGCCGGGATACTCGGGGCCGGGGGCTTCGGCGGTCAGGTCCAGCAGGCCGTCGTCGAGCAGGCCCCAGGCGGTCAGGGTCTCGCACTCACACAGATACACGTCCCGGTCGATGTAGGTGTCGATGAGCTGGCTGTCCCGCTGGCGCACCCCGTCCGGGAGGAACAGCACGGTGCCCTCCAGGGTCTTCAGGCTGTCGTTCAGGGCGCTGGCCGCCTGCATGGTGCTCTCATCGATGCCGTAGGCCCAGCGGTTGATGCGCCATTCCCCGGCGTAGCAGAGTACACACAGGGCCACCGCCGCCACCGCCAGACCCCGCCGGGCCTTGCGGCGTACCAGGGCCAGGCCCAGCACGGCGGCGCCCAGCACAATAACGATGCGCCAGACCAGCAGCCAGCCGTCAAAGCCCAGCACCGGCAGGCGGTCCAGCCGGTCGGCCACAAAGTCGAACCATTGCAAAAAGGTGTTGTCCCCGGCACCGGCGCCGATGTCCCGGCAAACGGCCACAAAGCCCACGGCCCACACCGCGGTCAGCCCCGCCAGCAGACGGCGGCGCACCGGGGTCAGGTGGTCCAGGGCGTCCAGGGTCACCAGCAGCAGCGGAATGAGCAGCGGTTCCAGGTAGCGCATGTGCTGCCGGGGAGAATCCGAACCCAGGTCCTCCCGCACCGTGATGCTCCAGGCCACCACGCCCACCCCCACGCCCAGGGCCAGCAACAGCAGCAGCGGCAGCTGGGTGCGGCGGGCATCGGTGCCGGGGCGGGGACGGCGCAGGGCGCACAGGGGCACCAGCACCGGGAACACCCCGAAAGCCAGCACCGTGAACAGGGTATCGCAGACCACCGCAAAGGGCAAAAACGCCCACTGTTCGGCGGTGATCCAGCCGGTCTGGTTGTAGGAATTGCCCAGCCCCGCAAAGAGGGTGAGTTTGGCCAGCACAAAGCACCCGGCAAAGGCTGCCAGCAGGGCGGCGGTGGCGGCCAGTTCCCCGCGCCAGGCGGCGCGGTCCTGCCAGACCACCCACAGCCGCAGCCCCACCCAGGCGATGAGCCAGTAGAGGGCCACTTCCTTATTCAGATAGAGCAGCCAGCAAAAGGCCCCGGCCAGAGCGCACCAGGCAGCCCGGCGCCGGGCATCGGGGGCAGCCATGGCCCGCCACAGAAAATAGACCATCCACAGGGACAGGGGCAGAAACACCGTTTCGCTCATAAAGGTGGCGCAGGCGGCCATGGTGGGCAGCGCCGCCGTGACCCCCACCAGAAACACCGTGCGGCGGCGGGTCTGGCCGGTAGCGCGGCAGAGGGCATAGGCCGGGAACACCGCACTGGAAGCCCAGGTGGCATTGAGCCAGCCGATGGCGGTGATCTGGGCGGCGGTGGTTTTCAGGGCCAGGGCGGGCAGGATGCACAGGGGATACAGGATCTTCTGGTAATCGCTGGGCATGTTGCGCACCCGCAGCCCCCGGCCCTGCCACAGACTGCGGGCCACGTCCAGGTAGCGCACCTCGTCGCTGTACACAGCCAGTTCCCGGGGATAGCTGCTCAACAGGCCGTACACCACCGTGCACACCGCGAACAGCGCCAGCACCCACAGCCAGCCGTTGGCTTTCTTGCGCGTCATCATACACCCAAATCCTCCGTTTGCTCGTTAGGCCCATTATACGGCAACGGCGGGGTTTCGTAAAGCGCCGCGTGGATTTCACAAAAAATTCGTGACAAAAGGCGCTGTGCTGTGGTATACTGTAAAGGTTACAAAACAGAAACAAACTGCATGGAGGTGCATGACCACGCATTCCGCAACCATTCGTTTGCCCCGGCTGGCCTGCCTGCTGGGGTTTTTGCTGGCCCTGCTGCTGTGGGCCGCCCCCCGCGCCGGGGCCGAAGAATACGACGACACGCTGGACCGGCTGGGCCGCTTGCAGGACCTGGCCGTGGAATACGCCGCCGACAATGACGGCGATCCCATCCAGCTGACGCTGGCCTACACCCGCACCGGGGACTACAACACCAAAATGTGGCAGCTGACTGCCGGTGCCCGTGACATTGAGTTTGAGAGTTATGTGGCCGAAAAAGACCCCGACCTGGCGGCGCTGCAGGGCATGAACACCGTTACGCTGCCCAACGGCCAGGGCATTGATTTCGGGCATTTGCTGGCCTCCATGAATCTGGTGTACAACGGCATCCCCATCACCGGCAGCTGGGGCGGCGACTGCATGCAGCTGGCCCAGGCCTATTACGGTCAGGCCGATGACGCCGCCGGTTATGCCGAACTGATGCGGCAGACCTTCAACATCGACGACGACGGCAGCACCAGCAAGTTCGGCGACCAGGACCTGCGGGCGGACCTGGACTCGGTGGTGGTGGGGTCCCAGCTGAGCCGGGACGCCGGTATTGCCGATATGCTGCGCACCTACTACGAAAACCTGACCGACTATGACCGGGCCTACCGGTTCATTTCGCTGAGTTTCGGCACGGTGGACACCGCTGACGCCGGTTTTGCGGACACCGTGTACAACGCCGTGGTGCAGGACGCAGGCATGCAGCTGTTGTTCTACATGAACAGCATGTGGACCACCGACGGCTGGACCCTGGAGGAAAGCTACGCCCCGGCGGTGCGGGGCGCCACCGACCTGCTGGCGGAGTATCTGTCCGGCGCGGTGAACGGCGAGAAGGTCAAAAGCGAGACCAATGACCGCCTGGTAGCCATGGGCGGCCAGGCCCTGGCCGATGCCCTGACGGCCCTGGGCGACAGCGATGCAGCTTCGGCGGCGCTGGCAGCTGCCGAAGAGGGGGTCACCGGCGCGGCCAGCAGCACCAGCGCCGTGCTGTCCGACGCCACCCATACGCTGCAAAACCATTTCAACGTCAAGATATTCCTGCTGTTTTTGCTCATTGTCGCGGCCCTGGCGGTGTTTTTCCTCATCATGAGCTGCGCGCTGTTTGTTTCTCACCGGCGGAAAAAGTAAAGAGAACGGGAAAGTTTGCGTCCCGCCCGGCCATCTTGCCGGGCGGGCGTTTTTGTCTGAAAAATAATAAATAATGAATAATAAATAATAAACAAGGTGGATCGCGGGCCGTTGGCCCGCTCCCAAATACAGCGGGGAATCGGCTTTTTCCCTGTCACGCATCCGCAGGGCAGGGATTCCCTCCCCGCCCTGCACCCGTCTGGCCGCCACACCGCTGCGCAAAAAACTGCCCCCCGCCGGGGAAGGGGCGGGTAACGGGTGTTGCCGCCACGGGACCCCGGCGGGGGGCGTGTAGGTATTTTCAAAATTGCGCGCGCGGCGCGCATCCACATTTATTATTTATTATTTATTCTCTATTATTTATTCGCTTATTCGCTGCTTCCTGCTGATTGCCGGGTGAACCGCAGCGCCCCGGCAGCCTCGTCGGCGGTGCAGTTCAGGTCAAACAGCCGGCAAAAATCCGTTACCGTCAGCCCTACGCAGAAGGTGGCCCCCACGTTCAGCTCCTGGTCTACCGTGTACCAGGTCAGGTCCAGCGGTTCGCCGTTTTTGGTCACCCGGTACGCCGTCACCCCGTCCTCGCCCATCGTGGTGCGCAGCTCCCAGCTGTCGGGGCCGATGGTCCACCGGCTCACACTGTCCCGGTCATCGGTCTCGCGGTCATAGTGGCCGCCCAGGGCCAGCACATACTCCCGCAAAATCAGCGGGTAACTGGCCCGGTCAGTCATGTACCCCGCGTCCGCCGCCAACATGTAGTCGCCGACGGCGTCGCTGTACCAGCTGTAGGCAAAGTCGTCGGTAGTCAGGCCGAACTGGTTGTAGGGGTTGTCCGCCGTGTCGTAGGCCATCGGCACGCCGTCCAGCATAATCAGGTCCAGCCGGCTTACATGCTTGCCCGCCAGGTAACGCTCCGGCACACCGGCGGCGTTTGTGATCTTGCTGTCCACACACAGCTGGGCATAGCGGTGGGCCAGCCGGTCATACAGAGCCTGCCGCTCCTGCTGGCCGGTCAGCGAAACATCCCCCAGGTTCACCCAGGTTTTGTGCTCCGCTGCCTCGGCGGCGCTGCGCTGCCACACCAGGTGCACACCCGCTACCGGGTTCTGCTGCAAAAATTCCGGCGGGTTGTAGGCCAGTTCCGGGGTATACAGGGCGTCGGCGGCCAGCAGGGTGTCCACCACATCGTCCAGGTCGGCAAATTCCACCAGGTACATCCACCCGTAATCGGGCATCCAGGTGCGGCCCCGGGCCAGGGCGGCCTGCACCTGGTCCTGATATAATGCGTGTACCGCCTGCACATAGTTGCAGGTGATGCTCTTGGTGTAAAACACCGTGGGCGAAGCGTCGATCACCACCTGGCTCAGCGTGCTGTGGGCCGTGAACGCCAGCCCGCGCTCCCGGGTCACAAAGTCGTAGCGCATGTCGTCGGGCAGCTGGGCCACCAGCTCGGTGCCCACCAGATCGTAGGGCTCGCTGCACAGGTCGTCCACATAGGCCAGCACCTCACGCTGGCCGTAAATTTTGCCGTCCACGCCGGTACACCCGGCCAGCAGCAGCCCCGCCATCGCCAGGGCGGTCAGTTGTTTTTTCATGTCCTCACATCCCAGAGATTCTTTGGCTACAGTATACCAAAAAAGGCCCCGCTCCGCCAGCAGGCTGCACAAATTTTGCCAGAGGGATTGACAACATGGGTGTACTATGGGTATAATACACTCAAAACCCAGGAAAGGCAGGTGATCCCATGGTCAGTTTCAGCGGGCTGCAGTTCCATGACCGCGCGCCCGTATACCAGCAGATCGCAGAGCACCTGAAACGGCAGATCCTTTTGGGGGTAGTGCAGGACGGTGAGGCGATGCCCAGCCGCCGGGAACTGGCGGCCCAGACGGGCATCAACCCCAACACCGCCCAGAAAGCCTACCGCCTGATGACCGAGGAAGGGTACATCTACACCGACGGCAACAACGGCAGCGTGGTACGGCTGACGCCCCAGCTGCGGGAAACCATCGGGGAGGAACTGACCCGGGGCCTGGTGCAGCGGTTTGTAACGGAAGCCAAACAAAACCAGATGAGCTACAAAAAGGTCATTGCCCTGGTCAGCGAACTGTGGGGCGACGAGTAATTTTTTTATGCGGCGGGTGTACCAACCCACTAATACACCGCCGCCGGGCACAAAACAAAGGAGCGTGTGTGTATGAAAAGCATCCTGTCCCTGGCCGGGTGGAACTGGCGGCTGTCCCGCCGGGCCTACGGTATCCTGTGCATTGCCTTTGGGGCGCAGCAGCTGGCGGTGCTGCTGTGGCAGGCCAGCCGCCCCGCACTGCTGGGCGCCGGTCTGGCTGTGTATTATGCCGAGGGGTTCCAGCCCCAGGCCTTTGCCCTGGCACTGCTGCTGGCGGGGCTGTTGGCGGCCCCGGCGGCCAACGACCGGCAGCGGGCCAAATGCAGCTACACCTGGCTGACGCTGCCCCTGCCTCCGGGGGCCCGGCTGGCCGCCCATGTGCTGACGGCGGCGGTGCTGGAACTGGGCATGGTGGCCTGGCAGCTGGCGCTGTATCTGGTGTATTACTTCCCGGTGCAGGCGCTGGAAAGTGCCCTGGCCATGGACCGGATGGGCACCGCCATGCCCGCCCAGAACCTGTATGAACAGCTGCTGAACAGCGAGGTAGCCCACTATCTGCTGCCCAAACGCCCCCGGCAGCTGGCGCTGATGGTCGCCATCCTGCTGCTTTCGGCCCTGCTGCTGACCTGTGTGCGGCTGCATCGGGGCTGGCGGCGGGGTGCGGCGGTGGTGCTGGGCGTGGTGAGCGGTTTTTGCTGCCTGGCCCTGTTGGAAGGGGAGATCGACACCACCCTGTACGGCTCACTGATCCTTTCGTCCACCTTGCTGCTTCTGGTAGCCATACCGCTGGCGGCGGCAGCGTTCAGCATCTGGTGGGCGCTGCGGGCCATCCGCCGGGCGGAACCGGCCTGAAAGGAGGGGTTTGTATGGGAAACAAACGGCATCCCGCCCGGGGTCTGGTGACCCTGGGGGCGCTGGCAGCCCTGGTGTGCCTGGCTGTGACGGCCTGGCTGCACCTGGGCTGGCGGGCCACGGACGTAACGCTGGAGGACCGCAGCGGCGACCCCGGCGAACTGCGTGGCTTTACCCTGCAGGGGGTACGGCGCTGGTCCAGCGGCGAAAGCTGCCTGACCTTTGATCTGCACGACGGCTACCTGGACACCGAGTTTTTCTTTGATTTTTCCCCTTTCTGGACCACCACCGCCGCCACCCACGGGTGTGATGTGAACTATGTGGTGCGTCCCCAGGACCGGGCCGCGGCGAATGCCAACGCCTGGGAGGAACTGACTGCCGAGGACGGCAGCCGGTTCATCCACACCAGCACCAACACCGTGCGTCGGATGTACGCCATGACGCTGCCCGGCGACACCTATCTGCGGGTGGCGGGGGAGGACGTGACCGCCGAGGACCCGGTGGAGATGCTGTGGATTTCCGGGCCCTACACCGCTTCCGCTCGGCTGAATTTTCAGAACGCCGATTACAGCTACTGGGAAAGCCCGGGCGCAGACCTGTACCCCCAACAGTCCCCCACCGCCAAAAACCCCGTACCCCTGGGGGACGGCTGGGCCCTGTGCTGGAAACGGCAGGAGGGGGACCGGGCGCCGGGGCTGTACCGGGCCAGCGGCCTGACCGTGGAGGAGATCAACGCCCTGCCCACCGACGGGGAAGCCTACGGGCAGGAAGTGCTGTGCAACTCCACCGAGTTCGGCACCCTGGAAGCGTTCTATTGCCCCGCAGACGCCGAAGTGGCCCTGGCGGGGGCGTCCATGGCCGGGGGGTATACCCTGCTGCTCTACCTGGACGCCCAGGATACCCTGTGGGCCGACCTGGTGGACGAGAACGGCCAACGCACCGACCACCGGGAAGTGACCCAGCTGCCGCCGGACTGTGAAGACTACCAGGCCGTGCTGCTGGCCCGCACCACCGACCGGGACGCGGTGTTTACCCTGGAGAGTGTGCCGGACGCCGACTACTGGGATAAGACCATCTCTCCCCGGCTGGCGGCCCTGCGGGTGGAGAACGGGAAGTTCACCGTAGTGGAAAGCCTGGCGGACGATTCCACCTTTACCACCTTGGCCGCCGTCCTCAACGCCGAAGGGGACGCCCTGCTCATTGCCGGCGAACACAATTTTGACGGCATCACCAGCGAGACCGGCCTGCAGACGCTGCAGGGGCTGGACCTGCGGGTACAGCCGCTGGACGGGTCCGCCGCCACCTACCAGGGCCGCCTGAACCTGGGGGGCGAGCGGGAATGGGGCCGGCTGGCGGGGGCCAGTTCCCGTATTATGGAGCGGGTGGTGGACTTTCCCACCATCCAGAAAGACCGGGGGTGAATCCCAATGAAACAACCAACCAAAACCCGCTGTCCGGGGCCGGGTCTGGCCCTGCTGGGGCTGGCGGCCCTGGGCCTGGTCACCGGGGCCACGGTGTGGCTGCACACCGGCTGGTCCGCCGTGGACCTGACCCTGACCCATGAGATCGCCGACGCCGCCCAGCTGGAAGGGTTCACCCTGTCCGGCCTGATGCGGTGGGGCAACCAAAGCAACGCCCTGCACTTTACCCTGCAAAACGGCGCGCTGGAAACCGCTCTGCACCTGGACGACGACCAGTTCCAGCGCCAGACCGAAGTATACACCCAGCGCACGCTGTCGGTACGGCCCCAGGACCGGGACGCCGTGAACGAGGCCGCCCGCCTGACCCAGACACTGGAAAACGGCACCCGCATCCTGAAATCCGAAGCCACGGTGCTGCGGCCCATGTACACCCTGCAGCTGCCCGACGGCACCAGCCTGCGGCTGGCCGGGGAGGACCTGACGCTGGAGGAACCGGCAGAGCTGCGGGCCGAGGACGTGCAGGTGCCCCCCGACATTCTGTTATCCCCGTTGGGCACCTACTATGACTACACCTGCAGCGACCTGACCAGCCCCGATGTTTTTTCCATATGGACGCCGGTGAACGAACAACCCTTTGTGCTGGGCACCGGGTACGGGGTGTGCTGGACCCAGAACGCCCTGGGCCGGGCGCCGGGGCTCTACTGGGCCCACGGCCTGACCGCCGACGAGATCTACGCCCTGCCCGCCGACGGAGTGCGCTACGACGAGGAAATTTTGTGTGCCACCACCCAGTTCGGCACCCTGGAACCCTTCTACTGCCCCGGCGACGCCCAGCTGGCCCTGGCCGGAGCCTCCCTGGGGGACGGCTCCACCCTGCTGCTCTACTACACCACCGACGGCCTGCTTTGTGCCGACCTGGTGAACGCGGCGGGCCAATGCACCGACCACCGGGAACTGGCCGAGCTGCCGGGCATGGTGCGCTTCGACGCCCAACTGATGCCCCGCACCCGCAGCCAGGACGCGGTGCTGCTGCTGACCCCCTATGAGGGACAGGACGAAAACGGCGCCTGGCGCGGCGGCGAGACCCGGCTGGCAGCTCTGCGGGCCGAAAACGGTACCTTTACCCGGGCCACGGCGCTGGTGCCGGACTTTGCCCTGGGGGACGACGCGGCGGTACTGAACGAAGCCGGGGACAAAGTGCTTTTTGCCGGGGACAACATCCTGCACTACAACCACGGCTTCAGCCTTTACGCCAGGGGCAGCCTCCGTACCGATTACATCAACCTGCGGGTGATGGAACTGGACACCGGCCGCACCACCTATATGGGTCATATCGAAACGGGGGCCCAGCGGGACTGGGGCTCCCAGGCGCCCAACCGGGTGATTTTGTACGACACACTGCAACGGGATGGAGGGAACCTGCCATGATCGAAGTAAAAAACCTGCAAAAGACCTGGCGCAAACACGGGGCCACCGTGGGGCTGCTGGGGGTGGACCTGACCATCCCGGACGGGCAGATCGTGGGCCTGCTGGGAGAAAACGGCGCCGGCAAGACCACCATGCTGCGGGCCATGGCGGGGCTGCTGCCCGCCAGGGGGCAAGCCCTGTTTGACGGCAGACCCGCCGGGGCCCAGTATGCGCGCATCAGCTATATCACGGGGGAGGGCAGCTACTACCCCGCCCTGACGGTGGCGGAATACGGCGCCATGCTGGCCGACCTGCACCCGGCCTTTGACGGGGCGCGGTACAAGGAATTTCTGGACTTTTTCAGCCTTTCGGGCAAAGACATCATCGGGCATCTTTCCACGGGGCAGAAAGCCCGGGTGGAGCTGGCCGCAGGCTTTGCCAAGCGGGCGGCCTATTACCTGATGGACGAGCCGTTTCTGGGCAAGGACCCCTTCACCCGCAAGGATTTCATCAAGCTGATGAGCGGCACCCTGCGCGGGGACGAGACCATTCTGCTGACCACCCATTACCTGGACGATGTGGAGCATTTTCTGGACCGGGCGGTGATTTTGCACCAGGGCCGGGTGGCCGAGGACGTGCTGCTGGACGACCTGCACGCCCAGGGGGACACCCTGCTCATCCGCATGGCCAAAGCCTGCGGCTGGGACCCGGACCACTATCTCCAATTCGGCGAAGGCAGCAGCGACTGAACATCCCCCTGCCCCCGGCCTCTTCCTGTACAGGAAGGGGCCGGGGGCTTTCAGCGTGTCGAGAAACCCGCCACGCTGCAAAAGGGGGAACAGTCCCGCACGGCGGTGCCTGACGGGCCTATTCAACGGGTTGCGGTGCCCGCATCGGGCTGCGCCCCTTGGGCGGGGCTTGTCCTCTGCGACCGCGGCCCCTGCTCCGCCGCGCTGCATCTGCCGCAGGCAGCGCGCGGCTTCGCAGCCCTTTTGGACACCCCTTCGACAAAATTTGGCGGCAAATCGCGCACTCGACGCTTTGCGTCTCGCACACAATTTGCCGCCAAATTTCCCTGTATGTGTCTGCACCGGTCGGCACGTGTCCGCCGGTGCAGACGTTTTTATACTTTTTCGACAGTCTCCGGCCCGGGAAATATGTAAAATTTCTCTGCCCGGGTCCCGGGCTTTTCCATCCCGGCCAAAATGTGCTATAATGTACCCTGTAAATTGGGGTACTGTCGGGAAAGGGGGAAAAACACCATGCTCACCGTCACGCTGCCGGGCACCGGCGGCACCCAGCCGCTGCCCCACCGGGCGCTGGCCTGCCTGGCGGTCACCGCCGCCGGGGGCACCGTGCTGCTGGACTGCGGCGAGGGCACCCAGACCGCCCTGCGCCGCTGGGGCGTCAGCGCCTGGCGCATCCACACCGTGCTGCTGACCCACTACCACGGGGACCATATTCTGGGTCTGCCGGGGCTTTTGCAGACGCTGGCCAGCCTGGGCCGCACCGCGCCGCTGACGGTGGCCGGCCCCGCCGGGCTGGACGCGGTGGCCGGGGCGGTCACCGCCCTGGCGGGGCCGCTGCCCTTTGCGGTGCAGTGGCGGCAGGCGGGGGATACACCCTTTGCCGCCGGGCCGCTGACCGTGACCCCTTTCCCCCTGGTTCACCGGGTACCCTGCTGCGGCTACGCGCTGCACCTGCCCCGGGCCGGGCGGTTCGACCCCCACAAAGCCCGGGCGGCGGGCATCCCGGTGCCCCTGTGGGGCCGCCTGCAGGCGGGGGAGCGGGTGGGCGGCTTCACGCCGGACCAGGTGCTGGGCCCGCCCCGGCGGGGTCTTACGGTGGTCTATGCCACCGATACCGCCCCCTGCCCGGCGGTGATACAGGCGGCCCGGGACGCCGACCTTCTGTGCATGGACGCCACCTACCCTGACGACGCCGACGGGGACAAGGCGGCTCTGTACGGCCACTGTACCTGCCGCCAGACCGGCGAAACGGCGGCAGCCGCCGGGGTGCGCCGCCTGTGGCTGACCCATTACTCCGCCGCCGTTACCGACCTGGCCCCCGGCCTGGCCGCCGCCCAAAAGGCATACCCCGCCGCCCTGGCGGGCACCGACGGCATGCGGCTGGAACTGGAGTTTGACAAAGAGGAAACACCGTGAAATTTTTGCGCGACCACCGGGGCGACCTGCTGCTCACCGCCGCCATTCTGGCGCTGGCGGGGGCGCTGTTCGCCTTTACCCATACGGGGGGCGCCGGCACCGTGGCGGTGCTGCGCTATGGCGACCCCCAGCAGGAACAGAACATCGACCTGACGAAGGATGCCCGGTACGACATCGACACCGGTTTGTACACCATCCACCTGGAAGTGGCCGACGGCGGCATCGCCTTTGTGGACAGCCCCTGCCCCGACCATACCTGCGAGGGCTTCGGCGTCTTGCGCAGCGCCGGGGACTGGGCCGCCTGCCTGCCCGCCAAAGCCAGCCTGACCATTGAAGAAAGGACCGACCCATGAACCCTACGTTCAAGCAAGTAACCAAAAGCCGTTATATCCAGCAGGTCAGCGAACTGGCCAAAGAAATTTTTGTGCAGCACTACACCAAACTCACCCCCAAAGTGGCCGCCGCCCTGGCCGACAAATACCAGAGCGACATCCTCACCGACGACGAGATCCACAGCGGGGTCATCAACTATTTCCTCATCTATCTGGGCAGCGAGCCGGTGGGCTATTTCGCCCTGGACCTGGGGCCCGCCGGGGCGCTGTGCCTGAGCCGCCTGTTCTTAAAAGAAAAGGCCCGGGGCCAGGGCATTGGCCGCAGCGTGGTGGCCTACGCCCAGAAACTGGCCGAGGGCGACGGCCGCAGCCGCCTGTATCTGAAAGTGTGGGCCCGGGACCTGAAAGCCGAAATGTTCTGCAAAAAGTGCCGGTTCCGCAAGGCCGAGACGGTGCCCATGGAGGTGCTGCCCGGCGTGACGCTGGACATCACCACCTGGGAAAAACTTTGGAGATAAACCATGAAATTTCTGCATCTGGCCGATCTGCACCTGGGCAAACGGGTGAACGGCTTTGATCTGCTGGAGGACCAGCGCACTATTCTGGAACAGGTGCTGGCCCTGTGCGACAAACACAAGGCCGAAGCCGTGGTGCTGGCCGGGGATATCTACGACGCCCCGGTGCCCCCGGCGGCGGCCTGTACGCTGCTGGACTGGTTTTTGACCCAGCTGGCCGCCCGGCAGGTGCCGGTGCTGGCCATTGCCGGCAACCACGACAGCGCCGAGCGGCTGGATTTTGCCGCCGGGCTGCTGGCGGGGCAGGGGGTCTACCTGGCCGGGCGGTTCACCG
The DNA here is from genome assembly GCA_019116485.1 of Candidatus Gemmiger excrementavium. Lineage (GTDB taxonomy): Bacteria > Bacillota > Clostridia > Oscillospirales > Ruminococcaceae > Gemmiger > Gemmiger excrementavium. Next base: position 13,195 of record DXBO01000103.1, read on the forward strand.
GCGCGCCCCGGCAGGTGGTACTCAATGACCGGTTCGGCCCGGTGGAGTTCACCCTGCTGCCCTTTGTGCGGGCCGCCACGGTGCGCCATTATATGCCTGAGGCCGATTTGCCGGACTACGACAGCGCCGTGGCCGCCGCCCTGGCGGCCAGCCGCCCCGCTGCCCCCCGGCGGGTGCTGGTGGCCCACCAGATGGTGGTGGCCGGGGTCTGCCCGCCCCAGCTTTCCGGCAGCGAGACCGCGCCCCTGACGGTGGGCACCGTGGATTCCATCGACGCCGCCCGGTTCGAGGGCTTTGCCTATACGGCCCTGGGGCACATCCACCGGGCCCAGCGGGTGGGCAGCGATACGGTGCGCTACGCCGGGGCCCCCCTGTGCTACCATCTGGACGAGTGCGGGGCGGAAAAATCCGTTACCCTGGTCACCCTGGGCCGCCGCGGGGTGGAGCATATCGACGCCCTGCCCCTGACCCCCCGCCGGGCCATGCGCCACCTGACCGGCCCGCTGGCCAGACTGGTGGAACACCCCACCGATACCGGGGATTACATCTGGGCCACCCTTACCGACCCCACCCCGCTGCCCGACGCCATGGCCGCCCTGCGGGCCGCCTACCCCAACGCCATGCGGCTGGACTACCAGCCCCGGGCCGGGGCGGTGCCCGACCCCGACGCTGCCCTGGCGGTGCGGGGCAAGCCCTTTGCCGAACTGTTCCAGGACTTTTTCACCCAGATGAACGGCCGCCCCCTGACTGTGACCGAAGCCCGGGCCGTGCGCCAGCTGCGGGAGGAGGCCGCCCAACCATGAAACCCCTGACCCTGACTCTCAACGCTTTCGGCCCCTATGCGGGCCGCACCGAACTGGAGTTTGCCCGGTTCGGCGGCAGCGGGCTGTTTTTGATCGGCGGCGATACCGGCGCGGGCAAAACCGCCCTGTTTGACGCCATCACCTTTGCCTTGTACGGCGAGACCACCGGCGAAAACCGCAAAACCACCATGCTGCGCAGCGATTTTGCCGACCCCGCCGCCGAGACCTTTGTGGAACTGACCTTTACCCACCGGGGCCGCACCTATCTGGTGCGCCGCTGGCCGGAACAGCAGCGGGCCGCCAAACGGGGCAGCGGGCTGGTCAAAAGCCCGCCCCGGGCGGAACTGATCCGGGAACCGGAAGAACCGGTCACCGGCGCGGTGGCCGTTACGGCGGCGGTGGTCAAGCTGCTGGGCATCGACGCCCGGCAGTTCGCCCAGGTGTCCATGCTGGCCCAGAACGATTTTACCCGGCTGCTCAACGCGCCCTCCGCTGACCGGGCGGCCATTCTGCGGCAGATTTTTGATACCGCCGACCACCAGCGGCTGGGCCAGGCCGCCGTGCAGCACGCCCGGGAAGCCGACGAGGCCTGCCGCCGCCTGGACAACGCCCTGCTGCTGCAGATCGGCAGTCTGCTGGGCGCCGGGGCCGATGCCGACACCGCCCTGCAGCTGCAGAAACTCCAGGACGCCCACGACCCCTTCGGGGCCGCTGCGGCGGCGGAACTGGCCGACCGCCTGCTGGAACAGGACGAAGCCGCCCGCATCAGGCTGGAAGAGCGCATCGCCGCCCTGGACGACAAGATCGCCCGGGGGGACGCGGGCCTGAAAATTATGGAGGAGCGCACCGCCCGCCGCCGCCAGCTGGCGGAACTGGAGGCGGAAGAAAAGCGCACCGCCCAGGTGCAGCACCAGACCGAGGCGTTCCAGGCCGAACTGCAGAAGCGCAGAGACGCCCTGAAACAGACCATTGCCGAGACGGAATCCGCCCGCACGGCGCTGGGCAGCACCGATGCCGGGCAGGTGCGGCTGGAACACCAGATGGAACGGGCCGAAAGCCTGGCCGGCACCTGCGCCGCCCTGCTGCGCAACGCCGACGCCGCCGACGCCGCCCGGACCGAGGCGTCTGCCCGCCAGGGGGCGTATGCCGCCGCCCAGGGGGAACTGGACACCGCCGAAGCGGAGTACGCGGCGCTGCAGCGGCAGCTCAATGCCAACCGGGCGGGGCTGCTGGCCCAGCAGCTGCAGCCCGGCCAGCCCTGCCCGGTTTGCGGCGCCACCGACCACCCGGCCCCGGCGCAGCTGCCGGGGGACCATGTGACCGAACAGGAACTGGAACAGCGGGAAAAAGCCCTCTCGGCCCGGCGGCGGGCCACGGCGGCCACCAGCCGGGCGGCGGGGGATGCCGCCGCCCGCGCCGGCGAACTGTGGGCTGCCCTGCAGCGGGATGCCGACAGCTTTTTTGCCAGCCGGGGCGGCCGGTATACCGGCTGCCCCGCCGACGAGCTGGACCCCGCCGGCCTGCGCGCCGCCCTGGAAGAACAGCGCGCCAGCCTGACCGAAGGGCTGGCCGGGCTGCGGGAACAATATGCCGCCTGCAAGCGCCAGGCCGACCAGGCCAAGGCCCTGGCGGACCAGCTGGACAACCTGAACAACCAGCTGGCCGGGCTGGAAAAGCAGGCCTTTGCGGCGGTGCGCAAGGCGGCCAACGCCAAGGCGGGCCACGCGGCAGCCGCCGCCCGGGTGGAGCAGATGCGGGAATCCATGCCCGCCCAGGAAGCCCCCGACACCCTGCAAAAACTGCAGGCCGCCCTGGAACGGCTGCGGGCTGACCGGGCCGCCGCCACCACCGCCCGGGATGCCGCCGTGCACCGGCTGCACACCAACCGCACCGCCCGGGAAAATCTTGAAACCACCCTGCGGCAAAGCGCCGCCGCCCGGGACAAGTACGCCATGTGGGACAATCTTTCCAAGACCATCAACGGCAACCTGGCGGGCAAGATCAAACTGCCCTTTGAACAGTACGTTCAGGCGTTCTATTTTGACGGCGTGGTGGAGGCCGCCAACCTGCGCTTCACCCGCATGACCGACGGCCAGTACCGCCTGCAGCGCCGCAAGAGCGAGGCCCTGGCCGGCAAGACCGCCCTGGACCTGGACGTGTTCGACGCCTACACCGGCAAGACCCGCCCGGTGGGCAGTCTTTCGGGGGGCGAGAGCTTTATGGCGGCTTTGTGCCTGGCGCTGGGCATCAGCGATACCATCCAGCACAACGCCGGGGGCGTCACCATTGAAACGCTGTTCATCGACGAAGGTTTCGGTTCCCTGGACGCCGACAGCCTGGAAAAAGCCGTGGATACCCTGGCCGGGCTGGCGGGGGGCGACAAGCTCATCGGCGTGATCTCCCATGTGGAGGCGCTGCAATCCCGCCTGACCCGCCAGGTGCGGGTCACCAAGACCCGGGCCGGCAGCAAAGCCGAGATCGTGCTGGAATAATCTGTTTGGAGTTTCTTCGGTCCCTTCTTTGCAAAGAAGGGACAAAATCTATGAAATCTATCTTACAGCAACAATGTGAACAACTGGCCGCGGCCCGCTACCCGCTGCACATGCCCGGCCACAAACGCCGCCTGGCCCCTGCGCCGGGCCTTTCCTGCCATGCCTTTGACCTGACCGAGATCGAGGGCGCCGACGATTTGCACGACGCCCGGGGCATACTGGCCGAAGCCATGGCGCGTACCGCCGGGCTGTACGGCTCCCGCTGGTGCCGCTACCTGGTGGGCGGTTCCACCGTGGGGCTGCTGGCGGGCATCCGCGCCCTGGCGCCCTTTGGCAGCGAGGTACTGGTGGCCCGGAACTGCCACAAATCCGTCTACCATGCCATCGAACTGGGCCGCCTCACCGCTTACTATCTGACGCCCCCCGTGCTGGCGGATTTCGGCGTGTACGGCAGCATCGACCCCGCCGCCGTGGCCGCCGCCCTGGCCGCCCACCCGGGTGTGCGCTGCGTCATCCTGACCAGCCCCACCTACGAGGGGGTGCAAAGCGATATTGCCGCCATCGCCGGTATCTGCCACACCCGGGGCGTACCGCTGCTGGTGGACGAGGCCCACGGCGCCCACTACCTGCCCCTGGCCGAACCCTGGGGCTGGCGGGGCGGTGCGGTGGGGGCCGGGGCCGACCTGGTGGTGCAAAGCGCCCACAAAACGCTGCCCAGCCTGACCCAGACCGCCTGGCTGCACGGCAGCGGCACCCTGGTGGACCCCGCCGCCGTGGACCGTCAGCTGGATGTCTTCGAGACCAGCTCCCCCAGTTACCCCTTGCTCACCAGCCTGGACGGTTGCACCGCCTGGCTGGCCGCAGAAGGCCCCGCCGCCTTTGCTGCCTGGCGCGCCCGGCTGGACCGGTTCTACGCCGCCGCCCGCACCTGGCACAACACCCCCGTGCTGGGGGCAAGCCCCGCCCGGGCCGCCGTGTATGGCTGCGACGACGGCAAGGTCCTGCTGCGCATCGGCGCCGAAGGGGCGGCGGACCTGCGGGCCGGGGGCTTTGAACCGGAAATGGTCTGCGGCCCCAACGTGCTGGCCATGACCAGCCCCTGCGACGGCGAGGACGCCCTGGACCGGCTGGCCGACCTGCTCACCCGCCGGGATGCGGCCGCCGCCCCGGCCCCTGCGGCGGGGCCGCTGCTGCCGCCCCCCGGCCCCGCCCGGTGTACCATCGGGCAGGCGCTGGACTGCCCCGCGGCTGTTCTGCCGCTGGAACAGGCGGTGGGCAAAACCGCCGCCGAATATGTGTGGGCCTACCCCCCCGGGGTGCCGCTGCTGGCCCCCGGCGAGGAAGTGACCCCCGCCTTTGCCGCCGCCGTGGCCGCCCTGACCGCCGCCGGCACCGCCCTGCACCACAGCGGCACCGGCAACGGGCAAACGCTGGCCGTGCTGGCCTGAACCCCGGCGGATTCGACAGGGAACGGTTGCACTGACCGCCCAAAAATGGTACAATAACACCGTATATCCATACCCAAATCTGATAACGGAGGGCTTGGCCCATGAATTGGATCGATAAACTGGAACGCCGCTGGGGCAACCTGGGCATTCCCTATCTTATCAACGGCCTGATGGTGGGCCAGCTGGTCGTGGGGCTTATCGCCCTGCTTTTCAACTGGCAGATTTTGTTTGCGGTCTCGCTGAACATCTGGGGCCTGCTGTCCGGCCAGGTGTGGCGGCTCGTCACCTTCCTGTTTGAGCCCATCTGGATCGGCAGCGTGCTGGGCGTGCTCAACCTGGTGTTCTATTTCTGGATCGGCAATGTCCTGACCCGCTACTGGGGCGATTTCCGCATGACGCTGTTCATCGCCCTGGGCGTTTTGGGCGCCTGGGTCAGCTGCTTTGTGGCGGGCGGGGCCTCGCCCAGCGGCATCTATATCAGCCTGCTGTTCGCCTATGCCTGGATGTGGCCCAACCAGGGGGTGCTGCTGTGGGGGCTGGTCCCCTTTAAAATGAAGTACCTGGGCTGGTACGAGCTGATCCTGTGGGCCTGGCAGTTCATCACCGGCGATATGGGCACCCGGGTCAGCCTGATCCTGTGCCAGGCCGGGTTCCTGGCGTTCTTTGGCCGGGAACTGCTGGACTGGTGCAAGGAGACCGTCACCAGCTACAAGCGCCGCAAGGACTGGAATGACCGCTACCACCGCTGAAATCAAACAAACGCTCCAAGGAGGTTTTTTGTTATGAAACTCATCACCGCCATCGTCAATAAAGAGGATTCCCGCGCCGTCTGTAACGAACTGCTCAAGCACAAGTTCTATGTCACCCGCCTGGCCACCACCGGCGGTTTCCTGATGGCCGGCAACATGACGCTGCTCATCTGCACCGAGGACGAAAAGGTGGACGAATGCATCAGCATCATCTCCCAGTTCTGCAAGCAGCGCACCGAGATCGTGCCCGGCACCGCCACCCTGGGCCTGGGCATCGAGAGCGCCATGCCCATGGAAGTCACGGTGGGCGGCGCTACCATCATCGTCACCAACGTGGAGCGGTTCGAAAAGCTGTGATGCTGGACCGTCTGGCCGGCAACGCCGCCCTGAAAGCCGAACTTGCCGCCGCGCTGCGCGCCGGGCGTCTGCCCCATGCCGTGCTGCTGGTGGGGGAACCGGGCTGCGGGGCGGGCTTTGCTGCGCGTTGTCTGGCGGCAGACTACTTATACCCGGCGGGCGGCCCCCATGCCGAAGCGGTGCTCCGGCAGGAGGACGCCGAGTGCCTGGTGCTGCGGGGCGAGGGCGCCAGCGGCCAGATCCCCGTCAAGCGGGTGCGGGAAATGCGGGAAGCCATCCAGCATTCCGCCCTGTCTACCGACGCGGCGGGCCGGGTGCTGTTCATCTACGGCGCCCAGAACCTCAACGGGTCTTCGGCCAACGCCATGCTCAAAATCATCGAGGAACCGCCCGAGGGGGTGCTGTTCCTGCTTACCGCCGCCAGCGCCGCCACCGTGCTGCCCACCATCCGCAGCCGGTGCGCGGCCTATACCGTTGCGCCGGTGCCTGCCGCCGAATGCGCAGCCCTGCTGCGGGACCGGGGCCTGCCCGCCCCCCAGGCCGAAGAACTGGCCTTTGTGTATGAGGGGCATATCGGCACCGCCCTGCGGGTCTTTGGGGATAAGGACGCCCGCGCCGCCCTGGACAAAGCCCGGGAACTGTGCGGGTTTGCGGCCAGCAACGATACCTACCGCGCCCTGGCCCTGCTGACCAAATACGAGCGGGACCGGGAAGGGCTGACCGCCCTGCTGTGGCAGCTGGACCAGCTGTGCAGCGCCGTGCTGCGCCGCCCCGACTACGGTGGGGCCTGCGGTGGGCTGCGCCCGGCCCAGGCCGCCGATATCCTGCGGGCTGTGGCCGAGACCCGCCGCCATGTGACGGCCAACGGCAACCTGCGCCTGACGGTGGCGCTGCTGGCGGCTCAAATCGCCTGAACGGAAAAGGAAAACAGAAGATGAAAGTGATTTCGGTAAAATTCAAGGAGAATGGCCGCGCCTACTACTTTGACCCCGGCGACTTCAGCGTGAAGGAAGGCGAATTCGTCATTGTCACCACGGCCCGGGGCACTGAGTGCGGCGAGGTGGTGCGCGGCCCCCACGAGGTGCCGGGCTTTTCCCGGGAAGTCAAACCGGTGGTGCGGGTGGCCGACGCCGTGGACGTGCGCCGCATGCGCCAGAACCGGGCCGACGTACAGCAGGCCTATACCATCTGCGAGCAGCGCATCGCCGCCCACGACCTGAAAATGAAGCTGGTGGACGCCGAGTACACCCTGGACCGCAGCAAGCTGGTCTTTTATTTCACGGCGGACAACCGGGTGGATTTCCGGGAACTGGTCAAGGACCTGGCGGCACAGTTCCACACCCGTATCGAGCTGCGGCAGATCGGCGTGCGGGATGAAAGCAAGATGCTGGGCGGCCTGGGCCTGTGCGGGCAGCCCTTCTGCTGCAGCCGGTTTTTGAAGAACTTCCAGCCGGTGTCCATCAAGATGGCCAAGGAACAGGGCCTCAGCCTCAACCCGGCCAAAATCAGCGGCGCCTGTGGCCGCCTGATGTGCTGCCTGGCTTATGAGCAGAAAAGCTATGAATACCTCAACTCCATCACCCCCATGGTGGGCAGCGTGGTGCGCACACCGGACGGCGAGGGCACCGTGGTGGAGACCAACGTGGTGGCCGGCACGCTGAAAGTCCGCTCCAATGTGGAGAGCCTGGCCCCCCGCGTCTACAAGCGGGAGGAATGCGTCTACCTGCGGGGCGGCAAGCGCGCCCCCAAAGCCCCCGACCCTGAACAGGACTGAGCCTTTTTGTGGTGCCGCGGCAAAAAAACTCAAGATATGGCACTTGCGAATTTTTATGCAATGTGTTACACTATCTGTAACGCGGCGGGGGTCTGAACCCGCTGTGCAACCATACCGGGAAGCAGCCGTGCAGGGCCGGTAGGGGACATCAATCAGCACGGAGATAAGGAGTTCACGATGGCTCATACCGTTACCAGCGAGTGCGTTGCTTGCGGTGCATGTGTTGACACCTGCCCCGTCGGCGCGATCAGCATGGAGGACAAGGCTGTGGTCGATGCTGCTTCCTGCGTCGATTGCGGTGCCTGCGAGGGCGTTTGCCCCACCGGCGCGATCCAGGCTGAATAAGCAAGATTTGCCACTCCGCGCGGCCTGCAATGGCCGCGCTTTTTGTTTTGCAGGCGGCAGGCAATGCCCACCGTGCTGTTTGCCCGTTGTGTTGCTGTTCCGGGGCCTTGACCCCAGTAGGGTGGGGGTTCACCCCCGCCGTCCCTGCGCCCTGTCGCATCCGCGGCCTGTCGGGCCCACCGCCCCGGGTTTCTGGATTTGCGCGCGCGGCGCGCGTCCTTCTTTATTCTTTATTATTTATTCTTTATTCTTTCCCAAAAGGAGTCTTCCATGCCCAACCATCGCCTCATCCTTGTCCTGGACGCCCAGGGCGGCGGTATGGGGGCCCAGCTCATCAGACGGCTGGCCCCCGCCCTGCCCGCCGACTGCGACCTGCTGGCCGTGGGCACCAACGTGCTGGCCACCAACGCTATGCTCAAGGCCGGTGCCTCCCGGGGGGCCACCGGCGAAAACGCCGTGGTGTACAATGCCGCCCGGGCCCACCTGATCCTGGGGCCCATCGGCATCATTCTGGCCAACGGGATTTTGGGGGAAGTATCCCCTAAAATGGCCGCGGCGGTGTCCGGTGCGGCGGCGGAAAAAATTCTGATCCCTGCCTCCCACTGCGGCGTGCAGATCGCTGGCGCCCAGGACTGCCGCCTGGAGGACGCCCTGCAAAGCGCGGTGACCCTGGCCCTGGGGGCCCTGCAGCCGTGATCGCCCCGCTGCAAACCGCCGCCGCCCCGGTGCTGGCTGCCGCCCGGGCCCTGGCAGCGGGCAACATCCCGGCCCTGCTGGCCATCGATGGCCGGTGCGGCAGCGGCAAATCCAGCCTGGCGGCCTGGCTGGCCGGGGAACTGGACTGCAACCTGGTACATATGGATGACTTCTACCTGCCCCCGGCCCGGCGCCGCCCTGATTGGGAACAGCACCCGGGGGCCAACATGGATTTTGCCCGCCTGCGGGAAGAGGTACTGCTGCCCCTGCTGGCCGGGCAGCCCGCCGACTACCGGGCCTATGTTTGCCGGAGCGGCGCCTTGCAGACCGCCGTGCCCTTGCCGCCCCGGGCGCTGAACATTGTGGAGGGCAGCTATGCCCTGCACCCGGCCCTGGGGGTGGATTTTGCCTGCAAAGTGTTTGTGACCTGCGCCCCGGACTGCCGGTGCGCCCGGCTGCAAGCCCGGGAAGGGGAGCGCTACCCGGCCTTTGCTGCCCGCTGGATTCCTTTGGAAGAGGCATACTTTGCCGCCCACGCCCCGGAAAAAACCTGCGACTTTGTGCTGGACACCACCGCCCTGACGGTGTAAAATAAAAAACGGTTCCTTAGAAAAAGCCAGGAAGGCATCGGCGGCCCAGAAGGGCCGCGCCGGAACACTTTGGATAAGGAGGTGCTGTGAAATGCGTTCACAACACAAAACCTATACGCTGGTGCTGGCGGCGCTGTTCCTGGCGCTGTGCCTGGTGCTGCCCATGGTCACCGGGGGCATCCCGGCCATCGGCAACATGCTGCTGCCCATGCACATCCCGGTGCTGTTCTGCGGTCTGCTCTGCGGCTGGCAGTACGGTCTGGCGGTGGGATTTGCCGCGCCGCTGCTGCGCTCGGTGCTGTTCGGTATGCCGCCCATGTACCCCGTGGCCCTGGCTATGGCCTTTGAACTGGCTGCCTACGGGCTTATCATCGCCCTGGTGTACGCCCGGCTGCCCCGGCGGGGCGTGGGCGCCGTCTATGGGGCCCTGCTGGCCGCCATGGTGGGGGGACGCCTGGTCTGGGGCCTGGCCGAAATTCTGCTGCTGGGCCTGGCGGGCAATGCCTTTACGGTACAGGCATTTTTGTCCGGCGCGCTGCTTTCCGCCGTGCCGGGCATCCTGCTGCAGCTGGTGCTGATCCCCGGCGTCATGGCGGCGCTGGACCGCACCGGGGTGGTGCCTTTTGGCGCCGCCCAGGGCTAAGGCCGGGCCGCACCATCAATTTCCACAACAAGCCGCGCAGGAAGCGCGGCATTTTTTGTGGGGACCTGCGCTTGTGCGTCCCCCGAAATCTGTGGTATACTGTAAACGAATTGTTACCATTGAAAGGGGTGCCTCCATGGGCCTGATTTCTGCGATCCAGAACAAAACCGAACAAGCCCGCGCCAAAGAGCGCATCCGCCCCCTGCTGGAAAGCCGCATGATGCGGGATATCCTGCTGGAGATCGGCCAGCGGGGCGTGGAAAAGCTGGACCCCCAGAGCGTGCCGCTGGACCAGCGCCCCCGGGCCGCCAAGCTGGCCGCTGAATGCGGCACCGCCGGCCTGCACCAGAGCGTCATCCGGGAAGTGGTGCTGGATGAGGCGGGCATCACGCTGTATGCGGGCAACGACGAAATCGCGTTCCGCTACGCGGACTATAACTACGAAAATATCGAGGACACCGACTGCCTGCCCGCCGTGGCCCAGTACCTGGTGCAGCGGCTGCGGGGATATTACAACATCAGCCGCACCTTTTACACGGTGCCCAAACACAATGGCCGCACCGTGACGGAAAAGACCCGCCAGGTGTTCATCCGCCGCCACCACGAGGACACCCCCTTCGACCCCACCCCCACCCAGAAACAGCGGCTGTTCTGACCGGCCTGCCCGCGCCCCGCATTGACAGCCCGCCCAAATTTTGCTATAATAACCTATACGCCGCCGCGCGGCATCCCGGACCCATAAAATGGAGCATTACTCAAGAGGTCGAAGAGGTCGCACTCGAAAGTTTGAGGCTTTCTGGCTGATTCGTCCGCAGGGTTTGGCTTCACACGGGGCCGAATCCGGGGTGTGTATCAAAATTTTTCCCGCTTATCTTGCATTGAAATCTTGCATTTGTCCGAAGGACGCGCAAGACGGTGCTTGAAAAATTAAATATGGAGATGTACTCAAGAGGTCGTAAGAGGGAGCACTCGAAAGTTTGCAGCCCACTGGCCGGTTCGTCCGCCGCGAATGGCGTGACGGCGGGATTTTCCCGGGGTATGGTTTCCGGTTTTATCCGCTTATCTTGCATCGAAATCTTGCATTTTTCCGAAAGGTTAGCAAGGCGGTGCTGGAAAAATTAAATATGGAGATGTACTCAAGAGGTCGTAAGAGGGAGCACTCGAAATGCTTTAGGTCTCGAGAGAGGCGCGTGGGTTCGACTCCCACCATCTCCGCCAGAAAACGAGTTCTGTTATTCAAAAATGCAGGCTCGTTTTTTCTTTTTATATTTCTTGAAATTGGACACCTGCTTTTGGAAAGTCTGGGGGGAGACGGTGTATTCCCAAATGGGCAAAGGAAAGCGAAACGTATTGGTGGCTTGTAACCTTTTGTAGAGTACGCTATAATAATGGTGAGAAAAATTTAGTATGAAATGTACGCATTCGAAAAAGCAACCACTTTTGTAAGTTGAAAGAAATATGGAATTTGTATTAAATGAATATCACCATAACATATCCAATGAGGATATGTTGAATGATGTTTCTCGTGTGGCGAGAATGCTTCAAAAGTCTACCTTAACTAAGAAAGAGTATGCAAAGGCAGGCTGTTACGGAGCTGATACTATTTGCAGGCGTTTTGGAAGTTGGCTTAAGGTTTTGGAATTGTGTGAATTGGAATCGAATCAATTTCAGATGGCGGCAGCAAAGAGCTCCCATTTACACACGGCTGTTTCAGATAATGATTTGCTGAACGATATTTTTAGAGTTTCTCAGGTTTTAGGCAAAAAGTCATTTAGTAGTAAAGAATATAATGATCTTGGTAAATATAGCTGCTCTACTA
>DXBO01000104.1 GCA_019116485.1 Candidatus Gemmiger excrementavium
GTTGCTTCCAACCTGCCGCCTCTGGCATCATTTTTCCTGCTTTTTCTTTTCGCCAAAGCGATACTCCGTACCGTTTTTCAGTCTCTCAATGTTCGCACGGTGCAGCCAGATCACCATAGTGCCCATGATAACACTGCACAGCGTATTGAATATAATGGTAGGTGCATTGACCCCCATCATAACCCAGTAGATCAGAGTCACCACCGGGAACAACGCTGCCACCATGATGCTGCCCAGCGACACGATACGCGAGAAAGCAAACTGCACAAGAAAAACCAACAGCAAGACCACACATACAATCGGACTGATACACAGGGCCGCGCCGGCACCCGCAAGCACACATTTGCCGCCTTTGAAGCCGAAATACAGCGGACGACTGTGGCCGATCATGCAGAAGATCGCCGCCAGATACGCACCGCAGATGGGGTCCAGCAGCGCATCGGTGCCGATCAGCGTAGCAAAAAGAATCCTGCCCAGGTTGGCCGCAATCACACTTTTGCCCACGTCCCCCACAATGGTGAGCACCGCCGGCAGCTTTCCGTAGGTACGCAGCACATTGGTCATACCCGCGTTGCCGCTGCCGTGGGTACGTACATCCTCATGGAACATCAGTCTGGAAACCACAATACTGGTCATAATACTGCCCAACAGATATCCGGCCAGAGCCGCAAGCACGCAGGCCGCCACAATATGAAGCATCATTTTTCCTTACACCTTTCCCGCTTTCACAGAACCGTCGCCATGTTCCCGCGTGATCATGCGGATAGGCGTGCCGGTAAGGCCAAACGTTTCCCGAATCTGATTTTCCAGATAGCGCTGGTACGAGAAATGGAACAGCGCTTTCTGGTTGACAAAGCAGACAAACGTGGGCGGCCTTGTCGCCGTCTGGGTGATGTAGAACACCTTGAGGCGCTTACCTTTGTCGGAAGGCGGCTGCACCTTGGCGGTAGCCCTAGCCAGCATCTCGTTGAGTGCACCGGTGGGGACCCGGGTCCCGTTCTGGATGTCCACATAGTGGATGGTCTCGAACAGCTTATCCACCCGCTGGCCGGTCTTGGCACTGATAAACACAATGGGCGCGTAGGACATAAAACTGAAATCCTCTTCCAGTTGTTTGCGCATGGTGTCCATGGTATAGGTGTCCTTCTCGACGGCATCCCACTTGTTTACCGCAATGATGCAGGCTTTCCCCTGCTCATGGGCATAGCCGGCCACCTTGGAATCCTGCTCAGTAAAACCTACCGTAGCGTCGATCATGATGACGCAGACACGGCTGCGTTCCACAGCGGCCAGGCTGCGCAATACGCTGTAGCGCTCCACACCGCTTTCCACTTTGCCGCGCTTGCGCAGACCGGCGGTATCCGTAAAAACAAACTTGCCGTATTTGTTCTCTACCAGCGTGTCGATGGCATCCCGGGTGGTGCCCGCCTCATTGGCCACAATCAGGCGGTTTTCCCCCAGAATATGGTTGATAAGGCTTGACTTGCCCACATTGGGCCGCCCGATGACCGCTACCGTGATGCGATCATCGCCGTCTTCCTCCTCATCACCGAAATCCAGGTGGGCGCAGACAGCATCCAATAAATCACCGGTGCCGTGGCCGTGTACCCCGGAGACCGGGATGATTTCTCCCAGGCCCAGTGTGTAAAAATCATACAGTTCCATGGGCGGCTCGCCGATTTTGTCGCACTTGTTGACCGCCAGCACCACCGGCTTGCCGCTGCGCATCAGCATACCGGCAATGTCCTGGTCCTGAGGGGTGACGCCGTTGGTCAGTTCGGTCACCATAATGATGCAGTCCGCCGAGTCGATGGCGATCTGCGCCTGTTCCCGCATGTGGGCCAGCAAGCCGTCGTCAATCCGCGGCTCGATACCGCCGGTATCCACCAGCAGGAACTTGTTGCCGCACCACTCACAATCGCAGAAGATGCGGTCCCGGGTCACACCGGGGGTATCTTCCACAATGGCAAGGCGCTGGCCGGTCAGTTTATTGAAGATCGTGGACTTGCCCACATTGGGCCGGCCCACAATGGCTACAATAGGTTTTGCCATGGCCGTTCCTCCTTTATTCGGGTTTTCTTCTGGTTCTGGTCAGGCGTTTGTGGGTGCCCAGGCAGGCTTTGCAGCAGCCGCCCCCATCCGTAGGGATCACCACTACACGACAGCCCAGTTCCCGGGACAGCTGGGGCAGCGTCACATCATCCAGAAAACGGTCCTTCTCGTCCCGCAGCATGACCTCCGGCACAGCCAGCACCTCACTTTGCAGTCTGCCCCGGCACTGTTTGAGAATATCAGTACCGGTGACAAGGCCCGTCACACTGACGTTGCCGCCAAAATATTCGTTGCGGATGGGATGCACCTTTACTTTCACCTGGGGGTAACGGGCCATCAGCGCCTGCATGGATTGCTCAATCAGCGGTCCTGCCAGCGTGCCGGTGACCACATCCAGGCGATGAGGCAGCACCAGCCCGCGATAGTTCTGCAATTCTTCCAGAAAACTGTCGTGGTAAAGCCGCCACATCCCCACGCCGTCCTCCAGCTGGGCAAATTCATCATAAAAAGCGGCGGGCGGCAGTTCTCTGCCTGCTGTCAGATACCATTCATCGCTGGGATAGACAACGCTGCGGCCGTATTGTTCCCGGCAGCGGGTGCTGTATTCCTCCAGGATCGCCAACGTTTCCGCCGCCGAAGCCGCATCGTAAGGCTGCAGCTTGTACAGCCCCTTACGGTAATCTGTCACGCCGGCGGGGACCACCGCGATACTGCCCACCTGGGGGCGCAGAGCCAGCAAATCTTCCAGCGTGCGGCGCAGTTCTTCGCCGTCATTGATTCCCCGGCACAGCACCAGCTGGCAGTTCAGTTCGATACCACCAGCCGCCAGCCTGGGCAAGTATTGCAGCACTTCTCCGCCCCGCTTGTTGGCCAGCATGCGCACACGCAGCTCCGGGTTGGTGGTGTGTACCGACACGAAAATGGGACTGATATGCATCTGGATGATGCGGTCAATCTCCCGGTCACTGAGATTGGTCAGCGTGATATAGTTGCCAAACAGAAAGGAAAGGCGCTCGTCGTCATCCTTGAAATAGAGGGGTTCCCGCATACCGGGAGGCAGCTGGTCTATGAAACAGAACATACAGTGGTTATCACAGCTGTGCTTTTCGTCGCCCAGATAGGTCTTGAAATTGCACCCCAGGGGCTCATACTCCCCTTTTTCCACGGTCAGAGTTTCCTTCCCACCATTCCGGCAAATTTCCAGCGAGAATTGGGCTGGTGTCGTATAGAACTGGTAGTCCAGTGCGTCGGCCAACGGGTGGCCGTCCACCGCCAGCAAGGCGCAGTCCGGCCCGATCCCCAGGCGCTGTGCCGGGGAGTCCGGGTCCACCGCAGTGACATACAATGGCATAGGGCCCTCTCCTTTCCGCAGGGGGGAAGCAAAACAGGTGTAATAAAAATGGGGAAGGCAACGCCCTCCCCTTGCAAGAAACTTACGCTTCCTTCTTGATGACTTCCTGGCCTTTGTAGTAGCCACACTTGCCGCAAACCTTATGGGGAACCTTCAGTTCGCCACACTGCGGGCACTTCACCAGCGTCGGCGCCTCCAGTTTCC
>DXBO01000105.1 GCA_019116485.1 Candidatus Gemmiger excrementavium
CGGGTAACTTTACCAGAGCGCAGGCAGCGGGTGCAGGCGTAGATATACTTCGGGGAACCGTCCACGATCGCCTTCACGCGCTTGACATTGGGGTTCCAGGTACGGTTGCTCCGACGATGAGAGTGAGAAACTTTGATACCGAACGTGACACCCTTGCCACAGCAAGAACATTTGGCCATAATTGCTTGCACCTCCTTTTCAATAGCTGTACTATTATAGCGAATATTTCCGGGAAATGCAAGCCCTTTGGATAAAAAAGTTTGCGTTTTTTTGCCATTCGTCCTTTTTGGGCAAAACGGGGCTTTTGCGGGCGGTTCAGGGCTTGTTTTGCGCCACTTTGTACGGTATAATAAAGTGATATTTTTATGGGGTGGTGTTTGTATTGTACGGGTTGTTGTCGATGTACCAGGTAGTGCAGTATCTGCTGCGCGCCCTGGTGGTGCTCATCGCGATCCCGTTTCATGAGTCTGCCCATGCATTGGTCAGCCATTGGCTGGGGGACGATACCGCCCTGCGCGCGGGGCGCCTGTCACTCAATCCGCTGCGCCATTTTGACCCGTGGGGGGCCTTGTGCATGCTGGTGGGCGGCGTGGGCTGGGCCAGGCCGGTGCGCATCGATGTGCGCAATTACAAAAATCCCAAGGTGGGTATGGCTATCTCGGCGGCTGCCGGGCCGATCAGCAATTTCCTGCTGGCCTGGGTATCCATGATTCTGTACCGTCTGGTTTTGCGGGCCGATGCTTCCTGGCTGATGCTGCCGCAGATGTTCTTGTATTATATGATCGTAATGAACCTGAGCCTGGCGGCCTTTAACCTGATCCCGGTGCCGCCGTTTGACGGCAGCCGCATCGCGCTGCTCTTTCTGCCCCAGCGGTTGTATTTTAAGGTGATGCGGTACGAACATCAGATCATGATTGCCGTGCTGTTGCTGGCCCTGACGGGATTGCTGAACATTCCACTGTCGGTGGTAGTGAACTTCCTGTGGGACCGCCTGGTGGACCTGACCGCCTTTATGGGCTAGTTGTGGGGGTAACGTTGCAAGAAATTCTGACATTTAAAATAGAGGATTTTGAGGGGCCGCTGGACCTGCTGCTCTATCTGGTGGGCAAAAACAAAATGAACCTCTATGATGTAAACATCATGGAGCTTATTGACCAATATACGGCAGCGATCCGCACTTTGCAGCAGAACCGCATGGATGTGTCCAGTGAATTTATTGACATGGCCGCCCACCTTGTCCAGATGAAAAGCACCCTGTTGCTGCCTCGCAGCCCGGAAGCCGAGCGAATGAAAGCTGAGCTGACAGGCCGCCTGATCGAATACAGCGCCTGTAAAGAGGTGGCCGCCCAGCTGGGTAGCCGCGCACGGGACCTGTTTACCGCCGTGCGGGAACCCATGCCGCTGGTGGGGGCAGCTGAATATACCCGCCGCCATGATCCAAACCTGTTGGTACAGGCGTGGTTCGGGCTGATGGGCCGCAGCCTGCGCAAGCGTAAACCTACCCAGGAGAGGTTTGAACCGCTGGTCACCGCGCCGTTTGTTTCGGTAGCCAGTCGTGTGACCCACATGCTGCGGGGACTTTTGCGGGGCAGCCTGCACCGCATGAGCGAGTTGTTCAGCAAGGAGGAGAGCCGCAGCACCAACGTGGCTACGTTCCTGGCGCTGCTGGAACTAATCCGTGCCGGGCGCATCCGGGTCGATGACGAGGGCCGGTTGGACCTGGACCGCCGTCATCGCCGCAAGAAGGAGGAAAACGCCCATGAATGAAGCGCAACGGATTGGGGCTTTGGAGGCTATGCTGTTTGCCCATGCTGAGGCCGTGGAAACAGAACGCTTGGCAGATGCCTTGCGTCTGCCGACGGAGGAAACCCGGGAACTGCTGTTGCGCCTGCAACAGCGATATGATGAAGGAGAGAGCGGCCTGGCTTTGCTGCGTTTTGAGCCGGACCGCTGGCAGATGACCACTCGCCCTTATTACGGTGAGATGGTCAAACGCATCCTGGATACCCGCCGCAACGCGCCGCTTTCGCCGGCTGCGCTGGAAGTGTTGGCAGTCATCGCCTACAATCAGCCGGTCTCCCGCAGTTTTATCGAACAGGTGCGTGGGGTGGATTCTTCTTCCACCGTGACCAAGCTGCTGGAAAAAGGGCTGATCGAAGAGGCGGGCCGCCTGGACCTGCCCGGCAAGCCGGTGGCGTTCCAGGTGACCGATACCTTCCTGCGGGTGTTCGGTATGGGCAGTCTGCAGGACCTGCCGCCTCTGCATGAGGAGGCCGGGGAGCCGGCCCCGGTTCAGAATGAGGACGGCACCGATGCACCAGAACAACTGGAATGGAAGTGAGCGCCGATGCCCGTGTTGTTGGTTATAGGCAAGATACTGGGCGTGCTGCTGCTTTTGCTTGTGTTGGCGGCGGCAGCGGCGCTGTTCGTGCCCATGCGGCTGATCTTTGAATACCGCCCGGGATATGTGCAACTGGCGGCCAGTTATGGGCCGCTGCGGCGCACGCTGTTTTCCCGCGGGGATAAGCGGCGAAGAAAGAATGCGCCTGGACCGCAGCACAGTGTGGATGCAGCTCCACAGCCGGAAACTGCTCCACCACCCGCGCCAAAGCCGCGGGAGCCGTCAGTAACGCAGTCTGCGCCTTTGGAGGCATCAGCCCCACCGGTGAAAGCGGCGTCGACACCGCCCGAAGAACAGGTGGAGCAGGAAGCAGAAAGTGGGAGAGTGGAACATATTCTGAACCTGGCCAGGCAGCAACCGATGGCGCTGTTGCGTTGTCTGGCAGGGCACTTTCGCTGGATGCGCCGCCACGCTGTCTGCAAACTGCGGGTGCGTCACCTGGATGTGTTCTGGACGGTTACCTGTGAGGATGCCGCCGATACCGCCATGGCCTTCGGCGCGGAGATGGCGGCTTTCAACACCCTGTTGGCATTGCTGCAGCAGTCCATCAGTGTGCAGAGCGACCGGTTGTGGCTGGAACCGGACTTTACCGGAACCCGACGGTCAGAACGGCGGGTATCTTTCTGCCTTTCGGCCTGCGCAGTGCTGATGATCGGCCTTGCGTACCGGCTGTGGAAGGACCCGCTGCTGCAGCCGCAGCCGGAGACTGCACAGGTTTGAACAAAAATATACATTCTAACGATACAGGGAGGAATTTTTTATGGCAGAACATCCGATTCAAGGCCTCATGGGCGTTACCATCGAGAAAATCCGGGAAATGGTGGATACCAGCACCATTATCGGCGATCCCATCCATGTGGATGCAGGTACCACAATCATCCCGGTGTCGCGGGTTACCTTTGGCTTCGCATCGGGCGGCTCCGACGTGGCGCCCAAATCTGACAAGCAGATGTTCGGCGGCGGCACCGGTGCGGGGGTATCGGTCACGCCGGTGGCGTTTCTGGTGATCTCCGGCGGCAATGTTCGCACTGTGCAACTGATTGAAAAGGTCACGGCGGTGGACAATGCCATTGCGGCTCTGCCTGACCTGGTGGAAAAGATTGCGGCGATGATCAAAAAAGAAAAGCCCGAAGAGGCTGCCCCCGAAGCGTAAGGAGAGAGCATGGCAGAACAACGCATTCAGAAAGTACTGGCCGACCAGGGAATCTGTTCCCGCCGTGAAGCGGAGCGGCTGATCGCAGCCGGCAAAGTCAAGGTAAACGGTCACCCGGTGGGCGTAGGGGACAAGATGGACCCCGACTATGACAAGGTTTCCATCGACGGCAAAAATGTCCGTATCGTGCGTAAGCGCCAGTACACTTATATTATGCTGCACAAACCCCGTGGCTACCTGACCACCCGTTCCGATGACCGTGGCCGCAAGACCGTAATGGACCTGGTGGCGGATGTGCCGGCCATGCTGCGACCAGTGGGAAGACTGGACAAAGACAGTGAAGGTCTGTTGCTGATGACCGATGACGGTGCTTTCATCAACCTGCTGACTCATCCGTCGGGCGGGGTGGGAAAACTCTACCGTGTGACAGTGAACCCGCGTGCCACCGAAGAGCAGATCGTCAGGATGGCCTCCGGTGTGGTGTTGGACGACGGCATCAAGACACAACCCTGTGTCATTCATGTGGTGACCGATGAACCGGGCCGTACCGTGCTGGAAATTACTCTGCACGAGGGACGCAACCGTCAGATACGCCGTATGTGCTCAGCGGTTGGGCTGCAGGTGGTGCGCCTCAAGCGCAGCGCTGAAGGGCCTGTCAAGCTGGGAATGCTGCAGCCCGGGGAATACCGGGAACTCAAGCGCTCTGAGGTCAGCGCACTACGCAATGCGGCCCAGAAGACCAGTCGCTCTGCGTCAGACCAGACCGGGGCAGCGCCCCGGCGGCCCGGTCCGCTGCGTACCCGTAGGGAACAAAACGGCGATTGAGGAAAAATACCCAAAAAGTGGGAAAAAATCCGAAAAAACTAAAGGGTTTCCACTTGTGGAATATTGGACAAAGTAGTATAATTGTGCCAAATGACATATTTTTATGCACATTTACACAAAAAACAGTCAGTCTTATCATGGGAGGTCACTGTATGGCAGCAAACAAACCCGGCAAGGCAGAAATCCTTGCAGCATTTTTTGACGACGGTACATTCTCGCCGCTTTACGCCGACGGTGCCGTCAGCGCGGCATACGGCAGCGCCAACGGTCAGAGCGTATATGTCGTGTATGAAAACGGCGAGCCCGTGGGCGTACAGGATATCCAGAAGAATATTCGCGTGTTGGAGATGGCCGCACAAACCGGCGCACCGGTGGTCACTTTCTATGATTCCATCGGTGCCAAACTGGACGGTGGGCTGGACCTGCTCAACGCCACTGCTGCGCTGACCGCCCAGATCGCCCGTGTTTCCGGTGTGGTGCCGCAGATTGCGGTTATCACCGGAACCTGCGCCGGCACTAACGCCATCAACGCGGCGTCTGCCGATGTCTGTGTCATGGCGGAAGATGCCGAGCTGTTCCTCAATGCGCCGTTCACCGCCAAGGATTTTGTCAGCGGTGCCGGTTCCGCAGCCTTTGCCGCCAAGGCGGGCGTTGCGGCAGTGACTGCGGCGGACGCGCTGGCGGCTGCCAAGCAGGCGGCTTCCATCGTGGCGCTGCTTCCCGCCAACAACCTGGCAGGCCCCGCACTGTTTGATTTTGCTGCCCCCAACAAGGCGCTGAATGCCGCCCAATACACGCCGGCTGCAGCTGTGGAAGCGCTGGCAGATCAGGGCAGCGCTGTGGAACTGTACAGCGGTTACGGCAAGAATATCGTCACCGCGCTGGCCACCATCAACGGCACGGCGGTGGGCATTCTGGCCACCGGCAAAAAGGCGATCTGCCACACCTGCACCGCCAAAGCGGCCCGTTTTGTCCGCCTGTGCGACGCCTACAGCATCCCGGTGGTGACGGTGGTCAACACCGAGGGCTTCGTCAAGAGCGTAGGGGACGATCTGGCCGGCGGTATCCGGCAGGCAGCCCGTATGGCGGGTGTCTACGCCGAGGCGACCACCGCTAAGGTGGCTGTGCTGGTGGGCGATGCCATCGGTCCCGTTTATACGGTTTTTGCAGCCTGTGCCGACTGGCGCGTGGCCATGCAGGGTTGCACGGTGGCGCCGCTGGCTCCCGAGACTGCTGTCAGCGTGCTGTTTAAGGAGGAAATCGATGCCTCCGACAATATTGCCGAGGCGACCAAAGAAAAGGCTGCCGCCTACGCCAAGGATGTCTGCGGCGCTGCTGCCGCTGTGGGCAACGGCGCGGCTGACATCGTGGCTGATGCCGCCGGCGTGCGTGGTGCGGTGGCCCAGGCGCTGGACATGCTTGCCAGCAAGCGTGCGGTCCGCCTGGCCAAGAAGCACGGCAACATTTCGCTGTAAGCACCCGCTCACAGAGACTGTATCATAACCCTGACTTTTAAGGAGGAATTTCCTATGAAAAATCTGATCGTTACCGTCAACGGTGTTGCTTACAATGTCACAGTGGAAGAGGGCACCGGTGCCCCCGTTGCCGCTGCCCCGGCTGCTGCGCCTGCTGCGGCGCCCGCCGCGCCGGCCCCGGCTGCAGCTCCTGCCGCGCCCGCTGGCCCCGCAGGTGCCGTGGCGGTCAACGCGCCCATGCCCGGCAACATCCTGGATGTGAAAGTCAAGCCCGGCGACTCCGTCAAAGCCGGTGATACTCTGCTGATCCTGGAAGCCATGAAGATGGAAAATGAGATCAGCGCCCCGCAGGACGGCACCGTCGCCAGCGTGGATGTGCGCAAGGGTGATGTGGTGGATTCCGGCGCCCTGCTGTGCACCATGAACTGAGTACGAAGCGAGGTGAATGACATTGGCTAAGAAACCCATCAAAATTACCGAGGTCGTTCTGCGCGATGCGCACCAGTCTCTGCTGGCCACCCGTATGACCATGGATGAGATGCGTCCCATCCTGCCCGAGATGGACAAAATTCCTTACTTCTCGGTGGAATGCTGGGGCGGCGCCACCTTTGATTCCTGCATCCGCTTTCTGGATGAGGACCCGTGGGAACGTCTGCGCATCCTGCGCAAGGAACTGCCCCATCAGAAACTGCAGATGCTGTTCCGTGGCCAGAATATGTTGGGCTACCGCCCCTATGCCGACGACGCGGTGGAGTATTTCGTCCAGAAATCCGTGGCCAACGGCATTGATGTGATCCGCATTTTCGATGCCCTGAACGACCCGCGCAATCTGCAGACCGCCATCAAGGCCGCCAACAAGGAAGGCGCCCATGTGCAGGCCTGCATCAGCTACACCCTGAGCCCCGTACATAACAATGAGTACTTTGCCCAGTATGCCAAGACCCTGGAGGAGATGGGGGCCAACTCTATCTGCATCAAGGACATGGCCGGCCTGCTCAAGCCCTATACCTGCTACGATCTGGTCAAGGAACTGAAGGCTACTGTGAACATCCCGGTGGACATCCACAGCCATTACACCGCTGGCCTGGCTTCCATGTCCATCCTCAAGGGTATCGAAGCTGGTGCCGATATTGTGGATACTGCCATGAGCCCGCTGGCACTGGGTACCTCCCATATGCCCACCGAGAGCCTGGTGGCTGCTCTGCAGGACACCGACTACGACACCGGTCTGGACCTGAACCAGCTGAATGTGGTCCGCGCCTACTTTGCCAAGCTGCGTGAGAAGTACATTGCCAACGGCCAGATCAGCCCCAAATCTCTGGGCGTGGACGCCAACACGCTGCTCTACCAGGTACCGGGCGGCATGTTCTCCAACATGCTCAAGCAGCTCAAGGACGCCGGCAAGGAAGACAAGCTGGACGACGTGCTCAAGGAAATCCCCCGTGTGCGTGAGGACGCCGGCTATCCGCCGCTGGTCACTCCCACCAGTCAGATCGTGGGCACCCAGGCTGTGTTCAACGTCATTCTGGGCGAGCGCTACAAGATGGTCACTAAGGAGTTCAAGGGCCTGGTCCATGGCGACTACGGCAAGACCCCCGCGCCCATCAAGAAGGAATTCAGCGACTTTATCCTGAAGGGTGAGGAACCCATCACCTGCCGCTTTGCCGACACGCTGGAACCCGAAATGGACAAGCTGCGCGCCGAAGCCGCCAAGTATGCCATCCAGGAAGAGGACGTGCTGACCTACGCCATGTTCCCCCAGGTGGCGCCCAAGTTCTTCGAAAAACGCAACGCCCGCATCCAGGGGGTCGACGTGCTGCATGCCGACTTCCAGAACAAGGCCCACCCCGTTTGATATCCAACTGCCGCTCCCGCTTACCGCGGGAGCGGTTTTTGTATGCCGAAAACCACTCGCTAGGCGAGTGGTTCAAAAGAAGGCTTGTGCCGATTATGCAGACAATAAAAACTCCCTTTGCTACAATAGAAGTGCGGTCTGCCAACTGCACGACGAAGCAAAGGGAGGTCATTCAAAATGAACGACGTAAATAGTTT
>DXBO01000106.1 GCA_019116485.1 Candidatus Gemmiger excrementavium
TTCACGAGAGCGGCGGAAGCCTCCTCGTCGAGGTTGGCGGTGGTAACCATCATGGTTTCGTACTTAGCCATATTCTGTGCACCTCCTTTTGGACGTATGGCCCTTTGCCCAGGCAAAGGGCAAGGATATTCTGTGCCGTTTGGCACAGCAACTAATTATAGCAAGCGGCCCGCTTTTTGTCAAGACGTCTGCCTCCATTTTTCGCGCTGTATGCGCAAAAAACAAAGCATATGCCGGATTTCGAGGCAGCTTGCAAAATCAGCGGTTCCATGATACCATAAAACGGCAGGGCCGCGCAAGGCTCTTTTGTGTGTAAGGGGAAGGACAACATGAACGGTTTGGAAAATCTGATCTTCAGTCTGGACGCCACGCTGCCGGTGTTTCTGGTTATGGTGGCGGGGGGCATTCTGGGCAAGCTGGGCTTTTTGCCGAAAGAATTTTGCAAGGCGGCGGACAAGCTTACCTTTAAAATTACACTGCCCGTCATGCTTTTTCTGGACATGGCCGAAGTGGATATGGTCCATGACTTTGAGCCGAAGTTTGTGCTGTTTTGCGCCGGGGCAACACTTGTCAGCATTCTGGTGATCTGGGCCCTGGCCCGGGTGCTGGTGCGGGACAAGAACATTGTAGGGGAATTTGTGCAGGCATCCTACCGCAGCAGCGCGGCGGTGCTGGGGGTGGCCTTTATCCAGAATATCTACGGCGAGGCAGGCATGGCTCCGCTGATGATTTTGGGCAGCGTGCCGCTGTTCAACATCTTCGCGGTGCTGATCCTGATGCTGGAAGCCCCGGGAGAGCGGCGCACCGCCCCCCGACCCGGCCAGCTGCTGCGGGGCGTTATTACCAACCCCATTTTGCTGGGCATCCTGGCGGGTACGGTGTTCAGTCTGCTGCCGGTGGAACTGCCTGCCATGGCGGCCAAGACCCTGGACAGTCTGGCCAGTCTGACCACCCCGCTGGCGCTGCTTTCCATCGGTGCCAGTTTCGAGGGCGCCAAGGCCATTAAGAAAGCAGGCCCCACGGTGGTGGCGGCTCTCATCAAGACCGTGGGGCTGGCAGCCATTTTTGTGCCCTGCGCTCTGGCGCTGGGCTTCCGGGAAAAAGAACTCATCGCGCTGCTTATCATGCTGGGCAGCCCTACCACCCCCAGTTCCTATGTGATGGCCAAGAATATGGGCTACGAGGGGGTGCTGACCGCCAGTGCCATTGCCGCCACCACGCTGCTATCGGCCCTGACGCTGACCGGCTGGATCTTTATCCTGCACGGCGGCGGCTGGCTGTGAACTTACTTATTATGAATGAAAAGCGGAGCGCTCCCGGCAGGGGAGCGTTCCGCTTTTTGGTTCAGTAGGCTTTGCGGGTGTAAAGACGGACGCTGACGGCCCAGCTGATGAACACGAACACCAGCGACAGCAGAAGCAGACCACCCACTACCGCCATGACGAGGGTCGTCTCGGACCAGGTGGAGGAGACAGTGGCATCCAGAGCGGCAGCGGCATTCTTCACGGGGGCGGTGACGGCTTCCGGCAGCATGGGGAACAGAAGCACCGGACCAAAAGCCACAATGAGAATAGAAACAGACACCCAGCTGCGGGCTTTGGCTGCGCCGAACTTGTAGGACAGGGGAATCACAAAGGAGAAGTACACCAGCGTTACGGTGGTGGCAGCAGCCAGCCCCAGGGCGGTTTCCGTAAGAGAGGGCTTGGGGTTCGGTATCAGTGCGATGAGAAGAAAGGACAGGGGAATGCTGGCGGCGGTCAAAAGCAGGGTCAGCCAGTATTTGGCGGCTACCAGCTGCCCGGGCGTCACGGGCAGGGTGTGGGCGTAGGCGTCCCAATGGCTGTTCTCGTCCATACTGATGGTGGAGGAGGCATACATCCCCAGCACAAAAACCATGGCATACGCCAGAAAGCTCATACGGGAAACCACCGTCAGCAACCCGTAGAAAACCAGCAGAAAGAGAAAGTTGGTCTTGTATCCGCCCGCGATCAGGGCCCAATCCTTATATAACAAACCTTTCATTGTGCGTCCCTCCCGCTGTAAAAGCGCATGATGTCATCGATGGCTGCCGGGTCGCAGACGGCTTCCGGCAGCAGCTGCTGTACCTCTGTACGGCCTTTGACCAGGCTCTCGCAGCCAAAGGCGCCTTCCCGGGTATACACCACAGTGCCTGCGGGCAATTTTTCCAGCTGGGAGCGGCTGCAGCGCAGCAGGCCGTATTCCTGCAGCAGGGCATCCTTGTCCTCGTGGAAGAGCAGCTTGCCGTGGTGCAGGTAGGCGATGGAATCGGCCACCTGTTCCAGATCGCTGGTAATGTGGCTGCTCATCAGGATGCTGTGCCCCTCATCCTGAATGAATTCCAGAAACAGGTCCAGCATCTCTGCGCGCACCACCGGGTCCAGCCCGGCGGTGGCCTCGTCCAGTACTAGCAGGTCGGGGTTGTGGGCCAGGGCAGTGGCCAGGCTCAGCTTCATCCGCATGCCGCGGCTGTACTCCGAGACTTTTTTCTTTTCGTCCAGCCCGAACCGCTCCAACAGATCGGCAAACTGCCCGGCATTCCACCGGGAGCCGAAGATGCCGGCCATGCTTTTGCCGATGTGCCCGGCGGTAAGGCCGCCGTAAAAATAGGCGTCTTCAAATACCACACCCAGCCGCGCCCGGGCCGCGGTGTCGGTGGGGCGGCTGCCCAGCAGCGTGATCTCTCCGGCGTCGGCAGGGTTCACGCCGCACAGCAGTTTCAGGGTGGTGGTTTTGCCGGCGCCATTTTCCCCCACCAGGCCCACGATGGTGCCGGTGGGCACCGTCAGGTCGATGGGCCCCAGCGTAAAATCTTTGTACTGTTTCTGTACGCCGCGCAGTACGGCTGCTTCGTTTGCCATGTTCAGCCCTCCCATAAAAGGCGTAACGTCTCGCATACTTCCTCATAGCCGATGCCCCCCAGCCGCGCGGCATCCACCGCGCCCTGCAGGCAGGTTTCGACTTTCTTCAGGTGTTCTTCGCGTACCAGCGCGGGATTCTGGGCGGCCACAAAGCTGCCCCGCCCCGGCTGGGTGAAGATGAACCCGGCAGATTCCAGGTCCTCATAGGCACGTTTGGTGGTAATGACACTGATACGCAGTTCCTTTGCCAAAAGACGGATGCTGGGCAGGGCGTCCCCCGCGTGCAGCTGGCCGGACAGGATTTGTTCCTTGATCTGCCGCGTGATCTGCGCGTAGATCGGCTCCTGACCGGAATTGGACAGATAAATTTCCATGAAGCG
>DXBO01000107.1 GCA_019116485.1 Candidatus Gemmiger excrementavium
CAGGACATCCAGGGCATCATCCATCTGGAACCGGCCATGGCCAAGGAGAAGATCCGCTTTATGCTGTCAGCCCAGGTGGACAACGGCGGCGGCCTGCCGCTGGTGAAATTCACCCACAATCCCGGCCATGAGGACACTCCCGACGATGCCTCTTATGTAGCGGAGACCGGCCACCCGGCCTACCGGGCAGACGATGCCCTATGGCTGTTCCCCACCGTGTACAAGTATGTGGCCGAGACCGGGGACAAAGCCTTCCTGGATGAGGTCATTCCCTTTGCCAACAAAGACGAGGGTACCGTCTACGAGCATCTGAAGCGGGCGGTGCAGTTCTCGCTGGATCATCTGGGCCCCCACGGTCTGCCCGCCGGGCTGTACGCCGACTGGAACGACTGCCTGCGGCTGGGCGCTAACGGCGAGTCCACCTTTGTGGCGCTGCAGTTCTACTACGCGCTGGAGATCCTGCGCCGGTTTGCCGCCGACCGCGGGGATACGGACGCCTGCCGCCGCCTGGAAGAAACGATGGCCGACACCGCCCGCAAGATCCAGGATCTGTGCTGGGACGGCGACCGGTTTATCCGCGGCTTTACCGAGGACGGCCAGCGCATCGGCGCAGCCGCCGACCCGGAAGCCAACCTCTGGCTGAACCCCCAGAGCTGGTCGGTCATCAGCGGGCTGGCCACCAAGGGCCAGGCCGAGGACGCCATGGCCCAGGTATATGACCGGCTGAACACCGCCTACGGCGCCGTGCTGATGGACCCGCCCTACCACGCCCATGCCTTTGAGGGTGCGCTGGCGGTGATCTACAACCCCGGCACCAAGGAAAACGCCGGTATCTTCTCCCAGTCTCAGGGCTGGCTGATCCTGGCCGAGGCACTGTGCGGTCACGGGGAACGGGCCTTCGGCTATTTTACCGAGAACGCTCCCGCCGCCCAGAATGACCGGGCCGAAATCCGCCGCCTGGAGCCCTACTGCTACGGCCAGTTCACCGAGGGGCCCGCCAGCAAGCATTTCGGCCGGTCCCAGGTACACTGGCTCACCGGCACAGCCTCCACCGTCATGGTGGGCTGCGTGGAGGGCATCCTGGGCCTGCGCCCCGACCTGAACGGTTTGCGCCTGGCTCCGGCTGTGCCCAAAAGCTGGCAAAACTTTACTATGGAGAAGGATTTCCGGGGCAAAAAGCTGTACATCCGGGTGGAAAACCCCCAGGGCAGGGAATCCGGCTGCACCAGCCTGACCCTGAACGGGGAAGTTTTGCCCGACAACTATCTGCCCGCCGAAAAACTGCAGGCCGAAAACCACATCCTGCTGGTGCTGTAAGCACCATACAAAAAGAACCCTCGCCGGATCGGCGGGGGTTCTTTTGCGTGAAAATGAAAAGCCTGTCAGTCCCAGGGGTTCAGGCGGCTTTCGTCCCGGTACTTTTTGGGGGTGATGCCGGTGACTTCGCGGAACTGCTGGATAAAGTGGCTCTGGGAAGAGAAGGCCAGCTGGTTGGCAATCTCAATCATGGAACTGTCGCTGAACCGGAGCAGATTTTTGGCCATCTCGATCTTTTGCTGGCGGATGTAGGACGACACCGACAGGCCGGTCTCCTTTTTGAACAGCCGGGACAGATAACTGGCGGACACCCCCAGTTCATCGGCCAGGTCCTCGATGGTGATGCGTTCCTTGATGTGGGCGTAGATATAATCCTTGCTGGCGTTGATGTGCTTGGAGTTGGTGTCGCTGCGCAGGTTTTTGCACATCTTTTTGGTGTAATCCATCACCATCTCGTCATGCAGGGCGCAGACCTCGTCCTCGGTATGCAGATCGTCCAGTTTCTGAATGTAAAAATCGCTGAGGCGGAAGGCCTGTTCCAGTTCCATGCCGTGCTGGCCGCACAGCCGGGTGACCATGGCCGTGGTGATGACAAAATGGTATTTCAGGTTCATCACCGGGTCCCGGGAAAGCTGGCCCACACCCTCATTTTCCCTAAAGCGGCCCTGTTCGCAATTGCGGCGCACATGATCCACATTGCCTCCGGCCACCGCGCTGTAAAACTGGAATTCTTCGCCGGGATCCCGGTGTTCCATCTCGTCCGCCTCGTCGTTAGCCTCCAGAAGCAGCCATTCTTTTTGGTAGCTCATCGCCTGTAACTCCTCTCTCTTGTGGAGTTGCCGTATGCCTTGCCCCCGAAAGGCACCGGGGGCGTATTGCTGTGTTTATTATACTACGAACCGCCCGGTCCCGCAACGGCCCCGGTGCCGCAAAATGTCAAAATGCTGCATTTTGGACAAAAAGCAGTCATGGATTTGATATTTTTTGTTTGATTCTAATATATCCCGCCGGGATTTGCGCGGTATAATAGGGTCACGATAACGGAATCGGTACTCCAAGGGAGTACTACCAAGTAGGAGGTATTTGCATGAAAAAAAGAGTTGTTTCCCTGCTGATGGCTACGGCGATCAGCGCAAGCCTGCTGGCTGCCTGCGGCGGCAGCAGCGCCGGTTCGTCCGCTGCCACCGGCGAGACCGGCGGTGACGCTGCCGCTGCCGGCGGCACCGAAGGCGCCGTCATCAACATCTACAGCTGGAACGACGAATTCCGCACCCGTCTGGAAGCCATCTACCCGGAGGTGGAAAGCACCTCTGCCGACGGCACCGTCACCACCCTGAAAGACGGCACCGAGATCCACTGGATCATCAACCCCAACCAGGACGGCGTCTACCAGCAGAAGCTGGATGAAGCCCTGCTGAACCAGGCTTCCGCCGCCGATGACGACAAGGTGGACATCTTCCTGTCCGAGACCGACTACGTCTTTAAATACACCGATGCCGACGCCGATGTGGCCATGCCGCTGACCGATCTGGGCATCGACCCCGACACCGACCTGGCCGACCAGTACGCCTTTACCCGTACCACCGCGTCCGACCAGAACGGTGTACAGCGCGGCTCCACCTGGCAGTG
>DXBO01000108.1 GCA_019116485.1 Candidatus Gemmiger excrementavium
AAGCGCACTGCCGAGATCGAGGAACTGGAAAACGCCATCGCTGATCTGGAAGATCTCCTCAAGCGTCCGGCGCGCATCAACAAAATCATCATAGCGGAATTGAACGAAGTAGCCAAAAAGTACGGTAAACCCCGCCGCTGCGAGATTTTGTACGAGGTCCCCGCCAGCGAGGCGGAAGAGCTGGAACAGCAGGTTCCCGACTACCCCGTGCATTTGTTCTTCACCCGGGACGGCTACTTTAAGAAGATCACGCCCCAGAGCCTGCGCATGAGCGGAGAGCAGAAACTCAAGGACGGCGACGAGGTGCTGTTTACCTGCGAGAGTACCAACAGCGTGGAACTGCTGTTCTTTACCAACCACCATCAGGTGTACAAGTCCCACGCCTATGACTTCGGCGACAGTAAGGCCAGCGTGCTGGGCGACTATGTGGCCTCGGCCCTGGGCATGGAGGACGGCGAAGTACCGCTGTACATGGTGGTGACGCCCGATTACAAAGGCTGGATGCTCTTCTTCTTCCAGAACGGCAAGTGCGCCAAAGTCCCCTTGAGCAGCTACGAGACCAAGCAGAACCGCCGCAAGCTGCTGAAAGCCTACAGCGACAAGGCAGAACTTGCCTGCATGCGCTACCTGCCCGAGGAGACTGAACTGGCCATCTTCACTACCAACAACCGGCTGCTGCTGGCAGGCAGTGCCCTGATTCCCGAAAAAGCCACCCGGGACACCGCCGGTGTCAATGTAGTGGCCCTGAAAAAGAACGCCCGTATCGCCCGGGTGACCCTTTCGGCCGGGCTGGAACTGGCCGAGGCGCACCGCTACCGGGTGCGCACCCTGCCTGCGGCAGGTGCAATCCTGCGGGCTGACGACAGCATGGAACAGCTGACACTGTAATACTCATCTTATGCTCAGACAAAAAGCCCCTTCGGGGCGCTGACCGCATCCGTCAAAACGGATATGGCAGCGTACCGAAGGGGCTTTTTTGTGGGTTCAGGATTCGGTTTTCCGGGCCGAGACCAACAGCATCATGGGGCGGCGCCATTCCTCTGTCATGCCAGGCAGATCCCGCATGGATTCCGGCGGCTGGGGTTCCACCACATGCTGCAATGCAAAACCATTTTGCAGCAGCGTCTCCAGGCAGGTGGTCAGGGTCCGGTGGTATTTGGTCACCGTTTCCCCCAGAAAGACCGCCTGGCGGGGACCTTCCTCAAAATAGCGATCCACCGGGAAATGCAGGATGCTGCCGTCCGGGGCGTAGTACCAGTCCTGGGTACCGTAGGCGGTAAAGACCGGGTGCTCGGTGGAAAAGACCAGTTCCCCGCCGGGAGTAAGCCACCGGGCAACCCTTTGCACCAGCGGCTCGAAGTCCTGCACATAGTGAAAAGCCAGAGAACTGATGACCACGTCAAAACTTTCCGGGGCAAAAGCCAGTTCCTCCATGGCGGCGCAGCGGTATTCCACGTTGGGCACCTGATTCAGAGCACGGGCCTGGGCCAGCATTTTGTGGGAAATATCGGTGCCCAGCACCCACGCCGCCCCCTGCTCGGCGGCATAGCGGCAGTGCCAGCCATACCCGCACCCCAGGTCCAGGACCTGTTTGCCGGCAAAATCCGGCAGCAGCTTTTTCAGTTCCGACCATTCCCCCGCGGCCTGCAGCCCCTGCCGGGAACGGTCCATCCGGCTGTATTTTTCAAAAAAGATCGTTTCGTCATATTTGTTTTCTTTCATATCGGTTTTCTCCCATGCAAATTTCCTGCGTTTATAGGCAATCCACATGGGAACCGGCAATTTTCTGGCCGAGAATCCCGCGTCGCACGCTCTCTTTCCCCCTTTTGTGCCAAACCGGCTCAGAAAAATCCCCGCGGGCCCGGAATGGGTTGGGAACCCGCGGGGAAAATCCATTTTCCTAAATCAGGCAATCAGGCCAGCAGCGGTTTGCAGGCTTCGGCCAGTTTATCCTTCTGGGCCTGGGCTTCGGCCAGATCCTTGCCCTTGGTAGTGAAGTAGGTCTTGATCTTCGGCTCGGTGCCGGAGGGGCGCACCACCACGGTGGCGCCGCTTTCCAGCGTGTAGATCAGCACGTTGGCGGCGGGCAGACCGGTCTCCTCGGACTTCTTGTAGTCCACAACCTTGACCACCTTGTCACCGCCGAAATCCTTGGGCGGATTCTCGCGCAGGTTTGCCATGATGCCGGCCATCTTGTCCATGCCGGACAGGCCGGGGAATTCAAAGCTGTCCACCTTGTTCAGGTAGCGGCCGTATTCGCTGTAGATGCGCTCCAGTTCTTCCTTGATGGAGCTGCCCTGGGCCCGGTAGTAGGCGGCCATCTCGCAGATGAGCATAGAACCGATGATGGCGTCCTTGTCACGGACATAGGGACCGGCCAGGTAACCGTAGCTCTCCTCGAAGCCGAAGATAAAGCGGTCCACTTCGCCAGCAGCTTCCAGCTTGGCGATCTGGTCGCCGATCCACTTGAAGCCGGTAAGAACATTGCGGCATTCCACGCCGTAATGCTCGGCCACCTTGTCGGCAAGCGGGGTGGAGACGATGGACTTGCACATAACGGCGTTCTTGGGCATGGTCCCCTGCTCGATACGTCCGGCGCAGATGTAGTCCAGCAGCAGTACGCCTACCTCGTTGCCGGAAAGCAACTCATAGCTGCCATCCTTGCACTTGACAGCGATACCCACGCGGTCGGCGTCAGGGTCGGTGGCCAGCATCAGGTCGGCACCGGATTTCTCGGCCAGTTCCAGGCCCAGGCGCAGCGCCTCGAAGATTTCGGGGTTGGGGTACGGGCAGGTGGGGAAGTTTCCATCCGGGTCTTTCTGCTCGGGCACGATGGTAATGTCGGTGATACCGATATCACCCAGCACATGGGTAACAGGCACCAGACCGGAACCATTCAGCGGGCTGTAAACCAGTTTGAGGCCGGCGGTCTTGCAGATGCCGGGACGGATGGAACGGGCCTCGATGGCCTGGTACAGGGCGTTGATGCAGTCTTCACCCACATACTCGATGAGGCCCTGAGCCATGCCGTCTTCAAAAGAAATCAGCTTGGCGCCGGTGAGGATGTCGGTCTTCTGGATCTCGGCATAGACAATATCGGCGGCTTCGTCGGTCATCTGGCATCCATCGGGGCCATAGGCCTTGTAGCCGTTGTACTTGGCGGGGTTGTGGCTGGCCGTGACCATGATGCCCGCGTTGCAGTTATAGTAACGGGTGGCGAAAGAAAGGGCAGGCACAGGCATCAGGGCACTGTAGATGCGGACTTTGATACCGTTGGCGGCCAGTACCTGGGCGGCGGTGCGGGCGAACAGATCGCTCTTGATACGGCTATCGTAGCTGATGGCAACAGTCTGGGTGCCTCCCTGGGTTTTGACCCAGTTGGCGAGGCCCTGGGTGGCCTGACGCACCACATAAATGTTCATGCGGTTAGTGCCGGCGCCAATGACACCGCGCAGACCCGCGGTGCCGAACTTGAGCGCCACTGCGAAACGGTCCTGAATGGCCGCGTCGTCGCCCTTGACACTTTCCAGTTCGGGTTTGAGGTCGGCGTCGTCCAGATCAGCCGCCAACCAGCGTTCATACATATCCTGATACATAAGTAATACACCTACACTTTCCATATAAATGCCTGGTTCTACACTAAATATACCAACTTACCCGGGGCATGTCAATCAAATTTTGTCTAAAATAGCCTGTTTTACCCGTTTTACGCTTGTGAATCCCGGCTTTGCGCGGTATACTGATGTTAAACAGTCAAATGCGGGAGGGCAGGCAATGTTTGCAAAAGTCATGAGTCTGGGTGTCACGGGACTGGCCGGATATCTGGTACAGGTAGAGGCTGATCTTTCCGGCGGTCTGCCCCAGTTCAATCTTGTAGGGTTGCCGGATTCCGCCGTAAAAGAGAGCAGCGAGCGGGTACGAAGCGCTGTGAAAAACCTGCATTACCAGTGGCCTCCCAGCCGTATCACCATCAATCTGGCCCCCGCTGATGTGCGCAAGACCGGCCCTGTGTATGATCTGCCGGTTTTCATTGGTATTATGGCTGCCCAGGGCAAACTGCCCGCCCCGGGGGAAGAACGAGCCTTTCTGGGCGAGTTGGGGCTGGACGGCACGCTGCGACCTGTGAGCGGCGTACTGCCCATGGCACTGGCCGCCGTGCGCAGCGGCATAAAGGAATTGTTCCTGCCTGCTGAAAACGCGGCTGAAGCCGCCGTGGCCGAAGGTCTGACAGTCTACCCCGCCCGCAGCGCCCAGGACGTGGTGCTGCACCTGTGCGGCGCCGCGGCCATTGCCCCGGCCCGGGCGGAGGGCTACGATGAAAATGGAGCCTGGCTGGGCCCCGATATGGCCGATGTACGCGGGCAGAGCGAAGCGCGCCGGGCTATGGAAATTGCAGCTGCCGGCGGTCATAACCTTTTGCTGGTAGGCCCGCCCGGCACCGGAAAAAGCATGCTGGCCAAACGCCTGCCCGGAATCCTGCCGCCATTGAGTTACGAGGAAGCTCTGGAGACCAGCGCCATCTACTCAGTGGCGGGGCTCCTGCGCGGCGGCGAGGGGCTGCTCAAGGCGCGGCCTTTCCGCAGCCCGCATCACAGCGTCAGCGCCACTGCCATCGTGGGCGGCGGTACGGTCCCCCGCCCCGGAGAAGTAAGCCTGGCCCATAACGGCGTGCTGTTTCTGGACGAATTGCCGGAATTTTCCCGCGATGCGCTGGAAGTACTGCGCCAGCCCCTGGAGGACGGTACAGTCACGGTAAGCCGGGTACACGGGTCGGCATCCTACCCCTGCAAGTTCATGCTGGTAGCCGCCATGAACCCCTGCAAATGCGGCTACCTGGGCCACCCCACCCGGGAATGCACTTGCACGCCCAGCGCAGTGGAACAGTACCGGCGCCGCATTTCCGGCCCGCTGCTGGACCGCATTGACCTGCACGTGGAGGCCCTGCCCGTGGAATATGAGGCCCTGGCCGCCGCCCAAGGCGGTGAATCCAGCGCCGCAGTGCGCGACAGAGTCATAAAGGCACGTGAGGTACAGCGCAACCGCTATCAGACGTTGCACGGTGTGCGGTGTAATGCCCAGCTGCCCGGCGGCGTACTGCGCCGCTATTGCCCGATGAGCCCCGCCGCCGAAACGATCCTGCGCGGAGCCTTTACCCGGCTGGGTTACAGTGCCCGCGCCTATGACCGTATTTTACGGGTAGCCCGCACCGTGGCCGACCTGGACGGCAGCGAAGTACTGGACAGCGCCCACCTTTCCGAAGCGCTGCAATACCGCAGCCTGGACCGAAAATTCGGTATGTAACGACAGAAAATCCCCGCCCGGCGATTTTGAAGCGACGGACGGGGATTTTTGTGGTTTTAGATGCCGTGCAGCACCTGCAGCATGGCCTGGGCGCTCTTGCGCCAGCTGTATTTTTCCAGCAGTTCGGCGGGGTCCCGGGTGGGAGGCGTCACGTCATCCACGTTTCCCTGGTTTGTGTTCAGGTCAATGTACCCGGCGCAGTCGCCGTAGACCTCCCGCATACAGGGGGTATCACTTACCAGGATGCGGGGCGCACCGCAGGCAACTGCTTCCAGCGGCGGGATGCCGAACCCCTCGTACAATGTGGGGAACACAAAGGCCTTGCAATACTGCATCAGGGCCTTGGCTTCACTGTCCGACACATAGCCCAGGTAGACCACGTTAGGCAGGTCCGCCAGGCCCAGGCGCTTTGCCTCGGCTGCCAGGCTGCCGCCGCCCGCAATGGCAAACACCGCTTCCGGCTTGGCCCTGGCCGCCCGCAGTACCCAGGGGAAATTTTTGTTTTTCAGCAGGTTGGCCATGCTGAAATAGTATTCTCCCCGGCGCAGCTGGGGCACCTTGGCGAAAATGCGTTCATCGGCGGCGATGCGCTGCATCTGCTGCCATGCGTTGTATACCACAAAAATTCGCTGAGGATTCACCCGGTAATAACGCTGGATTTCTTCTTTGGAAAATTCCGACACCGTCACAACGGCGCTTGCCCTGGCGGCAATGCGGCGGTATTGCAGCCTGTGCCACAGGGCACTGGCGCGCCCACGCAGGTCCCGGTAAAAATCCGGCCTGGCACGGTAGCAGACATCATGCACTACGGCAATGCCGTCAAACCCAAACCACGGGATGACGTTGCAGGTAGCCAGACCCCTGGCCCCCCGCTGCTGCAGGTAACGCGGGTAATCCAGCTGCTGCCATGCCGCCCCTTTGTGGGTGCCAAACGTTACGGTTTTGATATTCTGATAGATCGGCAGCCGCACACCGGGCGGTGCCACCACTTCCACAAGCCCCGGCTCCACTTCAGCATCCAGTGCCGAGAGCAGCTCGATGGAATAGCGCTGGATTCCCGACACGCGCTGGCCGAAAAAAGACCCATCCACGGCCCATACGGTTGATTGCATAATTACTCCCCCTTGTCAGGACGGCAGTCCCACAAAGATTTCTTTCATGCGCAGGATGCGGTAAACGCTCTCATCAAGGCGTTTCTCACTGATCGTGCCATCCTCCACCGCGGCAAGCACAGCGTCATAGGCTTCGGTCAGACCCGCGGGCATCAGCAGCACATCGCACCCCGCCTGCAGCGCCTGCACGGCGGTCTGCCCGGCGCTGCCCCGGGCAGTAATGGCACCCATGGCCAGTGAATCCGTGATAACCAGCGTATCAGGGTCTGGCAACAATTCCCTCCGCAGCAATTCCGTCACCACCATATAAGAAAGCGAAGCCGGCATATCGTCGCCGGTCAGTTCCGGCGCGGCGATATGCCCCACCATGACGGCATAGGGCCCGATACCGCTCTCCCCTGTTTCCGGCTGCACAAAAGGCAGAAATTCACAACCCTGCATTTCCTCCCGGGTGCGCCAGGTATAGGCCAGTCCATCGTGACTGTCCTGCGCCGTATCACCGTGCCCCGGAAAATGCTTAAAAACCGGCAGGATTCCCTGGTCGTTCAGACCCCTGGCCATAGCCCCTGCCATGGATGCCGCCGTCTGTGGATTGGAAGAAAAGGCCCGGTTGCCGATGACCGGGTTATCCGGGTTGGTGTTTACATCCCCCACCGGCGCAAAATCCAGTGAAAATCCATAGGCATACAGATATCCGCCGATGGTCTGCCCCATGGCCCGGGCGTCCTGGGTATTGCCCGAGGCCCCCACCGCCGCCGCACTCTCGTATCGGGGCAAGTCAAAGGCCGGATGATTGGCCAGCCGGGCCACGCTGCCGCCCTCTTCGTCCACGCACAAAAACAGCGGCACCGCACTGGCGGCTTGCAGGTCGGCGTTGAAACGGGTGATTTGTTCCGGGGTTTCCAGGTTTTTGCCGAACTGGCAGATACCGCCCACCGGGTATTCTTCCAGCATCCGGCGCATAGCGTCGCTCAGTTCGGTCACCCCCGGGGCATCGGCGTCATCGATGCGTTCCTGGGTCTGTTCCGGGTCCAGGGCGTCGGGCCGCACGATAAACAGCTGGCCCACTTTTTCCCGCAGGGTCATGGTCTCCAGCAGATGGCGGGCTGCATCCGCCGGTTCCGCCTGTGCAGCCATAGACGCTGCGGGCGTTGGCTCCGGCACGGCGGCAGGCACAGCCGGGGCGTTTTCACCTTGCCCGGTGCACCCCCACAGCAGCGCCGGCAGAAGCAGCATGGCCGCCAACGCAAAAGTTCCTTTTCCTGCCACGGACACGCCCCCTTTTGTTGGGTATTATACCATGCCCGGACGGCCAGGGCAAGCACACCGGTGGGACAGCGAAGCCGGGTCCCTAGTAAAAGGGACCCGGCCACAGGTCTATTCGATGCTGTCGGCGTAATCCTCCCGGCCACCTACCGGGTACTGAGCCACCACGTCCCCCTCTTGCTGAGCGGTCTCGGCAGTGGCCTCCGCGTTGTAGAGGCTTTCCTTCGTCACGGCAAACGCATTGCGGTGGTCGGCACTCACCTCATACACCACATTGGCATCCCCGCTGGACGCCAGATAGCAGAGGGCATCATCCTCCGCCGCCAGGGAGCCGAAGCGAACCGTCAGGGCACTCCCATCGGTAAAGGTCAACACGGCGGTCACATCAGGGGCATCCAGACCGTAGGCGGCGTCCTGTTCCGGTGCCGTGATGGTCCATTCGGTTTGCAGACCGCAGAGGGTATTGACCATCTTTTTGACGGCGCTCTGGTCCAGCGAATACCCGGGGTCGTCGGCCAGCGTCCAGTTGCCGCCACTCTGCACAAAGTGCAGATCTCCCACCTGCAGTTCCGCCACATCCTCCAGGGACTGTTGGGTCAGCGTCTGGGGAGCATACAGGTCCCGTGGAGCCTTGCAAAGACCGTTCAGGTCGGACTGTGCCACCGTATAGGCATTCCCCTGCCCATCGTAGACATAGTAGATGTCGGCCACGTCGTTGCTCTGGTCCACCGTCAGGGTCCAGGTTTCCTCGCCGCCGGTGAGGGAAAACACCATCAGCGGCGCCTCACTGCGGGCGGGGATTTCGGCAAGTTCCTCCTCCCGCAGGCTGCGCTGGGCCGTCAGGGAAACGAAGGACTCCACCAGACTTTGTACCGTGTTCTGCTCCAAAGGCAGGGCCGGGTCGCTTTCCAGCATCCAGTTGTCTTCACTGCCCTTGAGCAGCGCAACGTCGGTGTTGCTGCCCTGGTAGGAAAGCCGGTCTACCTGTTCCGCCGTAAAGGGGCACAGCGCCGTTCCCTGGGAGGCTTCCCCATCGCCGGTTACTGTAAGCAACGCCAGCGTTACGGCCAACAGCAGAATAACAGCCGCCACCACCAGCAGCGGCAGCATCTTTTTACGATTCACATGCACCCTCCTCACCTTAACGGCGACGCCGGATCAGACAGATCACAGCCCCTGCAATTACGCATAGAAGGGGCAGCACCAGCGTAAACAGTACCCCCAGGCCAACCCGTGCCACGTTGGGCACGGTCAGTGCCGTGGCGCTGAGACTTTTGCTGCTTATAACCGCCGTGGTCTGCTCGCCGTTGAACCAGTTGACAATGCTGCCCAGCAGCTGGGCGTTGGCCCCCGAAACACTCTGGTTGATACTGCCCAGCAACATGTTGGGGCAGTTGATCCA
The DNA here is from genome assembly GCA_019116485.1 of Candidatus Gemmiger excrementavium. GTDB lineage: Bacteria > Bacillota > Clostridia > Oscillospirales > Ruminococcaceae > Gemmiger > Gemmiger excrementavium. The sequence continues at coordinate 9,082 of DXBO01000108.1, forward strand.
CACCAACCGGGCACCGGTCTCGGCATTTTCCGCCGCCACCGCCACATAGAAACTGCCTTCCGGGTCGGTATCCGCTTTAGCGGCGGTCTCGGCGGTGGCATAGTTTTCCATGGAGTAGGCCGTGCTGCTGGTGGCCAGCAGCGGGGTCAGCAGCACCTCGCTCTCTTCATCGCAGAGGATGCCCTGGGCGATGGGCGCGTAGAGCATGGTGTTGGCGGTCACCCCGGCGGTGATCTCGCTGGCCTGTACCGACGGCAGCAGGTAAGTCTGGGGATATCCGTAGGGGTAGTGGTCAGGGTCGGTCTCCACCAGCAAGCCGGTCTGCCGGGTCATGCCGTATGCAGCCAGCAGCGCGTCCAGGTTGGGCGTCTTCACGGTAAAATCGGTGGCTGCCAACAGTTTGCCGCCGCTGGCCAGATAATCGGTAAGCAGCTGCATTTCCGCATCGGTCAGGTCTGTCAACGGTGCATTGAGAAGCAGCGCGTCGGCATCCTGCGGCACGGCTCCCGCCGTGGTCAGGTTCAGCGATTCCACCGCTACGTTGCTGTTTTCCAGCGTGTCGGTAAAATCGTCGTCCAGCGCGGTCTCGCCGTGGCCGGTCAGTTCATACAGTTTGTAGGAAGTGGTACGGATCACCTTGGACAGCGCCACCGTGAGCTGATTTTCCGCATCAAAACTGCGCTGTTCTACGCCGTAGTAGTAATACAGTTCTTCATCCAGGGGGTACATCGCGCTGTAGGCCACCACCTCGTAGCGGTCCCCACAGGTCAGCACCACGCAGCCGGTGGAGGCTCCCTCGTAGGCTGCCGCAAAGGTGGGATACAATACCGGGTCCCGCTGTTCCCAGCAAAAGCGGCTGCTCTCGTCGGCATAGCGGTCCAGCAGCCGGGTAATATTGGCATCTTCCTGGCCGGATTGAGCCAGATAGTAGGCTGTCACATCCGCGGGCAGTTCCTGCAGAAGGTTTTTGGATGTATCACTGAGGGTAAACAGCGCGCTGGTGGAGATGTCGTACTCGGTGTATCGGGCAGGCAGTGCCCGTACCACCAGATTGAGCAGGATCACCGCCGCCAGTACCGCAACGGCCAACAGTGAGGCATACACACCGTTATGCAGTGTGCGCTTGCTGCCCTGCAGCTTTTTCAGGTCGAATTTCATAGGCGTAATTTCCTCCCCTCAATGCCAGCGGCGGCGCTCCAGCGCCTGCCCGGTGAGGAACAGGAACAGCGCGATGACCGAAAGATAGTATACGACGGCGGACAGGCTGAACATCCCCCCCACCACACCGTTGAAGGGTTCAAACAGCGCCAGGGCCGAAAGCACCCCGTCAAAGGCCAGCAGCAGCCAGGTGGGACGGGCCAAAAACAGTACGAACAGCATCACCGCACCGGCGCAGAAAACCGCGCAGCCGGTAGTCAGACTTTTGCAGACCACGCCCACCAGCACAGCGGCGACGAGCAGCACCACAAAAAAAACGATAAGCGCCAGCAGGTTACCGCTGGTGAACATGGTCTGTATGCCGTTCATCAGGTAGGCCACAATAAGCAGGCCGAAGGTCGCCAGATAGGCTATGATCTGGTTTTCCGTCAAAGCGGATACCCAGGTGCCGACAGCCAGGCAGGCCGCCCCCAGCAACAGGTAGGTGAACAGCGCACTGTAGGCCGACACCAGCGAAACACTGCCGAAAGCCGTGAGCAGCAGCGGCATGATAAGCCCCACTGCCAGCGGTGCGGCAAAAGCTACCGTCTCGGCCAGAAACTTGCCCAGCACAATGGCCGGAATGCTCACCGGGCTGGTGAGCAGCAACTGGTCGGTCTTGTTGCGCCGTTCCTCGGCAAAGCTGCGCATGCTGATGGCAGGCAGCAAAAACAGCATGGTGATGGTGGTGTTGTACAACACGGTGGCAAAGTCCGACGAAGCAAATATCAGGTTATAATTGGTGAAAAACAGGCCTAGAAAAAACAGGCTGGCGGCGGCGGTCACATAGCCCACCATGCCGGTGTAATAGCCCCGGACTTCCCGTTTGAAGATGGCAGCCATATCACGCCTCCTCCTTGTCTTTGGATGCTTCGAGGGATTCCTCGGATGGTTCGGTAAGCTGCAGGAACACATCCTCCAGGCTCATACTCTCGGCACGCAAGGTCAGTACCGGGCATCCCGCTTTGGCCAGTGCCAAAGAAAGGTCCGCCCGCAGGTCCTTGCCGGATGCACTGAGGGCGGTAAAACTGACCTCACCGCCTTTCTCGGCAGTGACGTGCAGATTCCGCAGCCCCGGCACAGAACCTGCCGCCCCCAGAACGGCCTGCCGGTTCCCCTGAGCGGTAACCGAAAGGGTCCCCTGGGACGCCAGGCGGGCAGCCAGTTCCTCCGGCGTCCCCTGGGCGATGAGTTTCCCCCCTGAAATAATTAGTACCCTGTCGCAGACCGTCTGCACCTCGCTGAGGATGTGACTGGACAGAATGACCGTGTGAGTCTTGCCCAGATCGTGGATCAAAGAGCGTATTTCGATCATCTGGGCCGGGTCCAACCCCACGGTGGGCTCGTCCAGAATGATGACCTTGGGTTCCCCCAGCAGGGCGGCGGCCACTCCCACCCGCTGGCGGTATCCTTTGGACAGGTTGCGGATCAGGCGCCGCTCCATGCCCTGCAGTCCGGCGCGGGCGCAGACATTTTCTACCGCGGCACGGCGCTCCGCCTTTTTGCGCACTCCCTTGAGTTCCGCCACAAACGCCAGATACTCCTGTACCGTCATATCCTGGTACAGCGGCGGCTGTTCCGGCAGGTAGCCGATGCAGGCCTTGGCCGGGCCGGGTTCCTCGGCAATGTCGTGCCCGGCCACTGTAACAGTACCTTCGGTTGCAGAAAGATACCCGGTGATAATATTCATGGTGGTGGACTTGCCGGCGCCGTTGGGGCCCAGCAGGCCGTAAATGCAACCGTCCTCCACGGTAAAGCTGAGGTCCTCCACCGCGGTATGGCTGCCATAACGTTTGGTCAGATGCTTGACTTCGATCAAAATGTACTCTCCCCCTTGCTGTCTCCTGCGGTATTCCGATAGAGACAAGTTTGATTATAGCCCCAAATTGTGAAAAATGTAAGGAGAACCTGCCCCCGTCTGCAAAAAGATTGCCCGCCGCGCCGGAACATGGTATAGTAGAGCCAAACACAATGGGAGG
>DXBO01000014.1 GCA_019116485.1 Candidatus Gemmiger excrementavium
AGCTGATTCCGTTAGTAATCGCCGCCCCGTGCAGCTGCACGGGGCGGCGATTACTAACGGAATCAGCTCTGGTAATCCACAGTCACATTAGAAGTAGCAGGATGGACCTCAGCATCGAAGCTGTCATCCACAACCAGGGTGCCGTCCACGATTGCCGTGTACAGGGCATCGTACTGCTCCTGAGTGAAGTTGGTGAACTTGCTGGTCTCCATGGGCAGGCCCACGCAGTCCTCCGCAGCGCCCAGCACGGTCTGCTTGGCGGAGTAAGCCTCGCTGAACTTCCAATCGTTGTTCATGGCATCGGTCAGCGCCACGTTGACGGAGTTGGCCAGCGCCTTCATAGCGGAGGTGATAACGGTGTCGAACTGACCGGACTGGTCAACGTCCACGCCGATCATCTTGCCGCCGTTGGCCTGGGCTGCAGCATCGCAGCTCTGGCAGACGGGACCGCCGCAGGCAAAGACAACCTCAGTACCCTCAGAGTACCAGCCGTCCATCTTGTTCTTGACCTCGTCGGTAGCCGCAAAGCCGCCGGAGTACCAGTACTTGATGTTGACGTCGGTGACGCCCAGTTCCTGCGCAGCGGCCTCAGCACCCTGCACGAAACCGTAGCCGTAACGGATAACGGCGGGAACCGCCATGCCGCCCAGGAAGCCCAGCTCCTTGTAGCCGTCGGTAACAGCGGCGTAACCGGCCAGATAACCAGCCTGCTCTTCCTTGTAGGTGATCAGGGCAGTGTTGGCGGCGGGGGCCACGCTGCCGTCAGCACTCAAGTCGGTGGCGGCAACGTCCAGGGCCAGGAACTGCACATCAGGGTACTTGGCTTGGGCCTCGGCGACGGAGGTGCCGAACAGGTAGCCAGCCACGACGATGGCCTTGGCGCCATCATTGACGGCATTGTCCATCTGCTCCAGACGGGCAGCGTCAGAATCCTCAGTCGGACGATAGTAGTTGGCATTCAGGCCATTGGCAGCGCAGAAATCCTGCACGCCCTGCCAGGTGTACTGGTTGAAGGACTGGTCGTCGATGTTGCCCACGTCGGTGACGAAAGCCACATCCGTCTTGCTGCCACTGGCAGCTTCCGCCGTAGCCTCCGTGCTGGCAGCCTCAGAAGTGCTGGCCGCAGAGGACGCACCGCCGCCGCAGGCAACCAGAGAGAATGCCATGCAGGCAGCCATAGCCAATGCAAGGAACTTTTTCATGGTCTTTGATCTCCTTACTCAAATAAACTTCTGGCGGGGCGGGCCCCCGCCTTGTTGTTCCTAGTATACTGGATTTCACACCGTTTTGCAATGGAAAAACCAACGCTTTTCCATTACAAAAACTTAACAAATGCCAAAAGCAACTCAATTCTGCACTTCCAGCACCACAGAAGGCGTGTCGGGCAGCGTATTCATATCGGCATAAGACTCCACCTTCATTTCGCTGTTACGCAGCTGCTCATAGAGTCTTTCATAGGCACGCTGGCTGAAATTGCTGAACCGCCATGCCGAACCGGCCAGCGCCACACTGCCGTCGGTATAACCCAGCTTAACGGTTTTACCGGCAGCATTCTGGTCCCAGGTGCTGTTGCCGACAAAGAACTGATAAAGCTGCTGTTGCACCGCTGTGTTGTAGCACTTAATGGCGCTCCCTAGCACCCGCTCGCCCAGAGCGTTCTGATCCCAATCGGTGGCAAACGCACGGGCGCCGGTCTGATTGACCGCTTCCAGCGCACTCTGCATAATGTCGTCACCGCAGGCCAGGATCATACCTGTACCATTGTTGTACCAGTCCACCATTCGGTTGGTGACCACACTGGCATCACCGATATCTCCGGTATACCATACCCGCAGCGTCACTTCCTCGCCCTGCTCCTCAGCGGCCTGCTGGGCCCCCTGCAGGAACCCGGTACAATAGCGGACAATATCAGGCATCTCATCACTGCCCACAAAGCCCAGGCCGGTATATCCTTCGGTAACGGCTGCGTAACCGGCCAGGAATCCGGCCTGTTCCTCCTGGAACAGTACACAGTGGACGTTGGCCTCGGTGGTATAAGAGGTGAAATCCTCGTTGTGAGGTTCTGCATCAAACAACAGGTAATGTACACCGGGATAGTTGCCCTGTATCTCGTACAGAGCCAGGGCCATCTCCTCGCCGCGGCATACCACCAGGGAAGCTCCGCTCTCGGCGGCATCCTGCAGGGCGTCCTTGGCGGAACCGCCGGGTTCATAGGTGTACGACTGGGCGGTATAGCCGAAATTGGCGGCAAAAGTCTGTACGCCCTGCCAAAGCATCGCCTCCGCACCGGATTCCAAACCGGTGCTTTCGGCTGCCAGGGCAATAGTAGCACCGCCCGGCAACGGCGCCGCATCCTCCGGGGCGGTAAATACATAGGAGGCATCATCCAGCGGCACGGTAAATCCGCCTGCAGCGGTATCCTCCGCGGGGGCGCAGGCCGTCAGAACGGTCAGCGCGGCAAGAGCCAGAATCAGCGCAATGATTTTTTTCATGGATCGTGGGAACTCCTTACGTTGGGAATAGGCAGCTCAGTTCCCGGCCAGATTGGCCGGGCCGAAGCCATAGGGCAACAACTCGCCCAGCGTGGTAACAATGTAATCTTCTTCGGTGCGGGCCATAATGACCGTCAGGGCAGGGCCGCCGAATTCATACAGAGCCTGGCGGCAGACCCCGCAGGGACCGGTGACCAGTGTGTTGACGGTCCCCTCCATGCTGCCCACCACCGCAATGGCGGAAAACGCCCGCTCCCCTTCGCTGACCGCTTTGAACAGAGCCGTGCGCTCGGCACAGTTGGTAGGTGTATAGCCCGCATTCTCGATATTGCAGCCGGTATAAACCTTGCCTTGTTTCGTCAGCAGCGCGGCACCTACCTGAAAGCGGGAGTAAGGCGTATAGGCAAATTTCCTGGCTGCAAAAGCCGCGCGGATCAATTCCTGAATCTGTGCCTTTTCCATCACTGTTTCTCCAGGCAGGCCTCGGCTCCCAGGGCCACCTTCATCATGGCCGTGAAACTGGTCTGGCGCTGTTCCGGGGTGGTGATCTCCGGCGAGACAAAGCTGTCCGAGATGGTCAGCAGGCAGGCAGCTCGCTTGCCCAAAACCTTGGCGTTGTGGAACAGAGCAAAGCTCTCCATTTCCACAGCCACACAACCCTTTTCATCCCGCAGGCGCTCCCAGTAGCTGGGAGTTTCGTCCTTGGGCTGGCGGTAGAAAACGTCGGAGGAATGAATGTTACCTTCGATCAGGGGAATCCCCTGGGCGGCGGCGCTGGCCCGCAGCGCATCATTGAGAGCGGCATCGGGTTTTTGCAGTTCATCCGGGTCACCGCTCTGGGTCAGGGCAAAGCTGCTCTCGGAATAGGCACCGGTAGCCAGCACCACATCAAACAACTTAGCTTTATCGGTGTAGGAACCGGCAGAACCGATGCGGATGATATTCTCCACACCGTACTGAGTATACAGTTCATAGGAATAAATGCCGATGGACGGCATACCCATACCGCTGCCCATCACGCTGACGGGGCGGCCCTGATAGGTGCCGGTATAGCCCAACATGCCCCGCACATCGGTGACAAGGCGGGCGTCCTCCAGGAAAGTTTCCGCGATAAACTTGGCCCGCAGCGGATCGCCGGGCATCAGGACTGTTTTAGCAAAAGCACCATTTTCGGCGCGGTTATGGGGGGTTGACATAGTCACACGCTCCTTTGTTTTGTAATAGCTTTTTATAGTATACCACATTTGGGACATTTGTGGTAAAATTATAGGGAATTTTTTAGGAAAGACGGTGAATCCATGCCGCTGCCCCATCACTGTACCCTCTGTCCCCGCAGCTGCGGGGCTGACCGCGCCGCCGGACAAACCGGTTTCTGCGGTGCCGATGACCGCCTGCTGGTGGCACGGGCTGCGCTGCACCATTGGGAGGAGCCCTGCCTGAGCGGAGACCCTGACGCCGAAACCGGCAGCGGTACGGTATTTTTCAGCCACTGTTCGCTTCGCTGCTGCTACTGCCAGAATCATCCCATCAGCCAGCAAGGCGTGGGGCGGGCTGTCACGGTAGAGCGCCTGTCCGAGATTTTTCTGGAGTTACAGCAAAAAGGTGCCAAAAACCTGAACCTGGTCACCGCCACCCAATACCTGCCCCAGGTACAGGCTGCCCTGTGCCTGGCCAAAAGCCATGGCTTAATACTGCCCGTGGTGTACAACACCGGCGGCTACGAGACCGTGGAGACTGTGCGGGCGCTGGATGGTTACGTGGATATCTGGCTGACGGATTTCAAGTATGCCTCTTCCCAGCTGGCCGCACAGCTTTCCGCCGCACCGGATTACCCCGCAGCGGCTGAAGCCGCCCTGCGGCAGATGCTGGCCCAGACCGGCAAACCGGTGTACAACACAGACGGTTACCTGCAGCGGGGTGTGATTGTGCGGCATCTGGTGCTGCCCGGCCATGTGGCGGACAGCCGCGCCGTGCTGCAGACACTGGCCCGCCTGCACGCGGAGACCGGTGTGGCCTTTTTGCCCAGCCTGATGAGCCAGTTCACTCCTTTTTATAAGGCGGCAGAACACGGCCTGGGGCGGCGTATCACCAGCTACGAATACCGGCAGATCATTGACGAGGCGATTCGCCTGGGCTTGACCGATGGTTACATGCAGGAAAAAAGCAGCGCGCGGGAGGAATACACCCCGCCCTTCGATCTGGAGGGTGTGTAATGATCCTGAGCATTGTCTACCTGATTCTATTTCTGGCTGCCGGATGGCTGGCAGCTCGGCGCACGCTGCCTGATGCCTCCCCGGCGGTGCTGGTCCCTCTGGGCTGCGGGTATGGTGTATCCCTGCTGGCGGCGCTGCCCGCCCTGTTTGCACTGGGGCTGGGGTTTGGCAAGGCCGCCGCCGTTTGCGCCGCAGTCTGTGTCTGCGGCCTGATCCTGTTTCTGCTGCACGGTCCTCTGCCGCGCCCGCCACGGGATGCCGACCGTGGCCTTATGTGGCTGTGCCTGCTGCCGGTGCTGCTGGTAACCGGTTACTTGCTGCACACCCATGTCCTGCACCAGGTGGACGGCGCCTTGTATACCGGGCAAAGCTGTTACGGCGATTTGCCCATGCATCTGGGCTTTATCCAGTACATTGCCCAGAGCGGGGAGTTCCCGCCCACTTATCCCCTGCTGGGCGGCGAACATCGCTTCGGCTACCCGTTTTTGTGCGAGACGGTCTCCAGTATTTTCTGTGTGCTGGGGGCCGACCTGCGTATCGCCTGTCTGCTGCCGGTGGTTCCTGCCTTTGTTTCTGTTTTCGGCATGTTCTGGCAGCTGGGGCGGCGGGTGTTGGGCAGCGCTGCCAAGGCCAGCCTTGCCTTTTATCTTTTCTTCATGGGCAGCGGGTTCGGCTTTGTCTATTTTTTGAACGGCAGCATTTGTTTTTCGGAAATTTTCACAGGCTTCTACACCACACCTACCAATTATACCGTCGAGAACATCGTGTGGGTCAACCCCATTGTGGACCTGATGATTCCCCAGCGGGCCACGCTGTTCGGCTGGTGCCTGCTGCTGCCAGCGCTGTACCTTCTGTGGCAGTTTTGTTATGAGGGAAAGTCCCGTCTATGGCTGCCCCTGGCTCTGCTGGTCCTGCCCTTGCCGCTGCTGCATACCCACAGCGCGCTGGCACTGGTCTTGCTCTGCCTGGTCAGTGGCTTTTATACCTTGCTACATCGCCCCCGCACCCCTACCGTACTGCTGCCCTGGCTGGGTATCGCCCTGGTATGCGGCGTGGCCTGGCTGGCCCAAATGCTGCCCACCGTACTGGCCCAAAGCGTGGATGGCCAGAATATGCTGCGGCTGCACTTTAACTGGGTGAACAACACAGGCGATGGAACCCTGAAGGATAACTACTTCTGGTTTTATGTCAAAAACATCGGTGTTGTGTATCTGCTGTTGATCCCGGCGTTTTTTCACGCGGCGCACCGCCAGCGCTGGCTGTACGGCGGCGGGGCGCTGATCTGGGCCCTGGCCGAGGTAGTGGTTTTCCAGCCCAACACCTACGACAACAACAAATTGCTCTATGTATGGCATATGCTGGGCTGCCTGCTGGCGGCACAACTGATTCTGGACGTAATCGCCCGTATCCGTTCCTTTCCTCTCCGGGCGCTGGGACTGGGCTGCCTCTGTTTTGCCGCCATGTTCGGCAGTGTACTGACCGTAGGGCGGGAGATCGTCAGCCGTTACCAGCACTGGAGCGCCGGCGAAGCCGCCATGGCTGAATATATTCTGGATAACAGCAGCCCCGACGCCCTGTTCCTGACCAGTGACCGCCACAACGAGGCGGTGTTCTCCCTGGCCGGGCGGCGCATCCTGTGCGGGTCTGGCAGTTATGTGTATTATCACGGCATGGACTACCGGCAGGAGTACAGCGCCATGTGCGCCCTGTACGAAACCCCCGACGAGGCTACATTGGCGGCATGGGGCATAGATTATGTTGTTTTTGATTCATCGGTGGCCGCCAAATTTTCCGCCGATGAAAGCTGGTACGCTGCACGATATCCCTTGTGGTATCACAACGACGTTTGCCGCATCTACTGTATACAACCCTGAACCCCGGCACCTCCCCCGCCTTTGCCGCATACTATACGGCAAAGGGAGGGGGCTTCTTTATGGCTGTGTTTCAAAACGGCATTGATGTTTCCCGTTATCAGGGCAGCGTCAACTGGTCCCAGGTCGCCGCGGCTGGCAAGGATTTCGTTATTGTGCGGGTCGGTTCCAGCAACAGCGGCGGGCTGTATGTGGACCCCTATTTTTTGCAGAACGTCAACGGTGCCCATGCGGCAGGGCTGCGGGTAGGCGCCTACTATTACACTTATGCCCGGACCCAGAGCGCCGTAGCCAATGAACTGACCACCTTTATGAACGCCATGCAGGGGCTGCAGCTGGAATACCCGGTGTTTGTGGATGTGGAGGACGCCAGCCTGACCAGTCTGGGCCGTTCCCAGCTGACCAGCCTGGTACGGTATGCCATGGATATCCTGTATCAGCGCAAATGGTATGCCGGCTGGTACAGTTATACCAACTATATCAACAACTATCTCAACGCCGCGGAACTCAGCGCTTATCCGCTGTGGGTGGCAGACTACCGTTCCACCCTGGGATATACCGGTTCCTATGCCATGTGGCAGTACTCCGGCAGTGGTTCGGTAAACGGCATTTCCGGCGCTTGCGATCTCAACCGCAGTTACCAGGATTTCCTGCCAACCATCCGGGCCGGCGGCTACAACAACTACGGCCCTACCGGCCCCCTGATGGAAAACGTAGACGGCTACACCCTGGTGGTGTTCAACGCCCGTACCGAGTATTTCTATACCCCCGACTTCAACGACGTGGTCGGCTATCTGCCCATTGGCCGTTACCCGGTGACCCAACGCAGCACCCGCAAATATAACGGCTACGACTGGGTGATTTTTGACTACAACGGCGGCTCCTATTGGACCGCCGTGCTGGGTGACCGCAACCGGGTTGAGCGCACCCGTTGAGGACAAAAAGCCCTTGCACAACAACCATTAGTTGTGCTATAATGCGGTTGCCGATTTGACAATCGCTTCCATTCTATGGTTTAATATTTTTATATGCGCAAAAAATCGTATCGCTACGTTACCACAGGGGGAACCTAGGCATGGCAAAAAAGCAACAGGAATATGGCAACGACAGCATCCGCCAGCTCAAAGGCGCAGACCGTGTGCGTAAACGCCCGGCCGTTATCTTCGGTTCGGACGGCGTGGAGGGCTGCGCCCATTCTATCTTTGAGATTATCTCCAATTCCATCGACGAAGCCCGGGACGGACACGGCAACCGCATCAATGTGACCCTTTTCCCCGATCATGTGGTGGAAGTAGAGGATTTTGGCCGGGGCATCCCGGTGGATTACAACAAAGCTGAACAGCGCTGGAACTGGGACCTGGTGTTCTGTGAACTGTACGCCGGCGGCAAATATGCCGAGGGCAGCGGCAACTATGACTTCAGCCTGGGCCTCAACGGTCTGGGCTTGTGTGCTACCCAGTATGCCAGCGAGTGGATGACCGCCGACATTTACCGGGACGGTTTCCATTACCATCTGGACTTCCAGAAAGGCGAAAACGTAGGCGGTCTGCAAAAAGAGGAGTACAAGGGCCGCCGTACCGGGTCGGTGATCCGCTGGAAGCCGGACACCGAGGTATTCACCGATATCGCCGTACCCGCCGAGACGTTCCAGGGCATGCTGCGCCGCCAGGCTGTGGTCAACGATGGCGTCACCCTGGTCTTTACCGATAAGTCCGGTTCCGAGACACAGAAATACGAATATCTGTACGAACACGGCATCACCGACTACACCAACGAACTGGTAGGCGACAAAGCGCTGACAGCGGTGCACTTCTGTTCCGGGGCCGCCACGGGCCGGGACCGCGCCGACCAGCCGGACTACCAGGTCAAGATGAATGTGGCCTTCGCGTTCTCCAACACGGTGCAGGCGCTGGAATACTACCACAACTCCAGCTGGCTGGAGCACGGCGGCAGCCCTGACCGGGCCGTGCGAAGCGCCTTTGTGAGCCAGATCAACGCCTGGCTCAAGAGCAAAGGTCTGTACAAGAAAAACGAGAGTGCCATCACTTTTTCCGACGTGCAGGATTGCCTGGTGCTGGTGTCTTCCAGTTTTTCCACCCGCACCAGCTACGAAAACCAGACCAAGAAAGCCATCACCAACAAGTTCGTGGCCCAGGCCATGACGGAATTCCTTAAGCATCAGCTGGAAGTCTATTTTATTGAACACCCCGACGAGGCCGAAAAAGCCTGCAAGCAGGTGCTCATCAACAAACAGAGCCGCGAACATGCCGAGAAGGCCCGTATCACCATCAAAAAGACGATGACCCAGCAGATGGATCTGGCCAACCGGGTGCAGAAGTTTGTGGACTGCCGCACCAAGGATGCGTCCCGCCGCGAACTGTACATCGTGGAGGGCGACTCCGCCATGGGCGCCGTCAAGCAGAGCCGGGACTCGGAATTCCAGGCCATCATGCCGATCCGGGGCAAGATCCTCAACTGCCTGAAGGCGGACTATGCCCGCATCTTCAAGTCGGACATCATCACCGACCTGATCCGGGTCATGGGCTGCGGCGTGGAACTGGGCGGCAGCCACAACAAGGACCTGGCCACCTTCAACCTGGACAATCTGCGCTTCAACAAAATCGTCATCTGTACCGACGCGGATGTGGACGGCTACCAGATCCGCACGCTGGTGCTGACCATGCTCTACCGCCTGACCCCGACGCTGATCCAGCAGGGCTATGTCTACATTGCGGAAAGCCCGCTGTATGAGATCAACACCCGCACAAAGACCTACTTTGCGTACACCGAGCCGGAAAAGGCGGACATCCTGCGCCGCATCGAAGGGCAGAAGTACACGATCCAGCGCTCCAAAGGTCTTGGCGAAAATGACCCCGAGATGATGTGGCTGACCACCATGAGCCCGGAAAGCCGCCGGCTGATCAAGGTGCTGCCCACCGACGCCCAGCGCACCGCCGAAGTCTTCGACCTGCTGCTGGGTGACAACCTTCAGGGCCGGAAGGACCATATTGCAGAGCACGGCGCCGAATACCTCGACGATCTGGATGTTTCTTAACAGGAGGTTTTCATGGCAAAAAAGCGAGAAAAAAGAACCACCCCCGCCCGTCCTCAGCTGGGGGATAACGTGGAGATCCTCTCGGCCGGCGAGGTGATCGAAAGCCCCATCACCGAAACACTGGAAACCAACTATATGCCCTACGCCATGAGCGTGATCGTCTCCCGGGCGCTGCCGGAGATTGACGGTTTCAAACCGGCCCACCGCAAGCTGCTGTACACAATGTACGGCATGGGGCTGCTGAAGGGCGGACGAACCAAAAGCGCCAACATCGTCGGCAGCACCATGCACCTGAACCCCCACGGCGATGCGGCCATCTATGACACGATGGTGCGTATGGGCCGCTCCAACGAAAGCCTGCTGGTGCCCTTTGTGGACTCCAAGGGCAACTTCGGCAAGGCGTACAGCCGGGATATGGCCTATGCGGCCGCCCGTTATACCGAGGCAAAGCTGGAACCGGTCTGTGAGGAACTGTTCCGCGACATTGACAAGGATACGGTGGACTTTGTCCCCAACTATGACGGCACCACCACCGAACCCACCCTGCTGCCGGTCACCTTTCCGACGATCCTGGCGAACAACACGCTGGGGATCGCGGTGGGCATGGCCTCCAACATCTGCTCTTTCAACCTGGTGGAACTGTGCAACGCCACCATTGCCCTGATGAAGGACGAAAACGCAGACCTGATGCAGCTGCTTCCGGCGCCGGATTTTGTGGGCGGCGGCAGCATCCTGTACGACGCCGCCGAGATGCGCAGCGTGCTGGAAAAAGGCCGCGGCAGCATCCGGGTGCGGGCGGTCTGGCAGTACGACAAGGCGAACAACTGCATCGACATCACCCGCATTCCGCCCACCACCACGGTGGAAGCCATCATGGACAAGATCACCGAGCTGGTCAAGGCCGGCAAGGTGCGGGAGATCAATGATATGCGCGACGAGACCGACCTGAACGGCCTCAAGCTGACCATTGACCTCAAGCGCGGGCAGGACCCGGACAAACTCATGGCGCGGCTGTTCCGGGCCACCCCGCTGGAAGATTCCTTCGCCTGCAACTTCAACCTGCTCATCGGCGGGCAGCCGCGGGTGCTGGGGGTGCGGGGCATCCTGCTGGAGTGGGCGGCCTTCCGGGCCGAGTGTGTGCGCCGTCGCACCTACCACGATCTCAAGGGCAAGCAGGACCGCCTGCACCTGCTGCGCGGCCTGGCCACGATCCTGCTGGACATCGACAAAGCCATCCGCATTGTGCGGGAGACGGCGGAGGAATCCGAGGTGGTCCCGAACCTGATGATCGGGTTCGGCATTGATGAGACCCAGGCCGAGTATGTGGCTGAGATCCGTCTGCGCCATCTCAACCGGGAATACATCCTCAAGCGGACCGAGGAGATCGAGGATCTGGAAAAGGCCATTGCCGATCTGGAGGACATTCTGAAACGGCCGGCCCGCATCAACAAGATCATCATGAACGAGCTGGCCGAGGTGGCCAAAAAGTACGGCAAGCCCCGCCGGTGCGAGATCCTGTACGATCTGCCGGACGAAGGGGAGGCCGAAGAACAGCAGGAAGTGCCGGACTATCCGGTCCACCTGTTCTTCACCCGGGAAGGCTACTTCAAAAAAATCACCCCCCAGAGCCTGCGCATGTCCGGGGAACAGAAACTCAAGGACGGCGACGAGGTGGCCTATACCTGCGAATCTACCAACAGCGCCGAACTGCTGTTCTTCACCAACCACGCCCAGGTCTACAAGACCCGCGCCTCGGAATTTGCCGACACCAAGGCCAGTGTGCTGGGGGACTTCATCCCCACCGCCCTCGGCATGGAAGATGGGGAAGTGCCGCTGTTCATGGCGGTCACCACCGACTATACCGGCCACATGCTCTTCTTCTTCCAGAACGGCAAATGCGCCAAGGTGCCGCTGGCCAGCTACCAGACCAAGCAGAACCGCCGCAAACTGCTCAAAGCCTACAGCGACAAGGCGGAACTGGCCGGAATGCTCCATCTGACCCAGGAACAGGAGCTGGCCATCTTCATCAACGCCGGCCCGGCCACCCTGCGGCTGCTGCTGATCGGCAGCGCCCTGATCCCGGAAAAAACAACGCGGGACACGGCCGGCGTCAATGTGGTGAGCCTGAAAAAGAATGCCCGGATCCAGCGCGTGCGGCCGGCCGAAGGGCTGGAACTGGCCGACCCCCACCGCTACCGCGTGCGCACGCTGCCGGCGGCCGGCGCAATTCTGAAGGAGACCGATACCCTCGAGCAGATGACACTGTAAAACGCGGGGAACTGCCGGACGGATTTTTGTCATTCGGCGGTACAACCCCTTGCAATTTCCGGCGCAGTATGGTATAGTATACACTGCATGAGACTTTGAAGGAGTGCTATCAATGGGGATTTATGAAATCGTGATCGGCGTTGTGCTGATCGTTGCATGTCTGCTGATCGTCGTGTTCACCCTCGCGCAGGAACAAAAGGGCCAGGGGCTGTCCGCCGCCATCATTGGCGACAACAGCTTTATGGCCGCTGGCCGTGAGCGTGGTCTCGATGCCAAGCTGGCAAAGTTCACCAAGGTTCTGGGCGTGATTTTCGTAGTCGCTACGCTGCTGGTCAGCGTGCTGAGTGCGCGCCTGTAAATTCCTTGCCACATGTAAAACGGCCCGCTCCCCAGCGCGGGCCGTTTTTTTGGAAAGCTGGGTCCGGCAGCAAGGCTGCCCGGTGGGAAAGTGCGGGCACGGCCCGCCAGGAAGGGCTTCGCCAGACAGCGAAGCGACGTTCGGGAGGAGTAGTATGACACCACTGCAAAAAAGAATTCTGGAAGCCGTCAAGCGACGGCCCCATACCCTGCGGGATCTGCAGAACAACCTGCAGGTGGACAACAGCCAGCTGCGCAACACGGTGACGGCCATGGTCGCCACCGGCCTGCTTTCGGCCCGGGACGGCCGCTATGTGCCGGGGCTGGCCACGCTGGAAAACACCGCTGCGCCGCAGGCGATCCCCTGCACGCTGGTCAAGCTGGCGGCCCGCTTCGGCTTTGCCAGCCGGGATGACGGCACCGGGGATATTTTTATCCCCGGCCGGGCGCTGCACGGCGCCATGCCCCAGGATAAGATCCTCGTCAAACTGTTTGACCGCCCCCGTGTGGAAGGCAGTGCGGAAGGCGAGGTCACCGAGGTGGTCACCCCGCACAACAGCTTTGCCGGCACCCTGACGGTGACCGAGGACGGCCGCCTGGCCGTGGAACCGGACGGCTGCCGCGATGTTCACATCATTCTGCAGAAGGACGGCGCCAACGGCGCCCAGCTGGGGGATAAGGTCGGCGCACTGCTGACCAGCCGCGGCAACCGCCATGCCGACCACCGGGCCGCGGTGACCCAGCGCTTCGGCTCTGCGGAGTTTGCCTCTGAATGTGCCAAGGCCATCCTGTACGGCAGGGATGTACGGCAGGATTTCCCGCCCGAAGTGCTGCAGGAAGCTTCCGCCTACGACAATGCAGCGATCGATCCGTCGGAGGCTGCCCACCGGATGGACCTGCGCGGCCTGCCGATCTTCACCATCGACAGCGCCGAGACCAAGGACATCGACGACGCGATCAGCCTGATGAAGCTGCAGGAAGGCGGGTATGAACTGGGGGTCCACATCGCGGATGTGAGCCACTATGTGCGCCCCGGGTCCGCCATGGATGAGGAAGCCTTCGAGCGTGCGACCAGCATCTATTATGCCGACAAGGTAATCCCGATGCTGCCCACCCAGCTCTCCGACGGGATCTGCAGCCTCAATGAAGGCACCGACCGGCTTGCTTTTTCCTGCCTGATGCGGCTGGACGAGGCGGGCAACATCCACAGCTATCAGTTTGTCAAAACGGTGATCCGCAGCCGGGTCAAGGGCGTTTACAAAGAGATCAACGCGCTGCTGGACGGCACGGCGGCGGAGGAAGTGCGCCGGAAGTATGCCGACGTGCTGCCCCAGCTGCCGGTCATGCAGGAACTGTATGAAAAGCGGCTGGAACTGCGCCGGGCCCGCGGCGGTATGGAGATCGAATCGGACGAGGCCAAGTTGGTGATGGACGAGCAGGGCCGCTGCGTGGATGTCATCAAGCGCACCCGCGGCGTCTCGGAATGCATGATCGAGGAGTTCATGCTGCTGGCCAACCAATGCGCGGCCAACGCCGGCCGGACCCATCATGTGCCTTTTGTCTACCGCGTCCATGAGGCGCCGGACGAAGAGCGGATGGAAAAACTGCGGGAGACCCTCAAGGCCTGCGGTCTGAATGTACACTTCCAGGGCAAGACCCCGACCCAGCTGGAACTCTCGGCGCTGCTGGATGAAACCCGAGACCAGCCGATCCGCATTCCGATCCATACCGGGATCCTGCGCAGTATGCAGAAAGCTCGCTACAGCCCGGAACCGCTGGGGCATTTTGGCCTGGTCCTCAAAGATTACGCGCATTTCACCAGCCCGATCCGCCGCTATCCCGACCTGGCGATCCACCGCATTCTCACCGATATGCTGGTGGGCCAGCCCCATGAGCGGCTGGTCACCAACTATACCGACTTTGCCACCCGCACCTGCGAACAGTCCAGCCGCCAGGAGGTGGCGGCCGTGCGCATCGAGCGGGATGTGGAGGACTGCTACAAGGCCGAGTATATGCACAGCCATCTGGGTGAGGTCTATACCGGCACGATCTCGGGCATTACGCCCCGCGGCGTCTTTGTGGCGCTGGAGAACACGGTGGAAGGTTTTATCCCCGCTGCGCAGCTGTGCAAGGGGGAACCCACCGTCACCGAGGGGGTCCGCCTGTACGACCCGCTGACGGGCCGCCACTGGATGCTGGGTGACCCCATCAAGATCAAGGTCACGGCAGCCGATGTGCCGCTGGGCCGGATCGATTTTGACTTTATCCCGATGTAAGGGAATGACTCGAACCCCCGCCGCTTTCCGCAAGGAAGGCGGCGGGGGTTCCGTTTGTCGCTGAGGCCGATCAGCCAACAAGTGAAAAGAAAACAAAAAAGCAGGAACCGAAGTTCCTGCTTTTTCTGGCGGAAAGAGAGGGATTCGAACCCTCGAGGGCTTTCAGGGCCCTACACGATTTCCAGTCGTGCGCCTTAGACCAGCTCAGCCATCTTTCCATAGCAGCCCGGCCAAACCCGAACTGCAATGGTAATTATAACAAGACAGGCGAGAAATGTCAAGCCTTTTTTTCAAAAAATCAGGCGCGCCCAAGCGCGGCCTTCCGGGCTCAGGCGCCGGCGTCGTGGCGCACAAAACCGCACAGCTCGTTTTCATCGGTCAGATTCAGTGAAAAGGCTTTGCTGCGCAAAACGGCGTACAGTTCGGCCATCGTGGCCTGGTAATAGGGCTCAAGAAAAAGTAACCCGATCCCCAGCGTGAGGGCGGACAAGACGATCCAGCCGATGAAGGAAAGGACCAGCACAAAGGTGCGCAGCTTTTCGCCCTCCATCATCTGGCGGCTCAGCTCCATGGCCCGGCCGGTGGTCAGGTACGGGTTCTCGGCCAGCAGGTAGGGCACCATCCAGTAGCAATACTGCCAGTAGATCCCCGGAATGATCAGCAGAGAACCCAGCGCGATCTTGAGAGAGACCAGGGCGCTGACCTTCACAACATTCATATAAGGCGGCCGGAAGATGGTCAGTACCGTTTTCATCGGGGCGGGTGCCTGCCGGCTTTCCATAAAGTAACGGTTGCGGCCGACAGTCAGCGGGTTGACAAGGAAGAAGGCCCAGCAAAGCCCGATGACAACGCCGATCAGCAGGAGGACCACCCCGAACTGCAGCAGAAACAGAAGGTTGGAGTCATTCAGCTCCGCCCAAAGATCCTGGACGCTTGCATTGCCCTCCCACACGGGGCCGTACCGCAGGTTGTCCAATTCGTCGGAGGCCAGATCGTAGGTGACGCGGTATTGCGGGGAATAATCGCCGATCCCCAGCAGTGTCAGCAGAAAGCACAACAGAAAACTGCGCCAGTAACGCCCGCGCAGGGCATCCTTGGCATTTTGCTTCAGCAAGGAACGAGTCCACATGGTCGAAACCTCCCTACCATGAAGTGGTTTGTAATTATTATAGCATGTCCTGTCGGGAAAGGAAAGAGAAAAGGAGCTTTTTGGAAAAAACCGGCACAGACCGGAAAAAACGCTTGACAAACAGGGAACGAATGAGTATAATAAGTC
>DXBO01000109.1 GCA_019116485.1 Candidatus Gemmiger excrementavium
TACAAGCCAGAAAGAAATCGCTTTGAAAATGGGCATTTCTCAGCAATCTTTAAGCCGAAAGTTGAATGGAAAAAGGCCATTCACTGTAGAGGAAGCCACGAAACTTAGCGACCTTTTGAGTATTCCCCCGGAAAAACGGGCGGAAATTTTTTTAGGCAGTTCGTCCCATTATTGCAACGATCGAACGAGGTGATAGCAAAATGAAAGACCACAACCAACATCCTTTGCCCGGCGGGCTGGTACTGCTGAAGCCCATCGGCTCCCGTATGGAGCCGTACACCACCGCGGACACCGTGGCAGAGTATGCACAGGTGCAGCGGCAAACCGTTGAGCATCTTATCCGCAAACATAAAAGCGACTTGGAAGAGTTTGGTCTGCTGGGATTTGAAATCCGAGCGTGCCCTCACCGAACCGGGGCTAGCTTGCAAAAGCTCTATCACCTGAACGAGCAGCAGGCAACCTTGCTTATTACCTATCTGCGCAACACCGAACCCGTGCGCCGGTTCAAAAAGGCCCTTGTGCGTGGGTTCTTTGAGGCCCGGCAGGAGCTGGCCCGCCGGGAAGTGCAGCGGGCGGTAAAAGCCCCGGTGCGCCGCAGTTTGACCGATGCAATCCGCGACAGCGGCGAGAATGAGCGGATGCACGGCCACGCCTACACCGCATATACCAACCTGATCTACAAGGCGGCGGCAGGCCGCACCGCTGCCCAGATGCGCAAAGATGCCGGTTTGCCCAAGGGGGCGGACGTGGTGCCGTTGTTGAGTTCTGACGCGCTGGCCCTTGTGACCCGGCGGGAAAACCAGGTCGCCGCGCTGCTTGACTGCGGCATGACTTACGACGCGATCCGCGCCGTGCTTTTGGGAGGTGAAAACCATGTACATACCGCGTGAGGAACAAGAAACCATTATCACCTTCAACGAGAAAGACCCGACCGCCAGCGTCTACACCATGAACGGGGCGCTCATCCGCAAGCTGGACAGCCTGACCCAGAGCCGCCCGGATGATGCCCGGCGGGTCAAGACCTACCCGGACGGGGCGCAGGAATACGAGGTGCCCAAGAAGTGGGTGAAGGTCAATGCGTCCCGGATTTTGAGTGATGCACAGCGCGAAGCGGCATTGAAGAACGCGGAAGCCGCGAGAAAGGCCAAGTTTGGCTAAAATCATTATGCCGTTCTAAGGCAAAACACCTTAACGCCCTTTAGGCGACAAATTACCCGCCAAGAGGGTAAGCCCCCGAGAAAGCCCAATAAACTGCAAGAGATTTCACCAAAGAGAGGTTAAGCACTATGAGACTGTTCTATAACTTGCGTGTCCGCTTTGCTGAGTGCGAGCGGGGACAAAACGAGGTTGCCCGCCTTGCGGGTATTGCCCCCAGTACCATGACCAATCGCATGACCGGGCGGCAGCCGTTCAACGCCTGGGAGATGGACGCCATCGCCGAAGTGCTGGACATCGACCGCGCCGACTACGGCAAATATTTCTTCATGCCCCGGAACCTCGTACCCAAGACGGGGGCCAAAGCATGACGGCCCGGGGAAAAGGCAGCGCCCTGGCGTGGCTGCTGCGGAAAGCCGTAGAACTGGCCTGCACCGCCCTGGGCGTTTACCTGCTGGCGGCGCTGGCCGCGCTCAACGTGCCGGCACTGGTCGGCGGGGTGCTGGCGCTCAACGCCCTGCTGGGCCTGCGGTTTGCACTCGACAACAAAAAGAGCCGCCCCGGATGCGCCAACATCCAGAACGGCAAAGTGAAGCGGAATAGCTGCCCCGTTTCACCTGCATTTTAACAGAAAGTGGAGGTTTTCGTCAAATGAAATTCCTGGAAACGATCCGTTTGACCGCCTATGAGGTGGAGTACATCGACCAGCGGCAGGCAAAGCCGCGCACCATCCGCCGGGAAACCGTAGTACTGGACGGCGACCGGCTGGCCGCCCTGGAACGCCTGGGGATGCGCCCGGCGGGCTATCTGGCCCAGCAGTTTGAGCGCAGCGGCTACACCGTGGCCACCATCCGCCGGGGCGAAACCATCAACGCCCATGTGGACCTGGCGGAACTGTGGGACAAGACTAGGAAAGAAATCGAGCTGCAGCAGGTTGTGGCGGCAGCGGCCCGGCTGGGAGGTGGTAGCGATGCAGCGGAATGAAGCACCTCGACGGGTAGTCGGCTCTGGTGATCCGCTGTTGCTGACTGCTTCGGAGGTATACGAGCTGGCAAGGCAAACAGACTTGCCAGCCGGGACATATGACCTTATGGATGGGATTGCAAGAATATACAGGATAAATACCCATGGTGATAGCAAGTGCCGTGTTTTATTTATGCTTGCCGCTGCATTTGTGGCTGGTTGCGCCTATGCCGTTGAGAAGGAGGGCAAGAGCCATGATATGCGGAATGTATAGCGGGCTTCCCGTACACGAATTTGAAATCAAAGGCCACACTGTTGATGTTGTTCGAAAAGACGGCAAAGGCATACGTGCAGGGATCAACATGAAAACAGGTGATATCGTGGTACTTGTCCCGCCGGACATGAGTTACCATCAAGCAGCACTGGAAGCCGTTGCCGCACTGGAAGCGGGTAAATTCCACAGGAGGGAACCTTGAACACGATAAAAGACCCGGCAGCGGTGGAGCGGTTCGCCATGGCCGCTTTACCGCTTGCCCAAAACTGGAAACCCGGAACGCCGGTTTGCACCGAGGCGGAATTTTCCGCACTGTTGGACGCACTGGGCAAAGGCGTTATCAACCCCGCGCTTGCCGGGTTACTGTACTTCCTGGCCGGAACACCCACAGATAAGGCGGAGCAGGAAGAACGGCGGGAGGCCCTGTATCTTGCGAGGGTGAGCGCAGAGGGCGCGGAACACACCCCCGAGCTGATCAACGCCATTGCCGCCGACCACAACGCCCAGTGCTCCGTTCTGCCCGGAACGCTCAAACAGGCGGCGGTGGACGCTTTGCGCAAACTGGCCCCGGCGGAACCGGTACAGGTGACCAACCTTGCCGCGTTGAGCCTGTCGAACGTGCAGACGGCAGCGGTTGAATGGCTTGTGCCTGGTCTTCTCCCGCGTGGTGAATTATCTGTGCTTGGTGCAGACTGCGGCACGGGTAAAGGACTATGGCAAGCGCAGTTGATAGCCCATGTGACAACCGGGAATTCAAACAGCTTTTTTCAGAACCCTCTTCAAAACCCCTGCAACGTCCTGATATTTTCGGGCGAGGATGACCCCGCAAGAGTTTTGCGGCCCCGCCTGCTGGCCGCTGGTGCGGACATGTCAAAAGCATTTGTTGTCACGTCAGACGGATTCTTTAGAGATAACCGGCACTTGCTGGCAATGGATAGCGAAGAATTTTCCGCGATCATCCGAAACACCGCCCCGGACATGGTTGTTATAGACCCGTACCAGTCTTTTTTGAACATGGATATAAAAATGGCAGAGCGCAACCAGATGCGCGGAACCACAACGCCATTCCGGGCTGTGTTGCGGGAAACCAACGCCGCCGGGCTGCTTGTGGCCCACTCTAACAAGAAAGGGGCGGTTGCTGGCCGCCAACGTCTGGCTGATTCCTCCGACCTGTGGGACGCGTCCCGGTGTGTAATCATGATGGGCCGGGACAAGCTGACAAAACAAGTTTACGTCAGCAACGAGAAAAACAGCTATGCAGCCGAATGTAAAACCACGCTTTTCACCATTGAGGGGGCCACGGTGGAGGGAGTAAAAACCGCTGTCGCCGTGTATCAAGGCACCACCGATAAAAAGGACTATGACTTTATCATGGCAAAGGCGGCCCGCCCGGAGGGGTCCAAAGCCGATGCAAAAGAAGCTATTTGCTCAATCCTCAACGAGAGCCAGAGCGGCAGCATGGAAAGTGAAAAATTGCGGCTTGCGGTCATGGAGGAAGCGGGATGCAGTGAAGCGACTTTCCGCCGGGCAAGAACGGATTTGAAAGATAAAGGCACCATTTATACAAAACAGATACCACAAAAGAACGGCGTAAATAAATGGTATGTATTCTACCGTGGTGAAACAGATGAGCATCTGCCCTCAGAAAGCCTATAACTACAACGTTTCTTGGCAGGCGCTCAACGTGAGCATCTGCCCCCCTGTGAGCATCTGCCCCCCCAGATGCTCAACACACCCCAGGCGCTCACGCTGAGCATCTGTCTTTTGCGCCGTTGTAACGCTCAAAAATGGGCAGATGCTCATTTCGCATCACCCTATAGAGCTTGACTATCTGACCGCCACAACCCAAAACAGAAAGGGAACCGCCATGAATGAAACAATATTGCAGATCATCCCCGCACCCGCTGATATGTGGGCCGTATTTGAAGGAACCGACATAGACGGCAACAGCTACCGTTACAGGGACCGCGTTGCTTGTCTGGCACTCGTTGAAAGGCCGGACGGTACAAGGCTTGTTACCGCAATAGTGCATGAGGGGTGCGGGTGTTTCGCCACAGCCGGGACTTTTGAAGATTTCAGCGTTGTCGAGTTCGGGGAGGGCGCAAGCAAATGACCGTCACTTGCCCATACAATGGCCGCCCCTGTGAACGCGGATGCCCTAACCGCTATTGGGACAGGCCCGAAGGCGGATGCCTGTTTGCTGACCTTGCGGCGTCCTGTGATGCCGTGATTATCTTTGACGAACCCAGAACGCAGAAGGAAGAACGCCATGAACCACAGTAACCACCGCCAGCACTACGCCCGCGACCGCCCCGGCGGGCCACTCTATGGGGGCGGTTTCCCCTCCCTCCCCCGCCCGGCGGGCTTCAGTGCCGTTACTACGAATATTTTCACGCGAAAGAAGGGCCTACCATGGAAAACCACCCCACCGCCCCGCCGGGGCTTGAAGCCTGGGCCAAACCAGAGCGAAACGAGGGAGCCTCTGCGGAACGATCCGCCGGGCAGCAGGAAGCAAACGCGGCTCTTGCAGCCCTGGCCGCCTCCGGCAACGCTTTTGCCCTGGGGCAACTGTGGGAGATCAATAAGGGGCTGCTGCGGTCTCTGTTCTGGCGGTGGTATCCGGCGCACAAGGCCCTGGCGGACGCCCATGGCATGACCGCAGACGACTTTGAACAGGAGGGCTATTTTGCCGTCCAGTACGCCGCCCAGACCTACCAGCCGGAGGCGGGCAGCTTCTCAAACTGGCTGGGGCAGGCCATGCAGCGGCAGATCAACCAGGCATTGACCGGCGGCCATCGCCGCAGCGTGACCGATGCAGACGGCAAGCAGCACACCGTTTCCGCCAACCCGCTGAACCACTGCGCCAGCCTGGACACGCCCCTGGACGATGAGGACAGCGGCGCGGCCACCCTGGGCGAGCTGCAGCCCGACCCGGCGGCCGCCAGCGCCATGCAGGCGGCGGAGGATGCCATCTTTCAAGAGCAGCTGCACGCCGCCCTGGAAGAAGCCCTGCACAAGCTGACCGAGCGCGAGCAGGCGGTCATCCGCGGGAAATACTATGCCGGCAAGACGGTCCGCCAGATCAGCGAGGAACAGGGCTTGACAATAGGCCAGGTCAACACGGCAAAAACATCCGCGTTCAGCAAGCTGCGCCGCAACCCGCGCCTGATGCGCTGGCGGGAGGAAACCCTCCAGCGGCACGCCTGGCACGGAACCGGCTTTTCCGCCTGGTACGCAGGCGGCAGCGTGGAAGAGCGCACGGTCGAGTACCTGGAAAGCCGCGGGGCGTACAGCATGGAGGAAGCGCAGCCGTAAAAGCTAACAAATGCTAACCCCGGGGGGGCCGATCTGGCAGCCCGCCGGGGTGCTTTGTCTCGTTGTTCGTTCGTTGTTTGATGCGCTACCCCTTTTCCCGTCAATCGGCCCAGAGATGGAAAGGCCGACCCACGCCATGACGGCGGTGTGTTCGGCTGTTATCCAGGGGTGGGGGGATACCCCGCCCCGCCGGGGCAGCGCCCCATGCCGTCCAGCGCCGATTTACACACAAAAAGAAATCTAAGCCGGTGCAATCATGTGTCGGATTCCCTGCTGGTAAGCGTACTTTTGTCTGCTTGATCCCGCTGCATCTGTTCTCTGATGGCGCGGTTCACAAAGCCGTTGATGCTTTCACCCATTGCGGCGGCATGGGCCTGTACAGTGTCCTTATAGCCTTTCTTTACGACGATGCGCAGACTGTCATAGGCCTTTGCATTGTACTTGTTGCTGGCGACGGTTTGTGGTTTGGCCATATGCGGCACCTCCTTTTGCAAGATTTCACTTTTCCTAGTTTACAGATATTATACCACATTAGATATACTTGTACAAGTAGAAAAAGTGACGAAATAATTGTACAATGTTTATGCAGTATGCCACTATACATAATTGTACAATTATGCTATAATAATACTGTCGAAAGGGACAAGGCACGGTGAAAACCTCAGGGGAACACCGGTAAGCGCCAGAAACAGACTGCGCAACGGACTTGCATGCAAGGGTCAGATAAGCATCGGGCACTGGTCGCCTGAACCCGGACGACAAACAAAAAGGCACCGCGCCGCCGACCAAAGCTTCCGCGATGCCAACCCCACAATAGGGCAGCCCCATTATAGCACGGGCCGCCCGCGATCTCAAGGAGGCATCCCATGAAAATCCATGTCTACACCTTCCGCGACGGGTACTGCTGCTGGCAGTCCGCCATGAGTGCCGCCGAGCGCCGGGCCGAGGAGCGCAAGCATGGCCTGTTGGTCAGCAAGGCCCCGGCCTGAAAGGAGGGCACACCATGAGCAGCACTGAATTACTCTCCCTGGTGGAACAGTACCGCGAGGCACAGCAGCTGATCGAGGCCGCCCAGGCTGAACTGGAAACGATACGGGCACAGGTAACGGCGGAAATGGACCGCCGGGGTGTTGCACAGATGGATGTGGGAACACACCGTGTCCGGCTCCATGAAGTGACCACCAGCCGCCTGGACAGCAAAGCATTGCGGGCCGCCGTCCCCGACCTGGCCGCCCGCTTCATCCGCCAGACCACGACCCGCCGCTTTACCGTTGCCTGACCCGCCCTTGCATCCGATTGCAAGCACAGTGCGGTAAAAAGTGCGGTACAACAAAAACGAAGAGCGCCAGAACCAACGTTCTGACGCTCTTTTTGTTGGTGCGGAAGATGGGACTTGAACCCACACGTCATGGACACACGCACCTCAAACGTGCCTGTCTGCCGATTCCAGCACTTCCGCTTACAGATGTAACTGCAAGGGATATTCTAGCACAGCGGCAGCGGGAAAGTCAAGCCCTTTTTGGACTTTTTTGCCCGAATCAGCCCGTTACTTGTACAGATCTACCAGGTGCAGCAGCACTTCCACACACTGGTCCATCTTCTCGGCAGTGATGCACTCACAGGGGCCGTGGAAGTTGAACCCACCGGTGCCCAGGTTGGGGCAAGGCAGCCCCTTGTAGCTCAGGGTGGCGCCGTCGGTGCCGCCGCGCACCGGCGTTTCGATGGGTTCCAGCCCCGCCGCGCGGATGGCCTTGCGGGCGTTTTCCACCAGGTGGAAGTGGGGCTGAATCTTCTCCACCATATTGTAATAGCTGTCTTTCAGTTCCAGTTCCACCGTGCCCGCACCGTACCGCTCATTGAGGCAGGCGGCGATGTGTTCCAGCTGGGCCTTGCGAGCGGCAAACTTGGCCGCGTCGTGGTCCCGCACGATGTACCCCAGTTTAGCCAGCGTCACATCGCCCTGCATACTGGTCAGGTGGAAAAAGCCTTCCCTGCCCTCAGTATGTTCGGGGCGGGCAAAGGCGGGCAGCGCCTGGTGAAATTCCATAGCAATGTTCTGGGCGTTGCGCATGGCGTTCTTGGCGCTGCCGGGATGCACGCTGAACCCGTGCACCGTCACCACCGCCGCCGCGGCGTTGAAGTTTTCGTAGCTGATTTCCCCGGCATCCTCGCCGTCCACCGTGTAGGCATAGGCCGCACCAAAGCCCTCCACATCAAAGAGGCTGGCCCCTTCGCCGATCTCCTCGTCAGGGGTAAAGCCGATACACAGCTTGCCGTGGGGGCGTCCCTCCTGCTGCACCCGCTCCACCATGGTCATGATCTCGGCCACACCGGCCTTGTCATCAGCACCCAGCAGTGTGGAACCATCCGTAGTGATAAGAGTCTGGCCTTTCATTTCTTTCAGGAACGGGAATACCGCGGGGTCCAGCACTGCACCGGTGGCAGGCAGTGTCACAGGACCACCGTCGTAATTCGGATGCACCTGGGGTTTCACGTTTTCGCCGCTGGCGTCATCTGTCGTGTCCACATGGGCAATAAAGCCCAAGGCCGGGGCATTTTCCTGTCCGGGGGTCGCGGGCAGCGTGGCATAGACGTAACAATGCTCGTCCACATGGGCATCGCGCAGGCCCAGGTCTTTCAGTTCCTGCACCAGCTGCCGGGCCAGATCAAACTGGCGCAGCGTACTGGGATGGGTGCCGCTGTTGGGGTCAGATGTGGTGTAAACGGTAACATACCGCAGCAATCTTTCATAGGCACGCATGGGTGAAATTTCCTCCTGTTCATAAATAACAGCCTGTATTACGCCGTGGGGCCGGCGAGATTCCGCCATAACGCGCCAGCAAAATGGAAGAATTGCACATCAGGGGGGCCGGGGCGGCAGGACGCCGGGCCAAAAGCTCACAACCGCTGTTTGCGGCTATTATACCACAAAAAGAAGCATTTTCCAAGGCAGCGGACTTTTCAAACTCCGGGTTTTGTGGTAGAATGATAAAGATTATAAAGGAATTTCTGTGCCTGCACAGATAGATGTATAAGGAGGCCCCTCATGGCAGATACGATTTTCAAAGACAAGACCCTGCTGATCACCGGCGGCACCGGCAGCTTCGGGCACACCGTGCTCAAGCATTTTCTGACCACCGACATCGGCGAGATTCGCATTTTCTCCCGCGACGAGAAAAAACAGGACGATATGCGCCATGAACTGCAGGCCCGCTACCCTGAGCATTACGAGAAAGTCAAATTCTACATCGGCGACGTGCGCAACATTCAGAGCCTGCGGGACGTGATGCCGGGCGTCAACTTCATTTTCCATGCAGCGGCTCTCAAGCAGGTCCCTTCCTGTGAGTTCTTCCCCATGGAGGCGGTACGCACCAATATTGAGGGCACCGACAACATGCTCCACGCCGCCATTGAGGCCAATGTAGAGCGTGTGGTCTGCCTGTCCACCGACAAAGCCGCTTACCCCATCAACGCCATGGGCATCTCCAAGGCCATGATGGAACACGTCATCACCGCCAACGCCCGGGTGTCTGCCCAGCGGGGCGGCCCGGTCATCTGCTGCACCCGTTACGGCAACGTCATGTGCAGCCGCGGCAGTGTGATTCCCCTGTTTGTGGAACAGATCCGGGCGGGCAACCCCATCACCATCACCGACCCCAACATGACCCGTTTCCTGATGAATCTGGACGAGGCTGTGGACCTGGTCATGTTTGCCTTTGAGCATGCCAACCCCGGCGACCTGTTCATTCAGAAATCCGATGCTTCCACCATCGGTGACCTTGCCAAGGCCGTGCAGAAGCTGTTCGGCGATACCGGCACCCGCATCATCGGCACCCGCCATGGAGAAAAGCTGTACGAAACCCTGATGACCAAGGAGGAACGCACCCGCGCCGAGGATATGGGCGGGTACTTCCGTGTGGCCGCCGACACCCGCGACCTGAACTACGACAAGTTCTTCGTCAAGGGCCAGGTACACACCCAAGCCGATGAGGACTACACCAGCCACAACACCCGCCGCCTGAACGTGGAAGAGACCATCCAGAAGATCATGACCACCGATTACATCCAAGAGGAGTTGGCGAAAAATGCCCAATGATACCCCTGCCCTGCCCACGCCCATCCTGATCACCGGGGCAGGCGGCTTTGTGGGCCGCAACCTGGTGGCTACCCTGCACGCCATGGGCTGCAGGGACCTGCTGCTGTTTGAAAAGGACGACACCGTGGAGACCCTGGCGGATTACTGCCGCCGGGCGGCCTTCGTGGTACACCTGGCAGGCATCAACCGCCCCAAGGACCCCAGCGAGTTCTACAGCGGCAATGCCGGGTTGACCGATACCATGCTGCACCTGCTGGCTGAGGCCGGCAACAAGGCCCCCGTGCTGGTGACCAGCAGCATCCAGGCCGCTCTGGACAACGACTACGGCAAGAGCAAGAAACAGGCCGAAGATGCCATTTTTGCCCACAGCAAAACCACCGGCGCACCGGTGTACGTATTCCGCATGGAGGGGGTATTCGGCAAATGGTGCCGTCCCAACTACAACAGCGTGGTGGCGACTTTCTGCCACAACATCGCCCGGGAGCTGCCCATCGAAGTGCGGGACCCGGCGTATGAATTGCCGCTGGTGTACATCGACGATGTGGTGGCCTGTATCCTGAACGCGCTGGAACGCGGCGAGGCTGTGCGGGACGCCGAAGGCTACTGCCGCATCCACCCGGTGCACCGGGTCACGCTGGGCCGCCTGGCGGAACTGATCGAAAGTTTTGCCCGGGCCCGCAAGGGCAGCCTGGCGGTGCCGTATCTGGCACCGGACAGCCTGGAGAAAAAGCTCTATTCCACCTACCTTTCTTACCTGCCTGAAGACCAGTTTGCCTACGACCTGACCATGCACTGTGATGACCGGGGCAGCTTTACCGAGGCGCTGCGCACCCCGGAACGGGGCCAGGTCAGCGTGAACATTTCCCGCCCCGGAATCGTCAAAGGCAATCACTGGCACCACACCAAAAACGAAAAATTCCTGGTAGTGCGGGGCGAAGCGGTCATCCGGTTCCGCCGCATTGATTGTGAGGAAATCATTGAATACCGCGTCAGCGGCGACAAACTGCAGGTGGTGGATATCCCCTGTGGATACACCCACAACATTGAGAATGTGGGCAGCGGCGATCTGGTCACCGTGATGTGGGCCAACGAGTGCTTCGACCCTGACCATCCCGATACCTTCTTTTTGCCGGTTTGATTCTATAAAAAAGGACGTTGTATCTATGAACAAGCTGAAACTGATGACCATCATCGGCACCCGGCCGGAAATCATCCGCCTGAGTGCCGTCATCAAAAAGTGCGACAAATACTTCGACCAACTGCTGGTGCATACCGGCCAGAACTACGACTACAACCTGAACCAGGTGTTTTCTGAAGACCTGGGCCTGCGGGCACCGGATTTTTATCTGGACGCCGTGGGCAAGGATCTGGGGGAAACCATCGGCAACATCATTGCCAAGGCTTACGCCCTGATGGTGGAGCAGAAACCCGACGCCCTGCTGATTCTGGGCGACACCAACTCCTGCCTGAGTGCCATTGCCGCCAAACGGCTTCACATTCCCATCTTCCACATGGAGGCCGGCAACCGTTGTTTTGATGAATGCCTGCCGGAAGAAACCAACCGCCGCATTGTGGACCACATTGCCGACGTGAACATGTGCTACTCTGAGCACGCCCGCCGCTACCTGAACGCCGAGGGCACCGCCAAAGAGCGTACTTTTGTGACCGGCAGCCCCATGGCGGAAGTACTGCACGCCAACCTGGCCAAGATCGAAGCCAGTGATGTGCTGGAACGGCTGGGCCTGGAGCCTCACAAGTACATGCTGCTCTCGGCCCACCGGGAGGAAAACATCGACACCGAGCAGAACTTTGTGGACCTGTTTACCTCCATCAATCACCTGGCCGAGACCTACGATATGCCCATCCTCTACTCCTGCCATCCCCGCAGCAAAAAGCGTCTGGATGCCATGGGATTCCAGCTGGATGCGCGGGTCAAACTCCATGAACCTTTGGGCTTCCACGACTACAACCACCTGCAGATGAACGCCTACGCCGTGATCTCGGACTCCGGCACCTTGCCCGAGGAGTCCAGCTTCTTCACCAGTGTGGGCCATCCCTTCCCTGCCGTCTGCATCCGTACCTCCACTGAGCGCCCCGAAGCGCTGGACAAAGGCTGCTTTGTTCTGGCGGGCATCCGCGCCGGCGGCGTGGAACAGGCCGTGGCCACCGCCGTGGCCATGAACGACAACGGCGACGACGGCATCCCGGTGCCCTACTATACTGAGGATGTGTCCACCAAAGTGGTCAAGATCATCCAGAGTTATACCGGTGTGGTCAACAAAATGGTGTGGAGAAAGTACTGATGGCAAAGCGCATCCTTGTGGTGACCCAGCATTTCTGGCCGGAGAATTTCCGCATCAACGACATGGTGGAGGGCTTTTTGCAGGACGGCCTGGAAGTGGACGTGCTGTGCGGTCTGCCCAACTACCCCAAGGGCGAGTGGTTTGACGGCTACAGTGCGCAAGGCCCCTGGGAGGAACACTACGGCACCGCCCAGGTGTTCCGTGCCAAGGAGTGGCCCCGCAAGGGCAACACCAGCGTAAATATCTTTTTGAATTATGTGAGCTGGCCCCTGTATGCCTGGAGGGCGTTGGACCGGCTGCCTGGCGGCTATGACGCGGTGTTCTGCTTCAACACCAGCCCGGTGCTCATGTGCTGGCCCGCCATCCGCTACGCCAAAAAACATAAGATTCCCTTTACCAACTATGTGCTGGACCTCTGGCCTGAAAACCTGTACAGTGTATTGCCGGTCAAAAATTCCCTGCTGCGGCGCATCGCCCAAGGGGTCAGCGATCACCTGTACAGAAAGGCGGACCGGCTCATTGCCATGAGCGGCCCGCTGCAGCAGCGGCTGTGCCAGCGCACCGGCAAGCCGGAAACAGCGGTGGCGGCTATCCCGCAGTACTGTGAGGATTTTTATGCCGTGCCCCAGCCGGACGAGGAACTGGCCGCCCGGTTTGCGGGTCGGTTCAACCTGGTGTTTACCGGCACCTTTACCCCGGCCCAAAGCCTGGACATGGTGCTGCGGGCCGTGCTGGACGCCCGGGCCGCCGGTGCAGAAAATCTGCACCTTTTGCTGGTGGGCGACGGTATGAGCCGGGAGAGCCTGCAGGACCTGGCCCGGGAACTGAATGCCGGGGATGCCGTGACCTTTTATGGCAGCGTACCGGCCCAAGAGGTACCCCGGTTCACGACACTGGCCGACGCGCTGCTGATCTCGCTGTCCGATTCCCCCGATTTAGGCCTGACAGTCCCTGGCAAACTTGCCAGCTACATGGCAGCCGGCAAACCGGTGATAGCCAGCATGAACGGCGCCGGTGCCGAAGCTGTGCGGGAAAGCGGCGGAGGTTTGGTAAGCCCCGCCTGCGACCAGCAGGCCCTGGCCGAAAATCTGTTGCGGTTGTACCGCATGGACCCAGCCGGGCGCACCCAGCTGGGTGAAAAAGCCAAAGCCTATTATCTGGCCCATTACCGCCGCGCCGAACTGCTGCGGCGGCTGGAAACGTTTATTCTGCAGGGCGAATGACCGCCCGGATGTGAGGTACCTCTTTTGGATGAAAAAATTTTGGTGCTGATCCCCTGCTATAACGAGGAAGAAAACATCGTGGACACGGTGGAGCATTTCAAGGCCACCTGCCCCGGCGTGGATTTTCTCGTCATCAACGACTGCTCTACCGACAACAGTGCCGCCCTGCTGCAACAACACGGATATCCTTTCCTGAACTTGCCGGTGAATCTGGGTATCGGCGGCGGCGTGCAGTGCGGTTACCTATATGCCGCCCACCGTGGCTATGACGTGGCGGTACAGATGGACGGCGATGGACAGCATGACCCCGCCTACCTGGAAGCCATTGTGCGGCCGGTACTGAACGGCGAGTGTGATATGTGTATCGGCAGCCGCTTCATTAAAAAGGAAGGATTCCAGACCAGCTTCATGCGCCGGGTGGGCATCCGCTTTCTCAGCGGTCTGATCCGCCTGCTGTGCGGCAAGCGGGTGCTGGATGTGACCAGCGGGTTCCGGGCCACCAACGCCCGGATGACTGCCTATTTCGCCCGCCACTACGCCACCGACTACCCGGAACCCGAAGCGATCCTGGCCGCCTGTCTGGCCGGTTTTACGGTAGGGGAAGCCCCGGTGGTCATGCGGGAGCGCCAGGGCGGCGTGTCCAGTATTTCCAGCTTCAAGAGCGCTTACTATATGATCAAAGTGTCCCTGGCACTGATCATTGACCGTTTTTCCATCACCAAAGCACGGGGAGGCAAAGGATGACCCCACAACTGCAATTTTTTATGGTACTGGGCGCGGTAGCCCTGCTGCTGATTATCTTTGTGCTGCTCAAGCGCGGGCTGATGAGCGTAAAATACAGCTTGCTGTGGCTGGCACTGGCTGTGGGCCTGGTTATTTTTGCGGCGGCGCCCTATGTAGTGTATGTACTGCGGGATATTCTGGGCATCGAGATGCCGGTGAACCTGGTATTTCTGCTGATGTTCTGCTTTGTGCTGGTGGTACTGCTGTCCTTGAGTATCGCCATCAGCCAGTTGGCGGAAAAGTGCAAACGCCTGACCCAGGCCAACGCCATACTGGAAAAACGTCTGCGCGACCTGGAAGAGAAACAGTAACGGCCCCTGCGGCGGGCATCGGTTTGTAAAATGGGGAGAATAGCATGACAATTACCTTGACCTGGCAGGATGTTCTTGCCTTTCTGTTCGAGGGCCAGACCATGGCCATCACCTCGCTGCTGTTCATTGTGTTTTTTGCGGCGGTGGCTCTGGTCCACTATGCCCTGCCGCGCGTGGCGCGGCCTTACTTTTTGCTGGCGGCCAGTTACGGTTTCTTCTGTTATGAGCCTGCCAACCGACCGCTGGTGGGGGTGCTGATCGGCGCCACAGTGGTGACCTTTCTGTGCGGGCTCATCATTGGCCGTGTCAAATCCAAACCCGTACAGGTACTGGCACTGCTGGCTGCCATTGCCGGTGGTATCGGCGTGCTGATCTACTACAAGTACTGGAACCTGCTGGCCGACAGCCTGGGCGGCAGCTTGCTGGCACGGCGGGAAAATCTGCTGGCCCCGCTGGGGCTCAGCTATTTCACCTTTGCGGCGCTGAGTTACACCATCGACGTGTACAAACGGCGCTGCCGGGTGGAGACCAATCCCTTCCACTATGCGCTGTTCGTCAGCTTTTTCCCCACACTGATCAACGGCCCTATCGAGCGCTACCCCCAGCTGCGGCCCCAGATTCAAAAAAGCCGCCGCTTCAGCTACAAGCGCTGCGCCGGCGGGGCGTTCCGTATGTTGTGGGGCTACACCAAAAAGATGGTATTGGCCGACAATCTGGGCCATTTTGTCTCGGTGGTATACAGCGACCCGGCGGCAGCCTCCGGCCCCCAGCTGGTGGCGGCCACGGTGCTGTTTGCCGTACAGCTGTACATGGACTTTTCCGGCTGCTGTGATATCGCCCTGGGCGCGGCGCGCATCCTGGGCTATGACCTGATTGAAAACTTCCAGTCGCCGTTTACCTCCCGCAGCTTTGGTGAGTTCTGGCGGCGGTGGCATATCTCCATGACCAGCTGGTTCCGGGATTATGTCTACTTCTCACTGGGCGGCAGCCGCTGCGCCCCCTGGCGCCATTATCTGAACATCGTGATCGTGTTCCTGTGTTCCGGCCTGTGGCACGGTGCCGATTGGCGGTACATTGCCTGGGGCCTGGCCTGCGGCCTCTTCTCTGCCCTGGCAGTTCTTACCGCCAAACCGCGCCAGGCACTGGGCCGGGTGAATCCCCTTTACCGGGTAAGCTGGTTCAAGGCCATATGGCAGGTTCTGTGCACCAATGTGTTGTTCTGCATCACACTGGTCTTTTTCGCCAGCGCCCTGTATAATGCCGATCCTTTTGCCATTTATGCCTCTGTTCTGCAGGGATGGCAGGGTCTGGCCGGCAGCTGGACTCAGATCACCCAGCTGATCTACGACAGCGGCATCGACGGACGGCTGCCCGTGGTGTTGTGGTTTGGTTGCTTTGTGGTGTTTGCCGTGGAATACGGTGGCCGCAACGTGGCCGTTTGGATCCGTCAACAGGTTTGGCCTCTGCGCTGGACTCTCTACTACGCTGCCGCTGCCGCCATCCTTTTCTTCGCGGCATTCGGTCAGTCTGCCTTTATCTATCAGCAATACTAAAGAAAGGCGGTGTATACTATGCCTGCAAAATCCTCCTCTTCCATGCCAGCACCGCCTGTCAAGATTCAGCGCGGCGGCAGCACCCAGACCCCGGCCCGGCCACAGCCCCAACGGCGGCGCCGGCGCCGCAAAAAGCGCCCCCATCCCCTGCTGCTCTTTTTGCAGGGTATTCTGCGGCGGCTTTACTTCGGGTTAAAAACCGGGTTCAAACTGTTGCTGCTGGTTCCGGTGCTGGTATTTATGGTAGCATTCAGCTATAACGTAGACCGCAGCGGCCTTTTTCAAGGGGAGTTGGCCCCCCGCCGCATCGTGGACCTGATGCTGGAAGGCTACGATGTGACCAACTTTGAGCAAATGGATGAGCGCCAGGTGGTGCAGTTGTTTGCCCAGGATGTGCCCGAACCGCCCGAGGCCATCGGCATCGGTTCCAGCCGCATCCTGCAGTTCAACCGGGAGAATACCGGTGTGGACAGCTTCTTTAACATGGGCGTGACCGGCGCCGATGTGCGGGACAACATGACCAGCTACTATAAAATGGTCAGCTATGGCAAGACCCCAAAGGTACTGATCTGGAGCGTAGACCCCTGGGTGTTCTACGGCAGCGAGGCCGCCTTTGATTACCGTGCTGACGCCGACCTGTACAACGAGTTTCTGACCAAGGTACTGAATGTGCCCACCGACTACGAAGAGCCCGACCAGGTGGAACTGTGGCGGGCGCTGGCCGACCCGGCCTACTTCCAGGGCAACGTGGACTACTATTTCAAGAATCGCGGCCAGACCACCGTCACCGATGATGACGGCAATACCATCGAATTCAATCCAGTGGAGGGAGACCCCTACCAGCAGACCACCACCATCAAACGCTCGGACGGCAGCGTGCTGTACGATGTAGCGTTCCGCACCCAGACCGCGGACCAGATTCGCAGCCTGGCAGCCGAAGCCTGTATGAGCTTCAACAGCGTACATATGGAAGGCTTTGAAGAACTGAGCGATACCCAGATACAGGCCTTTGATTCCTTTATCAAATACGCCCAGTCTCAGGGCACCACTGTGATCCTGATTCTGTCTCCCTGGCATCCCTACCTGTACGGTTACCTGCTTACCGAACCGGACATGCACAAAGGCTTTTTCCAGGTGGAAAACTGGGTGCGTCAGTATGCTGCCGACAACAACATCCCCCTGTACGGCAGCTATGACCCGGAGTGCGTAGACGGACTGGTGGAGCTGGATTTCTTTGACGGGCTGCACTGTTCCGGCAGCGGCATTGAAAAGTTTTTCCCCGGTGTACCGCAGACCCTGCAGGACCTGGAAAACGGCACTTTGCCGGACCCGTTGGCGGTACACCCCCGCACCAGCCTGGAGACCCCCGGTGAGGAGACCCCGGAGGGAGAAAATGCGGATGCTTCCGCTGAAACAGCGGACAGCACCACCACAGAGGAGGCTTGAACCATGGGGATTCTGGCACACACGGCACTGCGCCGTCGCCCGCTGATTCTGGGTAAAGGCGGCTTTGGCCGCCAACTGGCCGACTGGCTGCTGGCCGAGGGTTGGGGCGAACCCCAATTTTTGGACGACAACGCCCCCGGCTGCGCCGGTAAACTGCGGGACTACGCCGACCCGGCGCTGCTGCTGCCGGGCCGCCCTGCCTTTGTGGCACTGGGCAACAATGCCCTGCGGGTGCAGCTGCTGCAAAAACTGGCTGCCGCCGGGTATGAAACACCGGTCTTTCTCAGCGAATCCGCTTCGGTCAGTCCCAGTGCAGTGCTGGAACCCGGCTGCGTGGTGCTGCCCCAGGCCTATGTGGGTGCCGGTACGCATATCGGTATGGGATGCATCATTAACGGCGGCGCGATTGTGGACCATGACGCGGCGCTGGGCCGCGGTGTTCACATTGCACCGGGCGGCATTGTCAAGGCGGGGGCACAAATCGCGGATTTCTCCAAAGTAGATTCCGGCGAAGTGGTGCGCTCTCCCTGGGAACAGCAATAATCAGCAACCGGCGCGGACGCAAGCCCGCGCCTTTTTGTAAAGGAGGGACTACATTGGCAGTAACCAATTCACCTACGCAACGACGGGATTATATCGACGTACTCAAGGGCATCGGTATTGTACTGGTAGTGTTCGGCCACTACATGGAACAGTACCGCCTGGGTTCCCACCTGATCGGTGCCACCTTCATCTCCATTTACTGGTTTCATATGGCGCTGTTCTGCATGTGCAGCGGCCTGGTGGCGCGGTTCAACCCCGCCAAGCTGATTCTACAGCAGGTGTGGCTCTATCTTGTGGGGCAGGGCATCATGCTGGCGTTCCGCCATTTTGTACTGCAGGAGGATTTTGCCGCTTCGGGCGGCATGCTGATGGCTTTTTTGCTGCCCTGGCGGCATATGTGGTATTTGTACGCGCTGATCTTCTGGCACCTGACACTGCCCATCCTCTGCTTTTTACGGGACAAGCTGCGTTTGCCCGGTGCGGTGCTGGGGCTGGCCCTGGCGGTGGCACTGAGCCTGTGGGCCGGCACCATCGATTGGCCATTTACGCTGGTTCGGGTCTTTGCGTTCTATCCGTTCTATGCCTTCGGCGTACTGTTCAGCCCACAGATCGATCTTTTGGATCGGGCTGCCCGGCGTTTCTGGGCCGTACGCCTTGTGCCGGGGCTGGTGGTACTGGCACTGTACGGCCTGCGCTTTTACCAAATGATGCAGTTTGATGCCCCCCCGGGCGACAGCGCCACTATTTTTAATGATGTACCCTACGGGGAAGGGTATGTCATGGCGGATCGGGCCAAATTCCTGGCTGTGGGTATTGCCACCAGCGTGGCCTTGGTAGCGGCGCTGGGCGGGCTGCGGGTGTTTGCCAGGCTGGGCAATCGCACACTGGCCATCTACCTGCTGCATATGCCCATGCTGGCTTTTCTGGTGGAACTGGGCTTTTATGAGCCGGCTCGTACCATGTCGGTGCCTGTCATCATCGCCTGGTTCACCCTGGAGGCCCTGGGCTGCCTGTGCATTTTGAACAGTGAACCCGTGAACCGGTTCTTCAACTGGGTGGCCAATCTATGGTACGGGCTGGTCAAGCGCCCGCCCAAGGCCCCGGACACCGCCATGCAGCAACCCCAGAAAATCCGCTATGAGCGGCCCACCCAACAACCTTGATCCATACGCCAAACGGCGGCCTGCGGGCCGCCGATTTTTTGTGTGTACGTACTTGACAAGAGAACTACCTTGCGATACAATATAGTCAAAGGTACATTGCAATACAAGGTAGTGGAGGTGAGGCGATGTTTGACCGGGCACAGCTGCGCAAAGGTACGTTGGAAGGCTGTATCCTGAAGATCATTGACCGGGAACCGACCTACGGCTACGCCATCGCCACCACGCTGCGGGAAAACGGCTTTGCCGACCTGACCGAGGGTACCCTCTATCCCCTGCTGCTGCGGCTGGAACGCAAAGGGCTGATCCGCGCCGAATACCGCGCCGGGCAAGGCGGGCCCAGCCGCAAATATTACCTGCTGACCCAGGAGGGCCGGCAATACCTGGCGGAGTTCATGGACGCCTGGCGGGAGACAGCCGCCGGGATCGACGCCATTTTACAAAGGTAAGCAACACATTTCGCGGTCCGTATGGAACCGGAAAGGATGGGATCGAGTATGTTGTTCAAAAACCAATACACGATGCTCAAAAAAGCCAACGACATGAGCGCTGATACGCTGAACACTGAAAACCGCACGGCATTGAAAGAAATCACCTGCTATTTGCTGTATATGACCTGGAACTGCTACGAGATCGAGCGCATCCGCAAAGACCTGATCGACATGGCAGCCCGCTGTGAACTGGAAGGCCGCACCCTGCGGGAAGAAATCGGCGGTGATACCGCCCGTTACCTGCTGGAGCTGGCCCCCGACCTGCCCCGGGGCACGCCGCTGGACTATGTGTGCATCTGGTATCCCCGGTGGTATTGGATTTTTGCCCCCCTGTGCCTGATCATCGCCCTGTTCGGCGGTGACCTGCAGCTCAATTTACTGCGAGTCCTGATCAGCCCTTTCCTGTTTATGGCCTGGCTCGCCCTGTGGGGTTGGTTCCGGCGTATGGAGCTGAAAATC
The DNA here is from genome assembly GCA_019116485.1 of Candidatus Gemmiger excrementavium. Classification (GTDB taxonomy): domain Bacteria; phylum Bacillota; class Clostridia; order Oscillospirales; family Ruminococcaceae; genus Gemmiger; species Gemmiger excrementavium. The sequence continues at coordinate 20,076 of DXBO01000109.1, forward strand.
AAAATCCATTACGGCGGCATGGTACAGGTGCTGTGGCTCTTGCTGATGATCGCTGTATTTGTACTTGTCGCTTTCTGCTTTCCCGCCTACGGTTTACAGCAGGTTCCCGGCACCATCAGCGGCGTAGGCGCCGCCCTCTATGAACTGGCCTGGGCCGCCGGCTGCCAGCTCTGGCAGAACCTCCGCTACAACCGCTGGGCCGCCCAGCATCCCTGGCAGGCCTCTCCCCAATTCTGAGCCATTCCCTCTATAAGCATACACCCAAACAAAATGCCCGCTGTGTTTTGGCACAGTGGGCATTTTGTTTGGAGTATGTTTTATGATAGGAAATGTCGATTAGATTTCCGCCAGAATGGCGTCGCCCATGGCAGTGCATCCCACACGGGTGCAGCCTTCCGCCATCATATCGGCGGTGCGCAGGCCCTTGTCCAGCACGGCGTTGACGGCAGCCTCGATCTCGTCGGCCTCGGCGGGCATATCAAAGCTGTAGCGCAGCATCATGGCGGCGGACAGGATACAGGCGATGGGGTTGACCACATCCTGCCCGGCAATGTCGGGGGCGGAACCGTGGATAGGTTCATACAGGCCGCAGGTACCCTCGCCCAGCGAGGAGGACGGCACCATGCCGATGCTGCCGGTGATCTCGCTGGCCTCATCGGAGAGGATGTCGCCGAACATGTTCTCGGTGACGATGACATCGAACTGGGCCGGGTTCTTGCAGATCTGCATGGCGCAGTTGTCCACGAACATCTCGCTGTACTCCACCTCGGGGTACTCGGCGGCCAGGCGGTGCATGACAGCCCGCCAAAGGCGGCTGGTGTCCAGCACGTTGGCCTTGTCCACACAGGTGAGCTTTTTGCGGCGCTTCATGGCCGTCTCAAAGCCGATGCGGCCGATGCGCTCGATCTCATGCTCCGCGTAGGGCATGGTGTCCACGGCGACTTTTTCGCCGTTTTCCTCGTAGGTCTTGTGCTCGCCAAAGTAGACGCCGCCGATCAGTTCCCGCACGACGATAAAGTCGATGCCTTTTTCCACGATCTCGGCTTTCAGCGGGCTGGCTGCCGCCAGCTGGGGCCAGATTTTGGCCGGGCGGTTGTTGGCATACAGGCCCATACCGGCGCGCAGCCGCAGCAGGCCTTTCTCGGGGCGCTTGTCGCCGGGCATCCCCTCCCACTTGGGGCCGCCGATGGCGCCCAGCAGCACACTGTCCGACGCCTTGCACTTTTCCAGCTCGGCGGCAGGCAGCGGGTCCCCGAATTTGTCGATGGCTTCGCCGCCCATATAGGCGCGGGTATAGGTAAAGGTGTGGCCGTGCTTGGCGGCGATCTTGTCCAGCACGCGCACCGCCTGGGTAACGATCTCGGGGCTCGCACAATCCCCGTAGATCAGGGCAATATTTTTGTTCATCGGTCTCTCCCCTCTTGCAGCGGTCATTTCAGGCTGTTCATCAGGCCGCCCTTGGCGATGATGTTCTGGATAAACGGCGGGAACGGCGCAGCCTGGAAAGTCTGGCCGGTAGTCTCGTCGGTGATGACGCCGGTGTCAAAGTCGATGGCCACCACATCCCCTTCCGAGATGGCCTCGCTGGCGGCGGGGCATTCCAGGATGGGCAGGCCGATGTTGATGGCGTTGCGGTAGAAGATGCGGGCAAAGCTCTTGGCAATGACGCAGCTGATGCCCGCCGCCTTGATGGCCAGGGGCGCGTGTTCCCGGGAGGAACCGCAGCCGAAGTTTTCACCGCCCACCATGATGTCCCCGGCCTTGACCCGGGTAATGAAGGTTTTGTCGATATCCTCCATACAGTGGCTGGCCAGTTCCGCCGCGCTCTGGGTGTTCAGGTAACGGGCGGGGATGATGACATCGGTGTCGATGTTGTCGCCGTATTTGAAAACAGGTCCTTTGGCGTTCATGGTTCAAACCTCCCTCGGGTCGGTGATGTAGCCGGTCAGCGCGCTGGCAGCGGCGGTGGCAGGGCTGGCCAGGTAAACCTCGGAGTCCACATGGCCCATGCGGCCCACAAAGTTGCGGTTGGTGGTGGAGACACAGCGCTCCCCCGCCGCCAAAATGCCCATGTAGCCGCCCAGGCAGGGGCCGCAGGTGGGTGTGGAAACAATGCAACCCGCATCGATGAACGCTTCGGTATAGCCGCGCAGGATGCACTCCTTGTAGACGGCCATGGTAGCGGGAATGATGATGCCCCGCACACCCTTGGCGATGTGTTTGCCCTTGAGAATCTCGTAGGCGGCCTGCATATCCTCAATGCGGCCGTTGGTGCAGGAACCAATGACGATCTGGTCGATCTTGATGCCCTTGCCCTCCCTGGCGGGGTGGGTGTTCTCGGGCAGATGGGGGTAGCTGACTGTGGGTTCCAGCGCCGTCAGGTCAATGGTGACGGTGCGCTCGTACTCAGCGTCGGCATCGGCCTCATACTTGACCCAGGGGCGCTGGCTGCGGCCTTTCAGGTAGGCTTCGCAGATTTCATCCACCGGGAAAATGCCGTTCTTGGCGCCGGCTTCGATGGCCATATTGCAGATGCAGAGGCGGTCTTCCATGGTCAGGCTCTTGACGCCCTCGCCGGTGAACTCCAGGCTCTTGTACAGCGCACCGGAGACGCCGACCTGCCCAATCAGGTGCAAAATCACGTCCTTGCCGGTGACGGGGCGCTGCAAAGCGCCGGTCAGTTCCACCTTGATGGCGGCGGGCACCTTGAACCAGGCCACACCTTTGGCCATACCGGCGGCCATATCCGTGGAGCCTACGCCGGTGGAGAAAGCGCCCACCGCGCCGTAGGTGCAGGTGTGGCTGTCGGCACCGATGATGCAGTCACCGGCGGTGACGATGCCTTTTTCGGGCAGCAGGGCGTGTTCGATACCCATCTGGCCCACGTCGTAGAAGTTGAGGATGTCGTATTTGTTGGCAAATTCCCGGCACTGTTTGGACTGGGTGGCGCTCTTGATGTCCTTGTTGGGCACAAAGTGGTCCAGCACAATGTTCACGCGGGTCTTGTCAAACACCGAGTCAAACCCGGCTTTTTCAAACTCATTGATGGCCACGGGGGTGGTGATATCGTTGCCCAGCACGATGTCCAGCCTGGCGTTGATGAGCTGGCCTGCCTTGACAGCGCTTTCGCCGCAGTGGGCGGCCAAAATCTTCTGGGTCATGGTCATTCCCATGATGGCTGCTCCTTTCCGTTATAAAACCCTCTTACTTGTTGTTGATGGCGCTGACCAGTGCACGGATGCCGGCCACGATGATGTCGGTATGGGTGCCGCAGCCCCAGGTCTCCTCGCCGGAAGCCCATTTCAGGCCCACATAGGAGCAGGCACGGGAGTCGGTGTCGGAGTCCAGCGCGTGCTCACTGTAGTGCACGAGGGTGAAGTGCATACCGGTCTGCTGCTCGATGGCGGTGGCCACAGCGTCCAGGCGACCATTGCCGGTGGCACTGCACTGGCTGATCTGCCCGCCGGAAGAAATCGTAACGTTGGCTGTGATGGTGCTGTTTTCGTTTTGGACAAAATGGGCTTCGGTGACATTGAAGGGATTGTTGTGATTGAGGTAGCTTTTTTCAAAGACGTAGAGTACTTCCTTGACACCCAGTTCGCGGTGTTCGTGGTCGCTGACTTCCTTGACGCGGTAGCCCAGGTCCTCCCGCATTTTGGGCGGCGGGTTGTAGCCGTAGTTCTGCTGCAGCAGGAATCCGATGCCGCCCTTGCCGCTCTGGGAGTTGATGCGGATGACGTCGGCGTCGTAGGTGCGGCCAATGTCGTGGGGGTCCACCGGGATGTAGGGGCAGGTCCAGCGGTGTTCGCCCTTCTCCTTGCGCCAGGTCATGCCCTTGGCGATGGCGTCCTGGTGGCTGCCGCTGAACGCCGCAAATACCAGACTGCCCGCGTAAGGCGTGCGCTCATAGACGTGCATGCGGGTGACCCGCTCGTACACTTCGCAGATGGCGGGCATATCGCTGAAATCCAGGTGAGGGTCCACCCCGTGGCTGTACATATTCATAGCCAGGGTGATGGCATCCACGTTGCCGGTACGCTCGCCGTTGCCGAAGAGGCAGCACTCGATGCGCTGGGCTCCCGCCAGCACAGCCAGCTCGGCGTCGGCCACGCCGCAGCCCCGGTCATTGTGGGGATGGCTGGAAAGAATGACGCTGTCCCGATATTTGAGGTGGTTGGAGCACCACTCGATCTGGTTGGCGTAGATATGGGGCATGCTCATTTCCACCGTAACCGGCAGGTTGATAATCATGGGACGGTCCGGCGTGGGCTGCATCACATCCAGCACGGCGTTGCAGACTTCCACGGCGTATTCCGGCTCGGTGCCGGTGAAACTTTCGGGGCTGTACTCAAACAGGAAATTGCCCTCGTATTCCTCGCTGAGCTGCTTGACCAGCTTGGCACCGTCCACGGCGATCTGTTTGATCTCTTCTTTGGACTTTTTGAAGACCTGCTCCCGCTGGGCCACACTGGTGGAGTTGTAAAAGTGGATGATAGCCCGGGGGGCGCCCTTGACGGCCTCGAAGGTCTTGCGGATGATGTGGTCGCGGCACTGGGTCAGCACCTGCACCGTCACGTCGGAGGGGATGCGGTTTTCGTCGATGAGTTTGCGCAGGAACTCGTACTCGGTCTCGCTGGCGGCGGGGAACCCCACTTCGATCTCCTTGAAGCCGATCTTGACCAGCATTTCGTAGAATTCCAGCTTTTCTTCCAGGCTCATGGGCACGATCAGGCTCTGGTTGCCGTCCCGCAGGTCCACGCTGCACCAGGCGGGTGCTTTCTCGATGTGGTCTTTCTGGGTCCACTGGAACACATGGCCCGGTTCTACCGGCGGCGGATAATACCCTACTGCGTATTTGGTTGCGTCCATCATAACAAATGCCTCCTTCAAGGGTTCCGTTGCCCTTGAGGGAGGCCACAAAAAAACCGTCCCCCAAAGGCGTTTTGCCTTTGAGAGACGGGAGCAAATGCAAATTGCTGTACCCGCGGTACCACTCTCATTGCCGCCCCGCAAACCGGGCGGCCCCTCTGTACGATCAGCCGCAAAGGGCGAATCGCGCCTGCATGATAACGGTCAGGTTCCGTCCGCACCTACAGCGTTTGCCATCAGCGCGGCTGCTCCGGGGCCAGTTACGCAAAGCCTGCCGCACCGCCTCGCACCTGCCGGCGGCTCTCTGGAGCGGACTGGGAATTGCTTTCTCCCCATCACTGCATTTTTCAATACGACTACTTTACCAGATTGAAGCGGTGATGTCAACCATCGTTTTGCACAATTTGGTTCAACCATTTTTGGCAAGGTTGTCACTTTCCCCAGGCAAACCTGCCTTTCGAAGGGTCATCAAGCATCATACTGGATGTCGATGGTGCTGCCTGCCTGCACCTCCAAATCGCGGAGAATGCCGGAATGATCCGTCGCCTCGGTGGTTTTGCTGTACCCTTCGGCGTTGGTGATCCGGGTGGTCCAGCAGGATATCGGCCCGTCCAGATCGGCTGAAACGTACCCTTCGGGCGCCAGCAGTTTGACGTTCTCCAGTTGATAGCCGGTACCGTCGGTGGCCTTTTCCAGCCAGATGTTGCCCCGGTTTGTCTGGAGGATCAGGGTGCCCGCCCGTACCCAACCGGACTGGATGGGGCCGTCAGCTGTAACAGCGTTGATGGTTTCCGCCTGCAGGTCCCCCAGCTCGATAGCGCCGCTGCCCGAAGTCACGACATTGATTTCGTCATAGGCATTGGCCGGCAGCGTGATGGTCACATGGGCGTCGGGATCGCTGCTTTCGCAGACGAATGTATCGGCCCGACCGTCCTCAGTAAAATGGATCAGGCGGGAATCCTCCACATTGTTGACCTGGATGCCCGCTTCCTCCCCTGTGCGGAACGCCACATTGCCGCAGTACATCTGCACGTTCAGGGTGTTCCGGCCATGGGTTTGCAGGGCTGTGCTGTAGCTGACCTGGCCCAAATCCGCCGTACCGGTGTCTACCGGTGCCGACTGAACCGGGCCTTCTTCCACCACCGGCTCGCTCTGGGCAACGGGAGCTGTTTCTTCCACCTGCAGGCTGGCAGCATATTCTGCCGCTGCAAAGGCGCTCTCTCCACCCCAGTTCTGCCCCAGGCCCAACACCAACACCGCCAGCTGAATTACCAATGCCAGCGCCACCAAGAGCCAGAACACCAGCCACAACCGTTTGGTATGGGGCTTTGGCATCCCTTTGACCGCGCCGGTCCCACTGGCAGGATAATTTTCCGGGTCGTCCAGCGCAGGCGGCTCCGGCCCGGCAGGGGCCGCAGCAGCGGGTGCCGGTTCCGGGGCGGCCTCGGCCTGTGGGGGCATAACATCCGTTGCCTGTACCGGAGCGGCGGATGCCGTTTCTTGCGGAGTGCTTCCTTCCTCTTCCAATATCTTGCGGGCCACGTCAACAGGGTCGCCCAGTTCCGCAGCGGTCTTTTCTTCGTTTTCTGTACCGGCTGCGTCAAAATATTCCTCATAATAATTCAGCGCCTCCTGCCGGTCCTGGGCGGGCAATTCGGCCAGCAGTTCTTCCAGCCGTGCCAGATAAGCGTACTTCCTCATAGCGGTTCCCCCTTAAACAGTTTGTCGATCTGACTGGTGTAAACGTCCCATTCCGCGCGGAAAGCCTGCAGACGAGCCCGGCCCTCCGCTGTAACCTCATAATAGCGGCGGTTGCGGCCATTGTAAGCTTCGTCCCGCACGGTCAGGCAGCCGTCCTTTTGCAGGCGGCGCAGCACCGGGTACAGCGTGGACTCCGAAAGTTCCAGCACCCGGCACACCTCCTGGGTGATCTTGTAACCGTAGGTGCCGTGTTCCTCCCGCGCCACCACCGCCAATACGATGGCATCCAGCAGCGCGGCCCCGGTATTGATGGCCATGAGCGACCTCCTCTCTTTTACGCGATAGCCGCCAGCAGGTTGACCAACAGTGCCAGAACCAGCAGAGCCGCCAGCCCCAGTGCAATAAGCGCTGCGCGGTGACGTTCTGCGTTGGGCAAGGCAGCAGGTTCCTCTGCCCCATGCAGGATAAGGGCCGCTGCTTCCTCCGGCGTACCCAGGCTGGCGGCTACAGCGTCCTCCCGGGCAGGCCCGGCGGCCTCGAAATACTGCTCATACTGGTACAGTACCTCCATGCGTTGTTCCCTGGGCAGCTCAGCCAGCAGTTCTTCCAACCGGCTGAGGTATGCGTACTTTTTCATGCCGTATCCCCTTTGTGTTGAAAATCTATATATTATATATCATATAATATTATATTTTGCAATAGGACAGTGGCCTCCCCTGAAAAAAACAAAAAGAATCCCCCGCCCTTGAGGGAGGGCGGGGGTTCCAAAGAAAGGAGGAGAAGAACACA
>DXBO01000110.1 GCA_019116485.1 Candidatus Gemmiger excrementavium
TTAAAAAGCAGAGGCCCGTGGCGTATGCCACGGGCCTCTGCTTTTTGTTTGGAGTTTCTTTGGTTCTTTCTTTGCAAAGAAAGAACAAGACAAGTTGCCCCTGCTGCGGGGAGGTTACAGCGCCGCCAGGGCGGTGCGCAGGCGGGCGAGGGTCTCGTCCTTGCCCAGCATGGCGGCCAGGTCGGTGCCGCCGCCCGGGGTACGGCTCTTGCCAGACAGGGCGATGCCCAGCGGGTAGAGCAGCCAGCCGTTCTTTTTCTCCATCTGCTCGGCCAGCACCTTGCAGGCTTCAAAAATCGCGTCCCGGTTCCAGTCGGCGACCCCTTCCAGCACCGGCAACAGGGCCGTCAGGGCCTCTTTGGCGGATTCCGGCGTGGTCTTCTGCTTCTTGTTGCGGTACAGTTCCGCATCATAGGGGATCACCGCGTCAAAGAAATCCAGCTGCGGCGGGATATCCTCCAACACTTCGCACCGGGGCTGGAGATTGGCGCACAGCAGGTCCCGGTCAATGGAGCGGTGCACGGCGCTGTCAATGAATGGGTCGGCCAGGCGGCGGAACTCCTCCGCCGGCAGGGCGCGGATATAGGCCGCGTTGATGGCCCGCAGCTTCAGCGGGTCAAAGATGGCCGGGGACTTGGAGATACGGGCCGGGTCCCAGATCTGGATCATCTCGTCCAGGGAGAAAATCTCCTGTTCGCCCTCGGGCGCCCAGCCCAGCAGCAGCAGATAGTTCAGCACCGCCTGGGGCAGATACCCTTTTGCCACCAGGTCCTGGTAACTGGCGTCGCCGTTGCGCTTGGAAAGCTTGTTCTGGGCATCCTTCATCACCGGCGGGCAGTGGACGTAGGTGGGCTTCTCCCAGCCGAAAGCCTCGTACAGCAGGTTGTATTTGGGGGTGGAAGACAGGTACTCGCTGCCGCGGATCACATGGGTGATGCCCATCAGGTGATCGTCCACCACGTTGGCAAAGTTGTAGGTGGGCATGCCGTCGGTCTTGATGAGAATCTGGTCGTCCAATTCGCTGACGTTCACTTCAATGTGGCCGTACACCACGTCGTCAAAGCCCGCCACGCCGCTCTCGGGAATCTTCTGGCGGATGACGTAGGGCTCCCCGGCGGCCAGCTTGGCCGCCACTTCCTCGGGGGAAAGGTTGCGGCAATGCCCGTCGTAGTGGGTCATTTCCCCGGCGGCCCGCTGGGCCTCATGCAGCTCGTTCAGCCGTTCCTCGGTGCAGAAGCAGTAATAGGCTTTGCCCGCTTTCACCAGCTGCTCGGCGTACTGCTTGAACATGCCCATGCGCTCGCTCTGCACATAGGGACCCACCGGGCCGCCGATGTCCGGGCCTTCGTCCCAGGTCAGGCCGGTGGCCTTCAGCGTGCCGTAGATGATGTCGGTGGCACCCTCCACCAGACGGCCCTGGTCGGTGTCCTCGATGCGCAGGATAAAGGTGCCGCCGTTGTGGCGGGCCTGCAGATAGGTGTACAGCGCGGTGCGCAGGTTGCCCACGTGCATGTAGCCGGTGGGCGACGGCGCAAACCGGGTGCGGACGGTAGTTGCCATAAACAAAACCCCTTTTTGTTGCGTAAAATCCTAACAGACAGTATAGCGGCCCCGGCGGGGCCTGTCAACTCAGACCAGATAGGGCTCGAACCGGTGCAGGTCGTCGATCTTGACGGTGCCCTGGTAGTAGACGCCGGTGTCCCGGTATTCCTCGGCCAGTACGCTGCCCCGGCTGCGCAGGATATCCGCCAGCGCCAGCTTGTCGTAGGGCAGCACAACCTCGATGGTGCGTACCCGGTGGGCCAGTACATCGTCCAGGCGGGCCAGCAGTTCCGGCAGGCCCCGCCCGGTTTTGGCGCTGGTCAGCAGCATGTCCGGGTCAAAGGCCGTCAGGTTGGCGGCGTCGCACTTGTTGTAGACCACCAGCTGGGGGATGTGGGCGCAGTCCATCGTCGAGAGGACCTCGTCGGTCACGGCCAGCTGCTCGGCGGCCTGGGGGTCGGCGGCGTCCGCCACCTTCACGATCACGTCGGCAAAGGCCGCTTCCTCCAGGGTACTCTTGAACGCCTCCACCAGATGGTGGGGCAGACGGCTCACAAAACCCACGGTGTCCACCAGAATGACCTGCAGCCCGCTGGGCAGCGTCAGCTTGCGGGCCGTGGGGTCCAGCGTGGCGAACAGCATGTCCGCCTCAAAAATCTGCTCGCCGCACAAAGCGTTCAGCAGGCTGGACTTACCCACGTTGGTGTACCCCACCAGGGCGATGACCGGGACGTTGTTCTTGCGGCGGGCGCGGCGGGTCTCGCCCCGGCGCTTTTCCATCTCCCGCAGTTTTCCCTCCAGATGCTCGATGCGCTGGTGCAGGTGGCGGCGGTCCAGCTCCAGTTTCGTCTCACCGGCGCCGCGGCGGGCACCGGCTCCGCCGCCGCCACCGCCGCCCTGGCGGCTCAGGCTTTCGCCCAGGCCCTGCAGCCGGGGCAGCTGGTAGCGCAGGGTGGCCAGTTCGGTCTGCAGTTTGCCCTCGTTGGTGGTGGCTCTGGCCCGGAAAATCTCCAGAATCAGCATGGTGCGGTCCAGGACCTCCACCTGCAGCGCCGCCGACAGGTTGCGGATCTGGCTGCCGGTCAGTTCGCCGTCAAAAATGGCGGCCTGGGCGTTCAGGTTCTGGCACACAAGGCGCGCTTCGGCTACCTTGCCCTCGCCCAGCATCGTGGCGGCTTCGGGTACGGCGCGCTTTTGCACCACCTCGGCTACCGCCTCCATGCCGTTGGCTTCGGCCAGGGCCCGCAGTTCGTCCAGGCTGCGGGCCATATCGTAGCGGCCCTGGTCCAGGGCCAGCAGCACCACCGGCAGGGCATCCCCTTCGGTGTGTTTCTGGGCGGTGGTGCCAAAATCCAACGTGATTTCGTTCATAGTTCCTCTTTTGTCAGGTGGTACGCCCGGCAGGGCACCGGCGTGCCGTCAAATTTGTGGTTGGTGGTGTCGTGGTCATACACAAAGCCCGCCTTTTGCAGCACGGCGCTGCTGGCCACGTTCTCGTTGGCGTGGCAGGCGGCCAGCCAGGGGGCGCCCACCGTGCCGAACCAGTAATCCCGCACGGCGCAAAGGGCCTCGGTAGCGTAGCCCTTGTTCCACCATTTGCGGCCCAGCACATAGCCTGCCTCCCAGGGCGGGCCCAGCCGTTCCAGGTTCAGGTGCCAGGCGGTGCGCATCTCGGCAGCCGCAAACAGGCTGATGGTCCCCATCAGGATGCCGCTGCGTTTTTCCTCAATGCCCCACTGGTAGTAGGCCGGGTCGGTGTAGTGCTTTTCCCATTCGTTCAGCAGTTCAGCGGTCTCGGCCCAGCTGCGGTGGGGTGCCCAGCGCAGGTAGCGGGTCACTTCGGGGTCGCTGGCCCAGTTGTTGTACATCATTTCACAGTCATCAATGGAAAGCCGCCGCAGTAAAAGGCGGCCGGTCTCCAGGGGCTGTGTGCCGCAATGTTTCATGATACACCCTCACTTTTTATACAGGTATCGCCGTACCATGCCCAGCGCCATCTGCCACAATTTCTGCAGCTGGGTGTGGTAGAGCGTGCAGTACAGGAACAACACCGCGCCCACCAGGGCGAATTTTACAAGGAATTGCTGCCACAGCAGGGTGCCGATGGCGGTAACCGCAAAGGCCAGCAGGAACCCTGAGGTGGTTTTGGTAAAACTGGGAATGGTACGGTAGTGCATCTGCCCGGTGGCACTGCGGTACAAAAAGGCCAGGCCGTTGCTGGCAGCCAGGGCCAGCGCCGCGCCGGTGAGCCCGAAGGACGGCACCAGCAGCGAACACAGCAGGAAGTTGGACCCCGCGCCGATGCCGATGCCGATGGTGTCGTGCCAGGGCTTGCGGGCGATGGAGTTGCCGTAGACAGTGCCCTCGCACAAAATGTTGAACACCACCGCCAGCATCAGCAGGGGGAAGATGGCCAGGCAGTCCCGCTTGTCGGCAAAAATCCAGAACACCACGTCCTCAAACATGACCAGCACGCAGAAGAACCCGAAGATCAGCAGGTTCAGAATGTCGTGCACCCGGGCGATGCGTTCCTGTTCTTCCCGGTAATGGGCGTAGACGTAGGGCCCCCAGTAGGTGGAAAAACCCGCCTGGACGGCGGTCACCATCTGGGCCAGGCTGTAACCGAAAGCGAACAGGCCCTGGGCGGTGTCGCCGCAGTAGTTGCTTACAAAAGAAAGGCAGACGCCGCTGGACAGGCTGAACAAAATCTGGGCCGGTGCCAGGGCGATGCCGTAGGGCAGGGCGGTGCGGGCCACCCCGGCCATCAGGGGGACGGGCAGGGGTTCCAGCGCCGCCGCCCGGTACTTGAAGCCGAATGCGATGACCACCACGCCAAAGCTGAGGATGGCCGCCAGCGCCAGCAGGATCACACTGGAAGTAAAAAAGCCCGGCAGCAGGTAAAGCAGGTTATAGCAGCCCTGCATCCACAGGGTCTCGGCGGTGTAGGCACGCAGGTCGTTTTCCAGCCGCAGCAGCACGTTCAGGTAGCGTACCAGCATGTACAGCCCGGCGTTGACAAACAGCAGCGGCACAATGCCCGGCCCGGCGGTATGCAGGCCCAGGGCAGCCGCCAGCGGGCGGGCAAAAAACAGGCTGCACACCACGCCCAGCACCAGCATGAAAGCCACCGAAAGCCGGGTGCAGGCTGCGAACAGCTGCCGGGGCTTGGCACCGGCGGGCGGCTCATGGTAAAAGCGCAGCAGCGCCTGGTCCAGCCCCAGAATCCCCAGGTTCATAAAGGTGGCTGTGTAGGTCATAAAGGTGACCGGGGCCCCCAGCACCTGGCTGGGCAAAAGCCCTTTGACGATGAGGGCCACGCCGGTGATGACGAACCCCAGGTAGGAGGCCACCGAATATTTCATCACGTTGCCCGCAAAATTCTGGGCCGATGTGGTTTGCTTTTCCTCTGGCATAGGGGACCTCCTTTACCGGACAAAGGGCCGGATGCGGTCAGTCATGGCAGCCACCTGCTGGGGGGTCACGTGGGCTTTGTCCACATAGCCGTAGATGCGCTGGGCAAAATTGGCCAGCGGCGGGCAGAGGGCAAACACCCGGCGCGGCTCCCACCCCCGGCGGTAGAGGAAATGCACTCCCGCCAGGGCGCAGTATTTCAGCAGGTTGAAATGGGGGGTGAAGCCTTCGCCCATGGGGTCATCCCGGGGCGGGTTCTGGTACACTTCTTCCAGCAGGTCGGCCATGCGGCGGTAGGCGGGAACGGGGGAGGGGTCAAAGTACCCCTCAATGACCTCCCGGGCGATGGGGAACGGCGGGAACGGGTCGGCCATGGCGGCGGCAAAGCCGTCGTAATCGGTCACATATCGCGCGTCCTTGTAAATAACGGGGTCGTACTCGTGCTCAATGGGTACGGGGCGCAGGATATGGCAGCTTTTGCCCGCCATGTACACCTCGGCGATGGCGGTGCTCATCCAGATGGAGATGGAATCCGCCGCCACGATCCACTGCTTGACGGAATCCGCAAAGATCACATGGAAGTTGGGCCGTTTGTTGGCCAGGGCTTCCAGGGCGGGGCTGTTCCACTCACTGGGGTGGCGGCGGTAGACCAGTTCCACCTCGGGGTGGTCGCCCAGATACCGGTCAAACCAGGCAAGGGTCTGGGTCATGGAGACCCGGTTGGTGCGGGCAAAGCCGGTAAAGTCGGTGCCCGCCATTTTGGAAAGTTCGGCCACCTCGTCGTCGTTCATGCTGGCGTAGCCGAAACTGGAAATGTACAGGTGCAGTTTTTTGGCGGGGTCCAGGCCGAATTTTTCGCACAGGGCCTGTTTGTCCAGGAAATACCCCTCAAATTCCGGGCGCAGGAAATCCATCATCACAGCGCCGGTCACCGGGGTGTTTTTGGCCTCCATGCCGTGGGCCTGCAGCCGGGCGGCGGTGCGCTTGCCCCAACAGGTCTGCACGCATTTTTTGGCGTTGCCGTTCATGTTGAACCAGTCGCCCTCCTCCTGGGTGTCGGAAAGCATCTGCTCCCAGTGCAGGTTGACGATCTTGTTGCAGCGGCCGATGTTGTTGTACACATGGCTGTTGATGGCCTCGTTGTCGTACATGCAGCTGGCCACCAGCACTTCGGGCTTATCTTCCCGGAACAGGCGGCGGTACTTGGGGTCCAGCAGCTGGCGGATCTCCACGGTATAGCCCCGGCGCTCCAGTTCCAGTTTGAGCAGCAGGTCACTCTCGTATTCCCGCACGGTGTGTTCGTACAGAATCAAAAAATCCAGTGCCACAGCAAATCTCCTTGCCCTCAGGCGTTCAGGTCGGCAAACAGTTGGGCCGTCCAGTCCGGCAGACCGTACCGCTCATCCAGGTGGAAGCCGTCGTAAAATTGGGTGTCGTCGTCGGTGATGCAGCTGCCGCCCCATTCGTAGTCCAGCAGCGTAAAGGCTCCTTCGTCGGCCCAGGCGCGCAGGGTGGGCAGTACCTCGTTTTCCATGGTTTCGGTGATGCCGAACACATCGCACACCTGGGTGCGCACGTTGTTGGCCATGGGGGGCAGTACCACCACCAGTTTCACCCCGCGGGCTGCGCAGGTCTCGCCCAGGGCGTGCAGCCGGTCCAGCTGGTCGGTGTTCAGCGCCCAGGCCCGGCACTTGGGGGTGATGGTGGCCGGGTAATCGTACAGCTTGCGGTGCAAGGGCAGCACAGTGCCGTCATCGGCCAGATAGTCGCTCTCCACCCAGTCGCCGGACTCGATGGTATCCGGCGTGCCGCGCACCGTATCCATCAGTACAGTCAGCGCGTTCACATTGTATTCCAGGTTCAGGCAGTAGGCCAGGGGATTGTTCAGCGTTTCCTCCAGCTGGGCGAAGCGGTCGGTGTTGTATCCCTCGTTGAGGGTATAAAACGACAGGCCGATGAGCAGGGTGTCCACTTCCTGGCCGCTGGCCAGCACATAGTCGGCCAGGTCCAGCGTTTCTTTTAAGGAGGCACCGCCAAAGGACAGGTTCTGCCACTCCTGGCCGCTCACTTCCGCCACCAGGTCCATGTCGAAGTGGGCCAGGCGGCTGTCCCCCAGGATCAGGTGGGTGCCGGGGTGCTGCTGGTAGGCCCGCACCCGGGCCACCGGCTGGCTGGACCCGGCGGAATCCTTGAGCCCGAAATAATTGTTGGGCTCAAAGGCCACAAACACCACAAGCCATACCAGTACCGGGATGGCCAGCAGCGCCAGTTTTTTCAGAATGTTTTTCACGGGTCGTTTCCCGCCTTTCGTAGTATAGCCGCGTCAGGCAATGGCCGTGCGCGGCTGTTGCCCCCTTTGAGGAAGGTCAGAACCCCGCGTACATGCCGAATCCCGCGTTGCCGAACCCGCCGCTCTGCATGATGTAGCCGGCCAGCAGGCAGACCACCAGCAGGTAGTAAATGACCCAGCGGTGTTTTTCCCCGGCCAGGGCGATCTCGGACGGTTTGTTCTTATAGGTAAAGGCCCGGCGGGTGTCCAGGTAAAAGGCCAGTGCCAGCACCGCCGCCCCAAAGGCGTAGTAGGCCGCCACCATGATGGGGTTGGCGTAGAACCCGGTATAGACGGCGCTGTACAGCTCGGCGGCAAAGCGCGCCGGACTCCAGCCCCGGAACCACCCGGCCAGATAGCCAAAGGCGTCGGAGGCGGTCATGGTTCCGGCGGGGGCGGACCCGACCCGGAAGAACACCATGCTCACCGTCCACAGGGCAAACACCACGGCCCGTTTGGCCCGCAATACCCGGGCGGGGGCTTTTTTCCTGGGTTTGCCGAACCGGCGGTGGAGCAGTTCTTCCCCCAGGCGGTAGCAGGCCTGCAGCAGCCCCCACAGCACAAAGGGCAGTGTGTTGCCGTGCCAGAACCCGGAAAGGAAAAACACCGTGAACACGCAGACCTCGGCGGGCAGGCGCTGCACCTTGCCCCGGGTCAGGCCGGACAGGTCGGCCCAGGCCAGCGGCATGAACAGATAATCCTGCAGCCAGGAGGAAAAGCTGATGTGCCACCGGCTCCAGAACCCGGAAAAGTTGGTGGCGAAAAAGGGGGTCTTGAAGTTTTCGGGCAGTTCCAGGCCCAGAAACAGTCCCACGGCCCGGGCAACCTCGGAGTAACCCGAGAAATTGAAGTAGAGCTGCAGGGTATAGGCCACGGCCCCCAGCAGCAGCATGGGGCCGCCGTAGCTGTGGTAGTTCGGGAACACCTCGTCCACCAGGACCCCCAGCACATCGCTGACCGCAACCAGCTTGAAAAGCCCCAGGGCCAGCAGCCGCAGCCCCCGCACGGTACGGGCGGCATCGAACCGGTGTTCTTCTTTGAGCTGGGGCAGCAGCTGGCCGCCCCGGCAGATGGGACCCTGGGTGACGGTGGCAAAAAAGTTGAGAAAGAGCGCACAGTCGATGAAATTGGTCTCGATCTCACAGTCGCCCCGGGCGGCGTCGATGAGATAGGCGATGGCCGCGAAGCTGTAAAAGCTGATGCCCAGGGGCATGGCCACGGCCCGCCAGCCCGCCAGCCCGTCAAAGGCGCCGTTGTATTTGAAAAAGGCGAGAATCGCCAGCAGTCCCACCACCCCCGCGCGCAAAGCGGCGGTTTTGTGCGCCCCGGCCAGCGCCCGGCCACACAGCCAGGTGAGTACCGCCACCGCGATGGTCACGGGCAGCATGGCGGGCATGGCCAGGGCGTAAAACACCCAGCTGGCCGCCAGCAAAAACGGGCTCTGCCAGCGCCGGGGCAGGTGCAGGTACACCGCCGCCACCACCAGCAAAAAGCCGAAAAAGCCAAAACTCTGCAGGCTCAACGCATGACCCCCTACTTATAATCGGTAACAACTTATTATACACGATTTACCGTTGCCACGCAAGGGAAAGGGGGACCGGAGCTTGATTCTGACTTGTCATCGCCCGGGATAACTGCCTCTGCTTTTTCTGCGCAGTACCTGCGCTCTGCCTGCCCGGCAGTACAACAAGGCGGTACCAGAGGCGGGCGGCTTTCTTTTGCGGGCAAGACGTGGTATGATAATAAATAACAAGTATGCAAAACGCGAAAGAGGCTCCCAAATGTTGTTCCTGCTCCTGGCCCTGCTGTTCAGCGCCGTGCTGGCGCTGGTCCTGAAATATCTGAACACCGGCAGCCCCTATGGGGTGTATTTTGTCAACTACATTACCTGCGCCCTGCTGGCGTTTGCCACCCTGGAGACCAAGACGCTGTATAACGGGGATATTACCCCTTGCTGGCTGGGGGGTATCACCGGGTTGATCTATCTGGCGTCCCTTTCTGCCAACGGTTACAGTATCCATAAAAACGGGGCGATCCTCTCCTCGGTATTTACCCGCCTGGGGGTGCTGGTGCCCATTCTGCTGTCGGTGACGCTGTTTGGTGAGCGGCCCACTTTTCTGCAGGGGGTGGGGGTGGCGCTGGCCGTGACGGCAGCTGTGATGATGAACGGCTTGCCCCGCAAAACGGCTGGCGCCGCAGAGAACAAGGTGTATCTGCTGCCGCTGCTGCTGACCCTGCTTCTGAACGGAACTGCCGATGCCATGTCAAAAGTGTTCAACCAGCTGGGGCGCCGGCAGGACGACGGCCTGTTCATGTTCTACATCTTCCTGTTCGCGGGGGCGGCCACGCTGGTGCTGCTGGGCCGGGAACACCGGCCGCTTACCAGACGGGACCTTTTTTTCGGGGTCCTGGCAGGGGTTCCGAATTTCCTTTCCTCCCGCTTGCTGCTTGCCGCCCTTGCGGAACTTCCGGCTTTTTTTGTGTACCCGTGTTACAGCGTGGGGGTGATCCTGGTCATCAGTGCGGCCAGTTTTTTCCTGTTCCGGGAACGGCTGAATGGCCGCCAGATGGGAGCGGCGGGGATGATCCTGGGGGCGCTTGTGCTGCTCAACCTGTAAAACGGAGCGACCCGGGATGCACAGCGGTTATGATTTTTGGAAAAATAGCCCGGCCTGACCGCTTCAATATGAAAAAAACAGGGGAGGGGAAAATATATGCTTACTGTGTTTTTTGCCGCCGTATACTATTTGGTCTTTTTGTTTCTTATTGATTTGATTTTCAGCAATACACTCAGTGTGCTTACCGACATCCTGGCGGTTGTTTGCTGGGTCGTGGCATTCCTGGTGAGCGTGGGACTGGCTGAATACACCGTAAAAAGGATAAAAGAAAAATATAAGGAAAAATAAGTGCGGCCTGTCCGTTGCCGGGCCGCCCCGCAAGGGATGACCCGTCCGGGGGTATCCCCTTGCCAACGGCCCGCTTTTTTTGTAAGATGAAACCGGATACTGCTGTTACAAAGAGAGGATGGAAAACATGACCGAGAACACGCTGCAGGAAGCCCGGCGGGCGTTCCTGGTGGATACGCTCAAGAAACTGCTGGGGCAGGACAGCCCCACCGGTTTTACCCACAAGGTGGTGACCGTGGCGGAGGACATTGCCCGGGAGCTGGGCTTTGCCACCCGCCGCACCAACAAGGGCAACCTGGTCATCACGGTGCCCGGCCGGGAACCCGGCCGCAAGGTGGGCCTTTGCGCCCATGTGGACACCCTGGGTCTGATGGTACGCTCCATCACCGCCGAAGGAATGCTGATGGTCACCAAGGTGGGCGGTCCGCTGCTGCCCACCCTGGACGGCGAGTACTGCCGCATCTATACCCGGGAAGGCAAGGTGTACACCGGCACGGTGCTGAGCCTGTCGCCGTCGGTCCATGTGCAGGATGACGCGGCCACCCGCCCCCGGGACGAGAAAAACATGGCCGTGCGCATCGACGAGAAGGTGCACAGCAAAGAGGATGTGCAGGCCCTGGGCATCGCCGCCGGGGACTATGTCTGCTACGACCCCAAGACCACCATCACCGACAGCGGCTTTGTGAAATCCCGCTTCCTGGACGACAAGGCCAGCGCCGCCTGCCTGCTGACCCTGCTGTGGCAGATGCACGAAACCGGCACCCGGCCCCGGTACGAGACCTGTTTCGCCTTGACCGTACACGAGGAAGTGGGCCACGGCGGCGCTACCCTGCCCACAGTGGACGAACTGCTGGCGGTGGATATGGGCTGCATAGGCGAGGACCTGGGCTGCACCGAGTATCAGGTCTCCATCTGCGCCAAGGACAGCGGCGGCCCCTACGACTACGGCATGGTCAGCCGGTTGGTGGCGCTGGCCAAAGAGCAGGGCGTGGACCACTCGGTGGATATCTACCCCCACTACGGCTCGGATGTGGGCGCCGCCTGGGGGGCCGGCATGGATTGCCGGGCGGCCCTCATCGGTCCGGGGGTGCACGCCTCCCACGGCATGGAACGCACCCATCTGGATGGCCTGCGCGCCACCCTGGACCTGGCAGCCCTCTATCTGGAACTGGCCTGACGCCGCATAATATACAAGCGGATCAAAAGGCGGTACAATGCGGGCGCGGCTGTACGATATCCCCGGAGCCCGGGACGGTGGTGCCCTGTCCTGCCCGCCGCACAAGAACTGTATAAAACAAGACGCCTTTGGCAGAAACGGCCGGAGGCGTCTTGCTGTATATATCGCAACAGAGGAGCAGGAAAGCAAAATCAAAGGGAATCCGGTTCCGCGCCGGTGCTGTGGGGCATGCGGCTTTTCCGGCGCAGCCAGAGAAAGTACAAAGAGCAGAGCAAAAGATTGCACAGGGAGGAAACCGGCACGGCAAGGCTGATCAGCAGCATCCCGGTGCCGGGCAGACGGCTCAGAACATACGAAAGAGGGATGCGGACCATAAAGGAAGTGAACAACCCCTGCGCCATTACAAACGCGGTGTGTTCCAGCCCGTTGAAATAGCCGAGAAAACAGAAAGTCAGGGGAATAATCAGATATTCAAAGGCGCTGCCTTTCAGGTATTGTGCGGTGGCGGTCAGCACTTCGGGATCGTTGTCGAAGAGGGACGCAAGCGTTCCGCCGGCAAAAAATGTCAGCAGGAACATGATGCCGCCGCAGCACATGGAAATCCGCTGTGCAAGCACAAGGGCGCGGTTGGCGCGCTCCGGTTTTCCGCCGCCCATATTTTGCGCCACAAACGCCGCAAGCGCCGACATGAAGGTCATGGGAACGATGGAGAGAAACACGAAGAGCTTTTCAGAAATGCCTACGCCGGCGGATGCCACAACGCCGAGCGTGTTGATGATCGCGGTGATGATCAGAAACGATATGTTGGTGAGAAAATCCTGCAGCGCGATGGGCGAACCGATTTTCAGGATCATGGCAATCGATCTTCGGCTGTGCTTCCATTGGCCGAATACGGAGAACGGAAGAGGTTTGTGCCGTATATACAGCAGAGAGAAAACCACACTGACCGCCTGCGCAAGAATGGTGGCAAGCGCTGCACCGGACGCATCCAGACCCAGCGCACCGACCAAAAGCAGATCAAGCACGACATTGACAAGGCAAGCGATGAACACAAAGAGAAAAGGGGATTTTGAATTGCCGATTCCCCGAAAAATCCCACTGATCCCGTTGTACGCGGCGATAAACACGATGCCCGCCGAACAGATTCGGATGTAGCGTACCGCTTCCGGCATGGCGGCGTCCGGTACGTTCAGCAGCCCGGCGATCTGTGGCGCAAATAACACCATAAGCCCGGTCAGGAGGGCTGCCACGACGGCAAACAACCGAATCTGTCCTGCTACGGTTCGGCCTGCCTGTTCGGGGTCGTCGGCGCCAACGGCTTTTCCCACCAGAACGGTTACGCCCATCGTCAGGCCGGTGATCAATGCTGTGACGGACTGCATGAGCTGGCTTCCGGTTGCCACGGCGGCCACGCTGGCAGTGGGGGAATACCGGCCTACCACTGCCAGGTCCACGCCGCCGTAAAATGCCTGCAGCAGCAGGGAGAGCATCAACGGCAGAGAAAAACGGATGAGTGATGGCAAAATAGGACCGGTCAGAAAATCGCCCGGCTGTCCTGCCCGCGCTGTGTTTTTCATGGTAAAAAAGTCCCCTTACGATTTCTGCACAAAAATAAAATCGCCAGCAAGCATACACTTGTTGGCGATAATGTATCAAACGAAGCACTATTGTGCGGTGGCAGTATACCACACAGAGAACGCACAAGTCAAGGGGAAAATCCGGGGGAAACCGAACAGAGGGCAATGGGTGCCGGGACCGGGGCTGCCGCCCAAAAGAAGAGAAAGGCCGCCGCCTTCCCCTTGGGTGGGGGAGACGGCGGCTGTGCGGTACGGTCAGTTGGCTTCGTACAGTTCCAGAATGGCGCCGTCCTTCCAGACGAAAGCCAGACGGTCTTTGTCGTTGGCGGGCATGGGGCCGCAGATAACGCTGTCCGCGTCGGCGATGTATTTTTCCAGGTTATCCACTTTGTAAGCTACATGGGGATTGCGGTGGATGGCCTCGGGGAAGGGGGTGCCCTCCTCAAATTTCAGGTATTCGATCTTGTAGTCGTAATCGTCCACGTTGCTCACCCAGAACTTGGCCCCTTCGTTGTAGGTCATGCCGGGTTTGCGGTTGGTGATGGGAATGCCGATGTGCATGTATTCAGCGGACATAGAAATACCCTCCCGTTTTTACAGGCGGTCGGCCTGTTTCTAGTGTTTGATCTCCTGGTACACTTCCAGGGCCTGCTGGGGCGTGTAGTGCTCGTGCACCACCTTGCCGATGGCGGCGGCCATGCCCTCCGGGCAGTCGGACTGGAAGATGTTGCGGCCCATGTCCACGCCGTGGGCGCCGTCCTGAATGGCGCGGTAGGCCATTTCCAGGGCGTCGGCCTCGGGCAGTTTTTTGCCGCCGGCAATGACGATGGGCACCGGGCAGGCGGCTGCCACCCGCTCAAATCCGTCGCAGTAGTAGCTCTTTACGATGTTGGCACCGTTTTCCGCCAGGACCCGGGTGGCCAGCAGGAAGAATTTTTCGGTGCGTTCCATCTGCTTGCCCACGGCCACCACACCCAGAGTGGGGATGCCGTACCGGGCGCCTGCGTCGGCGGTGCGGGCCAGCAGTTCCAGGGACCGGGACTCGCCCGGCGCACCGATGAAGGTCTGCACGGCCATGCAGTCGGCGTTCATGCGGATGGCATTTTCCACATCACAGGCGATGCCGCCGCCGTTGGACATTTCATCGAACAATACGGTGGTGTCGTAGGTCACCCGCACGCACTTGGCCACCGGGGCGGACGGCGGAATGCAGGCGCGGATCACGCCCTTGGTGCCCATGAGCACATCCACATGGGGGATCAGTGGCGGGATGACCAGGTCGATGCGTTCCAGCCCGGCGGTGGGGCCCATAATGTAGCCGTGGTCAAAGGCCAGCATCACGGCATTGCCGGACTTGGGATTGAACAGCCGCGCCATGCGGTTCTGCATGCCCCAATCGCAGTGGGCGGCTCCTTTTACATAAAAACCGTCCCGCACCGGGGGGATATCCAGGTGGTAATCATGGGCGGCTTTGTTACCAATCGCGTCAGCCATAGTTTACTCCTTACTGTAAGCGGGGGTGTGGCAGGGGGTGTTCCACAGGCGGATGCACTCATCGTCCCACTTGGCAATGTTCATCTGGAACCCGGCGGCTTCCTGCACGGTGAGGATCTCGCCCACCATGTTGCCTACCACTTCAATGCCCTTGTTTTTCAGGTATTCCACCGTATCCTTGAACAGGATCAGCATTTCCATCATGGTGGTGGCGCCGCAGCCGTTGATCATCACAAAGGCGCGGTCCCCGGCTTTCAGGTCCAGTTTGCGGCACAGGGCACCGGCCACATTTTCCACCGTGTCCTTGGCAGACATCATGGGCACCCGTACGCCGCCGCCTTCACCGTGCTGCCCGGCGCCGATCTCCATCAGATCGGTCTCGCCCAGGTCGCCGAAGGACATGCCGTTCTGGGGATGGGTGGCGTCGGTGGTCTTGACGGTGATGGAGGCCATATTGTCCGCGTAGCGCTGGGCGATAGCGGCCACTTCATCCAGGGTCTTGCCTTCCCGGGCGGCAGCCGCTGCAATGTGATACAGCGCCACGGCACCGGCCAGTCCGCGCTTGTTGTCCTCACCGTTGGGGTCGTACTGCACTTCTTCGCCGGTGACCACCTGACGGAAATTCAGCCCGGCTTTCTGGGCCAGCTTGATGGCCTGTTTGCCTGCCAGCTGATCGCCCGCATAGTTCAGGGTCAGCAGCAGCACGCCGTGGCCCTTGTCCGCCAGTTTCATGGCGTCAAACACCAGCTTGGCGTTGGGGGCGGCAAAAATATCGCCCACGGCCTGCACGTCCAGCATGCCTTTGCCCACAAAGCCCGCCTGGGCAGGTTCGTGGCCGGAACCGCCGTAGGTCACAATGGTAACGCGGTCGGCGGTCTCCAGGTCTTTGCTGATGACCAGGTGGCCGTCCACCGTGACGATATCGGAGAAAGCCATGCCCAGGCCGACCAGTTCTTCATCGGTGATGGTCTCGGGAGCGTTGATGAATTTTTTCATTTTCATAGTGAGCACCTCTTTTACTGGGTTGTTGTGGGACTTGATTCAGACCTGGGCCAGACCCTGGAAGAAACAAGCCATGGAAACGGCACCGGCGTCCGGCGTGCCGATGGTCTTTTCACCGTAGCTCTTGGCCCGGCCAAATTTGGAGACAAACTGTTTGCTGGCTTCGGCACCGTCTGCGGCCGCTTGGGCGGCCAGGGCAAACAGCTCGTTTTCCTCCTGTCCGGTGTAGGCGGCAATGGCCTCGCTGGCGGGGATCAGGGCGTCCATCATGGTTTTGTCGCCCACTTTGGCGCCGGAAATATCACTCAGGGATTCCAGGGCGTGGGCAAACATGGCCTGGATCTGGGCGATGTCCATTTCCTCCCCGGCAGGGGCTGCTTCCTGCAGGCCGTCCAGCCATACGTTCCAAAGGGGCACCGCGCTGCCTCCGTTGAGCATCATTACCTCGGTGGCGGCATCGTCCAGCATGGACTGGATGCCCCCCTGGGCGTCGGTCACGGCCCCCTGGATGGCCCCGGCGATCTTGGCCATGGTCAGGCCGTGGTCGGCATCCCCAAAGCGGGAATCAATTTCGGTCAGGGTGTCCTCGGCTTCCAGCACCGCCCGGCAGGCGTTTTGCAGCCGCAGGGCCAGTTCACTTTGTTTCACAGCAGGTCACCTCCTTCGTGGTTTGCTGTTACATCTGTGTACAAATAGTACCGCTGAATGTTACGAATGTCAATTGAAAACCAGCGTTTTCTCCCAAATTACCACAGAGAAGGCGTTACAATTGTGCAAAATGCAAAAAGAAAACCCTGCTGCCAAGGATATGACAGCAGGGAATTGTTACATATGTTAATTGCTTAGGCCAACAGTTCCTTGGCCAGCGCCGCCCGGGTAACAATGTGGCTGAACACACCGCTGCGCAGCGCCCCGCGCAGGGCTTTGACGCTGGTGTTGGCGGAGCATACCCCGATGATGTTGGGGCACTGGCGCAGGGTTTCCAGGGGAATCTGGATGGCAAAGTCCTGGTCCGAGCGGATGACCTTGCCCTCCTCATTGAAATAGTAGATCAGCAGGCGGCCACAGGTGTGTTCCTGCTGCAGCAGGCTGCCGTAGCGCACCAGCGAGGCAAAATCCGGGCTGGAAGGATAGTCGCCGATGTTCACCAGGGCCGTGTCCATCCGGTTCCACTGGGCCTGAATCTGGCGGTAGACCTCGGTGGAGCAGAGCAGCTGCTTTTCCTCCAGGCTTTCGGGCAGGGCAGGCAAGTACAAAAAGTGGGGGGCGGCCCCCAATTGCTGGGCGATCAGGCGCACGTTCTCGTTGGACTGGTAGTTCCGCGCCGGGATGCTGGCGTTGCCCACCAGGGGGCAGATGTCGGTGACGGTGCTGTTCTCCTGCGGGTGTTTCTGCAGCCAGGTGACCAGCTGCCCGATCAGATACCCCCAGCCCACCCCCAGGCAGCGGGTGCGCAGCTGCCGCAGCAGACTTACCGCCCCTTCGGATAGGCGCTGATTGGTCTCGTCGTTGTCGGCGCCGTCCTCCACCAGCACCCCGTCCCGCAGGCCGCTGTACTGCCGCAGCCGTTCCAGCAGGTCGCTGGCTTCGCCGCCCGGCTCCTGAATGGTGATCTTCACCACCCCCAGGTCCCGGGCTTCGCTGAGCATCCGGCTGATCAGCGGGCGGGACACCCCCAACTCCTGGGCGATGTCGCTCTGTTTGCGGTCCTCCAGATAATAGCGGCGGGCTACCAGCGCCAGCCGATGCAGCTTTTCCTGTTTGGGTTCCATGGTGCATCCCGCCTCCTCGTCGTTACATATGTTACTCTACCACAGTTTTGGGAAAATTTCAATCGGCGGGTAACAGGGGCGGTAAGGGCGGTGGGAAGCTTTCCACTCAGGCAGGTATTGCCCGCTTTTACGGGTTCGGCTGGATACGCACCGGGATCTTGATCTGCAGGATATACTCCTCCACGGTGTCGGTCACGACCTCGTTGATGCCTTTCTCATAGGAAAAACCGTACAATTCCAGGCCGTTTTGCCGGGCATAGGCCACCATTTCCTGATACCGCCGGGGAATGTTGTCCCAGCTCCCGCAGGAAAAGGCGCGCAGGTATTGGCCCTTGGGCTGCATGTGCAGCTCCTCTTTTTGCAGGGGAAACGGCATCTGGATATACAAAAAGTCACATTTGCCGGTTTCGCCCCGGCACACCTTATCCACATACCGCATGGCGCCGTAGGTGGCGTCCTGCAGGCGGTGCAGGCCGTATTTTCGGGCCAGGGCAATGATCTTTTCGGTGTCTTCATCAAAGGAGGGGACCGGGGAGGTCGCCAACGTTACCAGATGGCAGGGCTTCTCCTTCTCGATAACGGTGATCTGCGACAGGTCCAGCGTGTGCAGATTTTGCATATCCTGTTGTTTGTCGGCCAGAATTTCCCGCATGGCGGTCAGCTGGGCGATGCGCTGCTCGATCTTGGCAATGTTTTCGGCCAGCAAGGTCTCAAAGGTGGCGGCGGAGCGGTTGCGCAGAAATGTTTGAATATCGCTGATGGGAACGTCCAGGTCCCGGAGCATCAGAATGACCTCCAGCACCGAACTTTGATGGAAGGTGTAGTACCGATACCCATTGCTTTTCACAACGGCGGGTTTCAGCAGCCCGATCTCGTCATACCACATCAGGGTCTTTTTGTTGATCTTGTGCAGGCGGGCAAACTGCCCGATGGAAAACAGCATTTCAGTGGGAACAAACATCGCAAAGCCTCTTGACCGTATAGTTACTGTACGGTTTATTATACGCTATAGAGAGGCGGGATACAAGACGTATGGACGCTGTTTTTGCTGTGCGCCGCCCTTTTGCGGAATGCGGTGCCCGGAACAAAAGGAGAGATCGTATGAACGTTGGCCAGGCTGCAAAAGTCAAGTTTACACTGTTCAAGACCCGTTTTGCCTTTGCCTGCGGCAACCACGGTCTTGCGCTGGAAAAGGTGGGCGGGGCATCTGCCTGTATGCCACGGACCACACCCACAAGGAACTCTATTGCGCCATGCCGCTGGGGATGGAGCGGGAATTTAAAGACAGTACCTACTACATCTACGCACCCAACGACAGCCAGATGATGCTGCGGGTGCGCAAAGCGGTGTTGCTGGTGGATTTTGCCGGGCAGTGGTGCGCCACCAATGTGCCCGATTTCCGTGTATACGGTTCCAAACAGTGGGGGCAGAACTGCCTGCTCCCCTGGAAAGAGGAGTATACCCAGCTGTACAACGCGGCGGAAAAGGCCCGGATCGCTGCCGAAAAGTCCTGACGGGACCGTTCATTCCATACAGACCGGTTGGTTGCCCGGTTGCGGGAGGCGTACAGATGAACAGGATCATGTATGTGGGGGAACACCCCAAAATCTACAATGTCCGTATGCATAAACACGACCACTGGGAGATCGTCTACTGCACGGCGGGGCAGGGGACCTTCCGCTTTGAAAAGCAGCCGGCCATCACCTATACCGCCGGGGAAACGGTGGTCATCCCACCGCAGATGGCCCATGCCAATTCCAGCACAGAGGGGTTTGCCAACATCCATATCATGCTGGATTCGCCGTCCTTTCCCTACCGGGAAGCCTTCCGTGTGGTGGATGAGGAGGGCGGCCTGGCCAATGCCTTTGCCCAGGTGCGGCTGTACCATATGTCGGACCGCAACCGCCATGAACTGGTGCTTACCTCCCTGGGGGACCTGATCGCCAGTTATATCGTGGTTTTCCGCAGCAATGTGGAATTTTCCCAGCCGGTGGCACAGCTGCGCGCCAGTATTATGGAAAACTTTGACCACGCAGGGTATCAGATGGATGAAGTGATCCGCTCCATGCCCTTTCACCATGACTATCTGCGGAAATTGTTCAAAAAAGAAGTGGGGCTCTCCCCGCTGGAATATTTGACCGAACTGCGGATGAAAACGGCGGAGCGGCTGCTGACCCTGTGGGCGGCAGGGTACACCATCACCCAGATCGCGGAAATGTGCGGTTTTGATGACGCACTGTATTTTTCCCGGGTGTTCAAAAAGTATTATGGCTGTTCACCGACTCAGTTTATGAAAGATAAAACGGGGGTCTATGCCAATGTGCCGGATCGTACAGAATTGGAATCCTGAGCGGTCATTCAGGTTGCTCCGGGCAGACCGTTGATTTGGCTCCACAAAAAGCGCTGCACAACGAACCATGTTGTGCAGCGCTTTTTACAATTTTGGCGCCTTGTCTTTGTGCACTTTTACTTTTTGGGGGTTTGGGGGCTGCCCGGGAACGTCCAAAATGTCTGTTTCCTCCATGAAAAGTGCTGCAAAAGAAATTCAAGTGCCTGCGGGATATTGCTATGCTTATGGCACAAACCAACGGCGCGGACTGCAAAAAATGCCGTAAAACGGTGTATTTTTGGGGCGCCGCAGCCAAAGGCTCCGCACCCTGCCTACGGTGCCGGAATCCAACACATCACAAGGAGGATATCCACTATGGTCAGTATTCTGATTATCGGTCACGGCAACTTTGCCACCGGCGCATTAAGCGCCACCCGCCTGGTGGCGGGCGCCCCGGAAAATGTCTGTGCCCTGGATTTTCCCGAGGGGATGAGCCCGGAGGAACTGAAAGAGAAAATGCAGGCCCTGCTGGCCGGTCTTGACACCCGGCAGATTCTGGTCATGGCGGACCTGGCCGGGGGCACTCCCTTCCGTACCGCGGTGGAACTGAAGATGACCCTGCCGGAAAAACAGATCCGGGTGGTGGCGGGTGCCAATATGCCCGCCCTGATGGAAGCGGCGTTCTCCTCCGACAGCATGGACCTGGCGGAACTGACTGCCGACGTGGTACAGACCGGTGTGGAAGGCTTTGTGGACTGGGATGCCCAGACCGAAGCCGAAGAAGAACCGGATTTTGAAGGCGGCCTGTAAGGCGGAGGAAAGGATATGATCAAGACCATTCATGTGGAACCCATCCGCAACCGGGACAAGTACCTGGCCACCCCGCCGCTGACCAAAGGGGAAGTGGAAGCGGCCATGGACTATGTGGTGGCCCAGACCCGTGCCAACATGGAATATTTCGGCACCCGGTTCCCCTGGTCGGCCACCAAAGGGCTGCAGTATCCCATCATTGATAACATCGAATGGACCGACGGCTTCTGGACCGGGCTGCTGTGGCTGTGTTACGAGTACACCGGGGACGAGGCCTTCCGGGTGCGGGCGGAACAGAACATCGACTCCTTCCTGCACCGGGTGGAAAACCGCATCGAGCTGGACCACCACGACCTGGGGTTCCTGTATTCGCCCTCCTGCGTGGCGGGCTACAAGCTGACCGGCTCCGAAAAAGGCCGGCGGGCGGGCGTTCTGGCGGCGGACAAGCTGATCCACTGCGGGTCCCCGATTTCTTACGCAAATATCAACACATCTTACTGGCAGCAGCATTTTTATTGGCTGAAACTCAGCCATCTTATCAAGGCAGACGATCCGTCTCCCTTTCCGGCCCTGACGCAGATCGAAGTATACGGGACGGATACAGAACGGTAAGCGCGGCCCGATACAATTGGCGGGGGGCAACGCTGCCGAAACAGGGAAATCAAAAACACTGCGGATGCTGCTTCTGCGGACAGAACAGGAAATTGCAGATGAAATATACGCTGAGAAATCCCACCAAAAAGCCCACCGTCGTATCCGTCAGATAGTGGGCACCGATCATGATGCGGGAAAATGCCACAACAGCGGCCCAGGCAAACCCGAAGGCCACCAGCGCCGTTTTGTATTTTTGCAGCGGCGGCTTCAGATAGGGGATAAGGCCCAACAGCAGCATGGTGGTGGCGTTTGCGGTATGGCCGGAAGGAAAGGATTTGAATTCATCCGCAGCCACGCCGGTGGCCAAAAGTGCTTCTTTCAGCACCGTGCCCCATTGCCACCAGGGGTGAAAATAGGCTTCCGGGTGGTTGACGACCAACCGCATGCGGGGGCGTCCCCAGGCGCCTTTGATGAGATTGACCACAACCAGTTCGCACAAAAGGACAAGGACGATGGCAAGGGCCACGCGGATGATCGTGGTGCGGTCGGCACCTTTCGCCAGGCGGCAGGTGACCAGGATCGTACCGGCAGATAAGACCAGACCGACCCCGGCCGGGAAGAAAGGCGATACAGGCAGGTACAAAGCGGGCAGAAAGCAGACCAGCAGCACCCCTGCCAAAAGCAACAGCGCCCCGCCGATCCTTTGTACCATGCCCGGAAATTTGTTGTCCCGGCTGCGCCCGCACACAAACAGCGTACCCGCCGCCACACAGCCCAGTGGGGCAGGAATCGCACCATAGGCGGCAAAGAACATGGCGAAAGGACTGGAGGCATCATACAGCGCGCAGGAAAGCGGAAAATCCACAAAAGACCCCACGGCGACCAATGCCAGCGCAATCACGACGACTCCGTACAGAATCTGCCGGGGCAAAAAGGCTGTGTTACCCTTCAAGTTACAATTCCCTCTTTTCCTTGGTTTTTATAGTCGATCCGGCTCTTTCCGCGCGGAAAGGCGGAATAGTTCTCATCCGGGGATACCGTCTGTCCCCTCTATCAAAGTATAACACAGCGGGAAGAAAAAGCCTATGGGAATCCCTGTTTGAAAACGGAAGATGCGATGCCAATACGGTAAAAAACACCGGTGCCAGCAGGCAATGGTATACTAGTGCCGGACAGAAGGAGATGCAATGTAATGGAACAGGCAGAAATCCTCCGGCAACTGCTCAAGGAAATTGAAGAGCTTCTGAATCGCAACATCACAGAAAACGGCGAATGTCAGTTTAGCTTTATCAAGGAAAGAGTTGCTCTGGAGCTGGCCAGGAAGGTGCTCATTGACGGTAAACAAGACCCTCAATGACACCATAAGAAAAGGCGGGGAAGGATCCCCGCCTTTTCTTGCTTCTTGTTTGGCTCCCTGATAGGTGTAACTCATGATGTATCACAAAACTGTAATTATAGCCTCACATGAAACATTACTGCAGCAGGAAAACAAGGAAGA
>DXBO01000111.1 GCA_019116485.1 Candidatus Gemmiger excrementavium
CTGGAAAACATCGCCCCCTATCTGAGCCGCGACCACGGGCGCAATCCACGCTACTGGCGCAGAAAATGGCCGGCCGCTTTCTCTTCCTGTTTTCCGAAATTCCAAAGGAGCTGACCCATGAGCCAAAACGCCTCGAAAACATGCATCGTAACCCGCTCGGACGGCATTCTGCTGGCGCGCTACCGGGACAAGGACTGGTATCTCACCACCGATCCGGCCCGGGCCTGCCGGTTGTCCGAAGCCGACGCACAGGCTGTGCTGCAAAGCATCATTCCCGCCTCCGAACGGTTTCTCTGGACATTGCAACCCACCCGGGAGAAAGAAGGTATTTCATGTTGAATTTTCCTGTAACCAGCTGTCTTGCTCTCCATCTGCAGCGTGAGCACGGGCACGACCCCCGTTTTTCCACCAGATAGCATTGCTGCCTTTCCGTTTTCTATGTTATCTGCCGCAAAAGGAGTTTTACCATGAACGAACTGCATAAGAATTTCCATTCCATTCATATCAACATTACCCCGCATACCTTTGCCGGGCTGGCCAAGCAGAACATGGCTTTCCACCAGGGCGTCATGGAGCTGTGCGACAACGCCATCGCCGCCTCCCTCCCCGGGGAGAAGGCCCTGATTTTCATCGGGCTGGCCCCCGGTTCCGCCAAGGACGAACTGCTGCTGGTGGTGGCTGACTGGGGCAGCGGGATGGACCTGCCCCTGCTGGAAAATGCCCTGCAGCTGGGCAGTCTGCCCACCGGCAACAACCGTCTCAACGAACACGGGTTCGGCATCAACAACGCCCTGGCCAGCCTGACCGGTGGCGACCGCCCCTGGGCTTTGTACACCCGTGCCCGGGGTGCTGCCGGCTACCTGAAAGTCCAGGGTCCATTCACGCCGCAGATGACGGTGGAGGAGGTGGATGACCCCACCCTGCCGCAGGGACTTACCCTCCCCCGGGATCATCCCGGCGCCGTCTACTGCATCCATGTTCCGCTGGCCATTGCCCAGTCGGTGCAGGGGCGGGGCGGCAAGGCCACCGACCTGGAGACGCTGCGCTCCTGGTTGGTGGAACACCTGGGTGTCGCCTACCGCGGGTTCCTCGACCTGGACAGCCGCACCATGGACCCTACCGCCAAGATCATCGTGGCTGTGGGGCCCGATGCCAAGCTTGTGCCGCCCATCCCGGTACCGATTGCGGGCACCCTTGTGCGGCGCTTCACGGTGGAGATGGGCGGCCAGGTCATCCCGGTGGTCTACCAGTACGGGTCTCTGGACGAGGACAAACGGGACCACCTGGTGCTGGGTGCCAAGGCCAAATACTACTACCAGGGCAACCAGCCCACCCAGGGGGTAGATATCCGGCTGGGCAAACGGGTCATCGCCACCGCCCAGCTGTCCGAAATCTGGCGAGGCCCCAACGGGATGCCTCTGGCACGGCACAACAACTACAACGAATTTGTGGGCGAAGTGCTGCTGCCCGAACTGCCCCGGGGTGTGTTGAGCACCCTGAACAACAAGACCAATCTGAACCCCAATGACCCGGACTGGCAGAATCTGTTTTCCCTGCTGGCACAGTATCCGCCCATCGCCCATCCCAAGGCCTACACCGAGAAAGCGCTCCAGAGCCGCTGGATCAGCGCCTTGCTGGCAGTGAATCCTCACGATAGGGTGACCGACGAGATGACTGTCTGGCCCACCGGTGCCCGTATCGATGTTTTCGACGAAGGGCCAGACAAACGGGTTATCTATGAACTGAAGGCTACGAAAGGAGAGCCTCTGCATCTGTATCAGCTCAAGATGTACTGGGACGGGCTGGTGCTGGACGGCGTACAGCCCACCGAGGCCGTGCTGATTGTCCCCAAATACACCAGCGACCTGGCCCGGATGGCGGAGCTGATCAACGACCGGCTCACCCCGCCGGCGCTGTCCGACGGTTCTCCCAGTCTGCCCTACCACATCAAGCTGGCCACCCACGAGGAAAAGTGTCTGGCCTGATTGCACAAGGAGGTGTCCCTATGACCGCCATTTCCACCCTGGCCGATTGGCTCCACTACTGGCTGGAAAGTTACATCCGTCCCAGCTGCAAACCCGCCGGATACGCCCAGTACCGGGATATCGTGGACAAGCATGTCGTCCCCGCCGTCGGCACCGTACCGCTGGCCGAACTGACCACCGGCATCCTGCAGCAATTTCTAAACCGAGAAGCTGCCTGTGGCAACCGGAAAACCGGCGGACCGCTGAGCGCCAAATCCGTCAAGAATATGCGGGTCGTGCTGGACGTGGCGCTGAAATGTGCCGTGCAGGAGGGGCGCCTGTCTGCGAATCCTGTGCCCGGCACGGTGATCCGCAAGGTACAGCGCAAGGCCATCGAGCCGATGTCCGATGCCATGCAGGCGGCGTTGGAGCTGTTTCTTTTCCAGGACGGCAACCTGCAGAATATGGGCATCCTGCTGGCGCTGTACACCGGCTGCCGTCTGGGCGAGATCTGTGCTTTGCGCTGGCGGGACGTGGACTGGTCCTGCCAGGAGCTGCATCTGCGGCAGACCGTCAAGCGGCTGCCCCGCAGTCAGCGGCAGCCGGGGCAGAGCGCCACCGAGCTGGTGTTCAGTCCCACCAAAGGGCGGGACGGTTCCCGGCGCATCGCGGCGCCCGCCGTGGTGTTTGCCCTGCTGGAAATGCAGTGCCGCCGTCATGAAACCCGGTTCGGCGCCCCGGTGCAGCCCGAGGGGTTCGTTGTCTACAACACCCAGGACCAGCTGACCGACCCGGACAATCTGAGCCACTATTTTGGCGAGGTGCTGACGGCGCTGCAGCTGCCCCACGCCCGTTTTCACGACTTGCGCCACACCTTTGCCACCCGGGCCATCGAGCACGGCATGGACATTCTGACGCTGAGCGGCATGCTGGGTCACGCCGATGTGGGCACCACCCAGACCTTTTACCTGCACCCCCGGCTGGAAGCCATGCACCGGCAGATGGACTGCATCACCCCGGCCTGCGGCTGGTTCCGTGCCGCCCCCGCCGGGCCGGCCGCCGTATGAAATACCGTTTTGCTCCCCGCAGGCTGCCTGCGGGGATTTTGTTGTTTACATGGTGCCTGTGTTCTTTTTATCATTTTCTGCAGCTCATACTGTCCCGCCCCGCAAGTCAGGGATTGTCTTCTCTGGCATTCCCGCCGCAAACAGGTTCCGGCGGGGCTGCCTTCCCGGCGAAGGCTGCCTCGTAGGCCTCATGGGCCAGCAGCAGACGCCGCTGTTTATCCTCATTCATCCGCAGGCGGCTGCCCGTCGGACTTTGATGCCCCATGCAGTAGGCTATCTCCTCGTCGGTCAGGTCGGTGGCGATGCTCAGCCCCGTGCAGTAGGTATGGCGCAGTGCGTAGGCGGTGAGATTTTCTTCGCAGGACCCGGCCCCCTCCTCCAGGTCGGTGTCCTCCTCGTTGACCAGAATTTTTTCGGCGGCCTCCTCCATACACTGATCAAGCATCTCCCGTCCCATCTTGCCCACATCCCTGGTGGTGGCCCGGCGCTCCCCCGGCACAGGATTGCGCCGCCCTTTCTGTGTTTCCACCCAGAGCAGCGGCAGCTCTGCCAGCTGTTCTTCGGTCAGTTCGGGGTGACGGCGTCGAATCCACGCCTGCTGCCGGTGGATCAGGCGCACGACCGTCGGGGTGCAGGGCAGGGTGCGGTAGCTGTTTTTGCTTTTCAGGCGGTCGGTAACGCTGCGCTTTGCCCTCTTTGCTTTGTCCTTTTCATCCTGGCACTCCACCTGGATAAAGGATACCCCATTTGCCGTTGTTTTGAGACAATCAAAATTGAGGCCGCAGGCTTCGCCGTCGCGCATGCCCTGCAGCAGCATCAATGCACAGGCCAGAGCCAGGGGATTTTCTGACTGTTCCACCATCGCCAGCAGCCGGGCGCATTCCTGCCGGGTCAGCGTCTGCTTGCCGAACCGCCGGTTATACAGTTCCCGGGCCGTTGGCTGCAGCTGCTCCTTCGCAATGTCCAGCTTCTTCAAGGTACGTTCCGGGATGGGACTGCAGCGCAGATCCCCCTCCTCCACCAGAAATTCCAGGAACCGGCACAGCAGAATCCAAAGGGCTTTCATCCGCTCCGCCTGCCGGCTTTTCTTCTGGGGCCGGACTTTCTGGGGTTGATCTGCCAGCGCTTCCATCCGCCGGGCAATATCCTCCTCGGTGATCCACTGCGCCCCTTTTTCTTCCAGATTCCCGCACAGCAGCCGCAGGCGGTAGTCCCGGTCGTAATTGTCCCGGGTGGAAGGCAGCCAGTCGTGTTCGTTGAAATACTGCCGGTATTTCTGCCGGTACAGCTCCATCAGGGTGGGACTTTTCTCCGGGGCTTCCGGCGCCTCGCCTGCCTGTTCCTCGCGCAGGTACGCCATCAGCTGTTTTTCGATCTGTCTCTTCAGATACTGTTCTACGTCGGTTTCCTTTTTCACGGTGCTGCGGATTTTCAGGTTTTCATACCGGCCGCAGCTCCAGCTGCCGGTGATCCGAACCTTGCCCTCCGGCACCGCTTTCTCCCGGTAGGTGCAATCCACCTGCCTGCCGCACAGGCTCCATTGTTTTGTGACCTCGTCCATGTATATCACGCTCCTTTCTGATAGCACCGGATGGCTTCATCCAGTTTTCTTCCGATACATTCCTGATACCAGACGCTCTGGTAATCCCGGTAGACTTTATCCATGACTGTCTTGGGCGCCCACCCCTGCAGGTGGTCTTTTTCTCCCGCCCGGAGCCACCCTTTCACCATTTCGTCGAAGGTACGGTGCAACACCCTGACGGTGGCCCCGATGGTCTTTTCTTCCTGGTGATCGGATTTTTCATCGGTCTTTTTGTAGGTCCCCGCCGCAAACCCTGCCTGTTTCAGCAAAGATTTACTGTACCTCTGCAGTTCTTCCGGCCTGCAAGCCGTTTTCCATTCTGCTTTGCTGCAGACAATGGGCATCTTGAGAAAGCTCCTTCCGCCCTTCTCCCGCGCCCATTCCGCCCGGCGCTGCAGAATTTCCTGAAGGGGCTGACAAACCGGTACATAGCGCAGCCTGTACGGATACACCTTTTCCTTGCCAAACTGCAGGACGTTGTCCGCCTTTTCCAGGTAAGGCCGCAAAACCCGCAGGCTGTAATACGCCGAACCCGGCAGCCGTACATAATCCCCATACTGCAAACTGCAGGCTTCTTCCGGCGAAAAGCCTTCCAGCAGCACCAGCAACACACCCACGGCTAGGCCATTCTGCAACGCATTCTGTTTTGCCTGTTCCAGCAGCCTGCTGAACTCCTCATGGGAAAGGCTCTGATTCCCCAGCTTGCTGCGCTTCTGCCCCTGGGCATCGTACCGCTTCCTGCCCCGCCGTTTCGGCATGTTCATCCATCCGTGGTCCGCTGCATACCACTGCATCAATTCCAGGCGATGACGGCACCGCTGCATCTGGTGCTTTGTGAAGCGGGGATCCTGGGCAGCCAGCTCCTGCTCCACGGTTTTGCGCACCCCTTTGTCGATCCGGCAAAGCGGTCTGTCCCCATAAAAGGACAGATACTTGTCCAGCAAATCCCGGTCCAGCGTATCCTTCGTGTTGGCGGGATTTTTTCTGTCCTTTCCGATCTCTCTGGCAAGATAGCGCTGAAATTCCCCGGTTGCTTCCAGAAGGGTATAGGCGCCCTCGGCGCTGCGCTGCACTGTATCGCCCGGAAAGGTTTTCACCTGCTGCTCCGCGTATTTTTTGTAAAGAGCCTTCTTGGCCCGGATGCCTCCCTCAGATGCAAGGTAACAAGGGATTTCTTTCCTGTCCTTAAGTGTGGTTCTGGGTTCATACTCAAGATCATCTCCTCCGGCCGGGTTGGAAGTCCTCAATAGCACTACAAAGCAGTTTTTGGAGGTATTGAAATGCCCGGTGGCGCGGCCTGATATCGTTTTCCATTGAAAGGGAACCGCTTTTGCATTCTTGCATTGGCTCATATCGTCATGCTCCTTGCTCTTGGGGGAATCGTTCGTCGTTTTACAAGAAAAATGATATTTACTTTTGTTTTTGGTGCAACTTCAGAAGGGGGGTTACCATGGAGAAAGGGGTTGACAGCTCTCCCGTCAGCGTATAACGGGGGAATTTTTCTCCGGCTTGGATATTACGATAGGTACTTTTGTTGTTCTGTCAATCAAAAAACGGCACTTTTTGCCGCTGCGAGGCTTGACATCGTCTTTCCGGCCGCCACAGTGGCATTTTTCATTTTCATCGTAAGTACTTTGCAGCAATCGTCAAGGGCAGCAACAAAAAATCACGCGCTTTCTATTCCAGAAAGCGCGTGATTTTGATTTACTGCTCGTTCGGTTTACTTTTCGCGATACCTCCGCAAAAACGCCTGCCGGTCCTTGCAGTGGAACCGCTCCATCACTTCGGCGTCGGTTCCGCCATCCTCCAGCGCCTGGCGGATGATCGTCTCACGGATGGCCGAGAACGTCAGGCCGGGCACGCCCGCCCTTCTCTCCAATAGCGCCAGATGTTCCCGCAGAACGTTGGCTTCTATCGGACGACCATCCGGTGTGGCAAACAGCAGGTGGTCGGGGTTGCAGCGGGCATCCACCGCCTGCAGCGTACGCAGCGTGCGAAGCTGCGATTCCACAATCCTTTTGCATGCGGCAGGCAGCGGGACAGAATAGGGCTGGACAGGCAGCAGCGCCAGTCTGGTTTTGCGACCCTCCGTCTGTTCATCTGCAATGCGGACGATTCGGTTACGCACGATCAGCAGGTTGGCGACAAGGTCCACATCTTCCTCCCGCAGCGCCAGCAATTCTCCCTGGGAAAGACCCGTGGCAAAGGCAAAGCGGATCAGGTCGCCCCACAGTTCCTCCTCGCAGACGGCCAGCAGCTTTTCCTGTTCCACGCGGGTAAAGACAGGCTGTTCCCGGTGGGGTCCGGCTTTTCGTTTGGCGAGGACCTCTTCGCTCAAAATTTCCGGCGTACAGGGGTTTTCTGCCATCTGCTGCGCCGCCACCGCCTGTTGGAGGATAGTCCGCAGCAACTTGTAGGTATTTTTGGCCTTCCCGTCGGGCAGACCGGCAAAAAAGTGCTTCAGCCGCAGAGGCGTCAGTTCTGCCAACTCATATTTTCCCAGGCGGGGCAAGATCGTATTCTGTAGCAGTCCCTGATAGGACTGCTCGGTCCTGTAGGAATCGATATGCGACGCTTGCCAGGCAGCAAACCAGTCCTGCGCCCATTGTTTCAATTTCATAGGGGGTCTCCCGGAGTCTTTTCACCAGAATACTACGGTTCATCGTCTTTTGCAAGAGGATCCTGTTGCTCCGCATTCTCCAAAGGAGCCTCTCGCAGCTCAGCCATCTGTTTTCGGAACATTCCCTGCAGTTCTTGCCATACCTGCGGATTCTTGAGCGATGGCGATGGCTGCTTCAGTTCCTTATCCAGGTCTGCGACAGCCACCGACAGCGTCTTTTCATCCAATATCCCACAGCAATGGCGGAGATATCGGATGGCCGCCTCACTCTCCTTGTCTTCGGCGTGCATGGCGTAGCGGAGCGCACAGTTGACCACAGATCCAAAGTCCTCCGCGTGGAACGGATCCAGCCTGAAGGACGGGCAGAGGACGAGATCATCTTTGCCCTCATCGGTGATGACAAGACCGATGTTTTCCCGGAGCACACGATCCAGCACAGCGTCCAGCTTGTCTTCCAATTCCTGGCGGGAGATGTGTTCCATATTTTCCGTCGATTGAAAAATTGCCATAATTTCTTTTCTTCTGTCTTTCTGCTCATCCTGTCGGGGATCCCGTTTTTCTCCGGGACTTACCCGACGGTTCATTTGTATGTATTTCTATGTTATCACATTGGTACAGCCATATTTGGGACTTTCAAAAATATTTTTTCACCTCCAAAAACATTTCTGCTTTTGCGGGAACAAATGAGGTATCGCCTCTATTCGATACTAACCAATCCATTGACAAAACATAAAAGCCACAAAAACAGAATCCGCGTATATAAAGTCCAGATTACAATAACCCTGTTATTAAATCCATCAATTTTTTATTCTTTTCTTGTGCTTATTGTTGAGTTTTTTCTTGAAAACTCACAAAAAACAGGTTTTTTTGCACAATGTCATGAATCTGATATTTTTGCCTTCTTTGTTGTTTTTTGGTTCTGTAAATTTCGCTATGATGGTACCAAGATAGGCTACGGCAGATAGCCCGGCCATACCGGGCACAAAAAACAACAAGGAGGAATCGATTTGCAGCATCCCTATTTTATTGATGCGGACGGCAGCTTTGTACTGGACCGCCCCGAAGAGATCAGCCAGCTGTATTTTCCGCTGGCATCCGAAGCAGGGCTGAAGAGCTGCGTCTCGCCGGATCTGGGCGGCGACGCCAAGCTGGATCAGGAGACTTTTCTGCTGGAACCGGTCAGTGTGGAAAACCTGCACAATAACCGTTCCACCCGAAATTTCTGGCTGGCCTGTGCCGACGGCACGGCCTTCTCGCTGACCGGGGCGTCAGCGGCCCAGCAGGCGGAGAAGTTTACCCCCGCCCAGGAGGACAGCCGCCTGACGGCAGGGTTTATGTGGCATACGCTGGAGCGCACCATTCCGGCTGCCGGAGTACGGGCCAACCTGACCAGTTTCGTGCCGGTGCAGGACAATGTGGAGATTTTGTCCATCACGGTGGAAAATACCTCCGCAACCACCCGACGCTTTACCCCCTATGCGGCGGTGCCCCTCTACGGCCGCAGCGCCGACAACCTGCGGGATCACCGCAATGTCACCTCCATGCTGCACCGCATCCGCACCACCGAACACGGGGTGCTGGTCTGCCCCACCATGTCCTTTGACGAGCGGGGCCACCGCCCCAACCACCGGGTATATTACCTGCTGGGGTACGGCGCAGGCGGCCAGAGTCCCGAAGCATTTTACCCCACGGTGGAAGAATTCATCGGCGAGGGCGGCAGCTTCACCCATCCCCGGGCGGTCTGCCAGGCATACCCGGGTGTTCCGGCGGGCAGCTGCCGTGCCGGGCGGGAAGCCATGGGCGCTTTCCGCTTTGCCACGCTGGAATTGGCCCCCGGCGCTTCGGCCCGGTTCGTACTGCTGCTGGGCGTGGAGGACAGCGACGACGCCGTGCCCCGCCTGTTTGCCCGGTATGATTCCGCCGCCAAGGTGGACAACGCCCTGGCCGAGACCCGTCGCTACTGGAAAGAAAAAGTCAACGTAGCCTTTGCCACCGGCGACGCCGACCGGGACCGCCTGATGAAGTGGGTCTGCTTCCAGCCCTATTTGCGGCGGCTGTTCGGCTGTTCCTTTTTGCCCCACCACGACTACGGCCGGGGCGGCCGGGGCTGGCGGGACCTGTGGCAGGACTGCCTTTCCCTGCTGCTGATGGAACCCGGCCAGGTGGGCCGGATGATCGAAGCCAACTACGGCGGTGTGCGGGTGGACGGCACCAACGCCACCATCATTGGCGCGGGGGACGGCAACTTCATCGCCGACCGCAACGGCATTGCCCGGGTGTGGATGGACCACGCCCTGTGGCCCCAGATGACCACCAAACTGTACATTGACCAGACCGGCGACGCGGCCATTCTGGACCGCACCGCCCCCTATTTCAAGGATGCTCAGGCCCTGCGGGGCACCTCCATCGACCGGCGGTGGGAGGCCGACCAGGGCAGCTGGCTGCGGACCGAAGCGGGCGAAATCTACCAGGGCACCATCCTGGAGCATCTGCTGATCCAGCAGCTGACCGCCTTCTACGACGTGGGCGAGCACAATATCTACCGCCTGCGGGGTGCCGACTGGAACGACGCCCTGGACATGGCCGCCGACCGGGGCGAAAGTGTGGCCTTTACCTGCGCCTACGCGGGCAATCTGCGGGAACTGGCCGCGCTGCTGCGGCTGCTGGATGCTCGGGAACCGGGCCGCAGCGCCGAACTGCTGGCGGAGATCGCCCCGCTGCTGAATGCCGCACCGGAGGTATACGACAGCGTACCGGCCAAGCACGACCTGCTGGACCGCTACCTGCACAGCTGCCTGCACAATGTGAGCGGGCAGCGCATCCAGGTGAAACTGACCGATCTGGCCGAGGACCTGGAGCAGCGGGCCCTTTGGCTGACCGATCATCTGCGCCGCCAGGAATGGATCGACGGCGGCAGCGAGGGTTGGTTCAACAGCTACTATGACAACGATGGCCAGGCCGTGGAGGGCTTCCTGCCCGACGGGGTACGGATGATGCTCACCGGGCAGGTATTTGCCATCATGGGCCAGGTGGCCGACAAGCAGCAGATTGCCGCCATCGCACGCAGCGCCGACCATTACCTGTACAGGCCCGAGATCGGCGGTTACCGGCTGAACACCGACTTTGCCGAGTTGAAATTCAACCTGGGGCGGATGTTCGGCTTCGCCTACGGCGAGAAGGAAAACGGTGCCGTTTTCTCCCACATGACGGTGATGTACGCCAACGCTCTGTACCGCCGCGGCTTTGCCAAAGAAGGCTGGAAGGCCCTGAAAACCCTGGCCGACGCTGCCCTGCACTTTGAGACCAGCCGCATCTACCCCGGCATCCCGGAGTACTTTTCTGCAGACGGGCGGGGCATGTACCACTACCTGACCGGTGCTGCCAGCTGGTTTATGCTGACCATGATCACCGAAGTATTCGGCGTGCGGGGCGAGGCCGGCGACCTGGTACTGGACCCCAAACTGACCGCCGAACAGTTTGACGAAACCGGCACCGCCGAGCTGCGGCTGGTATTTGCGGGCCGTCCGCTGACGGTACGCTACCGCAACGCCGGGCACAAGGACTATGGCGCCTACACCCTGGCTGCTGCCCGCTGCGGCGCCCAGGCCCTTGTACGCAATGCCGACGGCCGGATGGTACTGCCCCGGGCCGTGGTGGAGGCGCTGCCCGCCGAGGGCGGCGTGATCACCGCCGATCTTGTATGATAAAAAGGATGGTATATCAGATGAAATACGGTTTTTTTGACGATGCACAGCGGGAATATGTGATCCAGCGCCCCGACACCCCCGCCCCCTGGGTGAACTATCTCGGCTCGCCGGAGTACGGGGCCATCATCTCCAACAACGCAGGCGGCTACAGCTTTGCCAAGTCCGGCGCCAACGGCCGCATCCTGCGCTATGTGTTCAACCAGTTTGACCGGCCCGGTCGGTACCTCTACCTGCGGGACAATGCCAATGGGGATTTCTGGTCGGCATCCTGGCAGCCGGTGGGCAAGGACCTGAAAGCGTACACCTGCGAATGCCGCCACGGCATGGGCTATACCCGGATGCTGGCCGACTACGCGGGCATCCACTCGGAAGCGGTATACTATGTGCCCCGGGAAAGCGCCCACGAAGTCTGGGAACTGACGGTGACCAACACCGGCGATACCCCCCGGGAACTGACCCTGACCGGCTACGCCGAGTTCACCAACCACAGCAACTATGAACAGGACCAGGTGAACCTGCAATATTCCCTGTTTATCAGCCGCACACTGTTTGCGGGCAATCGCATCACCCAGCAGATCCACGGCAACCTGGACGCCCAGCCCGCCGACGAACTGGTGGACGGCAAAAACGTAACCGAGCGGTTCTTTGGCCTGGCCGGTGCGGAGGTAGCCAGCTACTGCGGCGATAAAGAGAGTTTTCTGGGCCGCTACCACGACTACGGCGATCCCCAGGGCGTGGTATCCGGCGATCTGGGCAACGCCACCAGCTACAACGAAAATTCCTGCGGGGCACTGTCCTGCGTGGTGAAACTGGCCCCCGGAGAGAGCCGCACCGTGGCGTTCCTGCTGGGTGCCAAGTATGACCGGGAGGCCGCCGCCCTGCTGGAGGGGTATCACACCGACCCCGCCCCCCGCTGCGCCGCCGAGGTACAAGCGCTGAAAGAGGATTGGTACAGCCGCCTGAACCACCTGCAGGTGCACACCCCCGACGACGCATTCAACACCATGATCAACACCTGGAACGCCTACAACTGCTTTATCACTTTTGTGTGGAGCCGGGCGGCTTCCTTCATCTACTGCGGCCTGCGCAACGGCTACGGCTACCGGGATACCGTACAGGACATCCAGGGCATCATCCATCTGGAACCGGCCATGGCCAAGGAGAAGATCCGCTTTATGCTGTCAGCCCAGGTGGACAACGGCGGCGGCCTGCCGCTGGTGAAATTCACCCACAATCCCGGCCATGA
>DXBO01000112.1 GCA_019116485.1 Candidatus Gemmiger excrementavium
GGACAGGCGGTGAGCCACCACAATACAGGTGATCCCCCGGTCCTTGATGGAACGCACCACCTCATACTCGGTTCGGGCGTCCAGGGCAGAGGTTGCCTCATCCAGGATCAGGATGGTGGGGTCCTGTGCCAGTACACGGGCAATCTCCATGCGCTGGCGCTCCCCGCCGGAAAAGTCCTTGCCGCCTTCACTGATCCGATAATTGTAACCGCCGTTGCGCTGCATGATATTCTTGTGCAGGTGGGCGTCCCGGGCGGCCATGATCATTTCAAAATCCTCAATGGAACTGTCCCACATTTTGATATTGTTGGCAATGGTCCCTTCAAACAGAATGATGTCCTGGTCCACCACCGCCACCGAGCCGGTAAACACGCTGCGGTCGATCTGACGGATGGGCTTGCCGTCAAACAGGATTTCCCCGCTCCACGGCTGGTACAGCCCGGCAATGAGCTTGGCCAGGGTGGACTTTCCACAGCCGGACGCCCCCACAAAAGCCACGCGGCTGCCCGGCGTCAGGCGCAGGTCAAAGTGCTGGATCAGCGGTTTTTCCAGCCGGGAATAACCAAAGGTCACATCCCGCAGGACGATGTTGCCGGTGAGTTTGTCGTATTCCTGCTCCAGCGATGGGGCTGCTTCCTCCGTCTCGTACAAAACATCCAGGGGATATTCCATCACATCCTCCACCCGTTCCATCTGGGTGCGCATTTCCTGCAGGGTCTGCCCCGCCGTGACCAGCGTCATGGCAGGCGCAGTAAAGGCCGACAGGAACCCCTGGAAGGACAGGATCATACCCTCCGTAAACTGGCCGCGTATGGTCAGCCATACCCCCAGCATCAGCACCGCCGCATTGGTCAGCGAGGACACCAGCCCCGGCAACATGCCCAAGTACTGGTTCAGCCGCTCGTACCGCACGGCCTGCTCGTTGACACTGGCCTGGTAACCGGCCCAGCGGGCAAAAAAGCCGTTTTCCGCCCCGCTGGCCTTGATGGTCTCGATCATTTCGATGCCCGCCACCGTGGCGCTGGACAGCTGGCCCGCGTCGCGCATCTGCACCCGGGTGATGTTGATGCGCTTTTTGGCGATGATGTTGGACAGCAACAGGTTGATGAAGATGGAAGCCACACCCACCAGCGTCAGCAGCAGGCTGTAGCGAAGCATGACCACCAGATAAAACACCATAAGCATGGCATTGAGCGCCAGCGGCGCAAAGATGGTGGCGATGCTGTTGGCAATGGAGGCGTTGGTACTTTTGCGCATTTGGATATCGCCCGCCATCCGCTGGGAGAAAAATTCCATGGGCAGACGCAGTACCTGCCACATGAAAGAGGTGCTGCCCACTACCGCCAGTTTGCCGTTGATGCGCAGTGAATAGGTGGATTGTATCCATGCCACGATCAGCTGCACAATCCCCAGCCCCGCCAGCGTAAGTGTAAAAGGCAGCAGCCATTCAGGGTTACGGCCTGTAAGCAGCCGGTCCAGAAAAACACGGGAAAACACCGGGTTGATGATCCCGATAAGCGAAGCGATCAAGGTGGTCAGCACCAGGAACGCCACCGCAGTGCCCGCGCCTTTCAGCCGCTTGCGGGCAAAACTCAGTACCGACTTGGGGCGGCCGCCCGGTTCAAAATTCTCGCCGGGTTCCATCATCAGGCAGACGCCGGTAAAAGACTGGTCGAACACCTCGGCTGAGACCCAGTAATTTCCCTTGGCGGGGTCGTTCAGCTGGGCGCGCCCCCCTTTAAAGCCGTTAAGTACCACAAAGTGGGCAAAGTTCCAATGAATGATGCAGGGGAATTTCCCCTCTTTTTTCAGGGATTCCGGTTCGTGCCGGTAACCCTTGGCCTCCAGGCCATAGCTGCGCGCCGCGCGCAGGAT
This sequence comes from Candidatus Gemmiger excrementavium, assembly GCA_019116485.1. Classification (GTDB taxonomy): domain Bacteria; phylum Bacillota; class Clostridia; order Oscillospirales; family Ruminococcaceae; genus Gemmiger; species Gemmiger excrementavium. Next base: position 1,876 of record DXBO01000112.1, read on the forward strand.
GCTTTTGGCGTTGGAACCATCCCGGGAAACACCGCAGGCCACCCGAATCTGTTCCAGGGGCACCCATTTCCCGTAATAGGCCAGCACCATAGCCAGGCAGGCCGCGCCGCATTCCAGCGCTTCCAGCTGCATGACCATAGGCACCTTGGCGCAGCCGTGCCGCACCGGCGTTCTGGTTCGTTTCTTCATCCCTGTCTCTCCTCAGTTCCAAAGAAAAGACGCCGGGGCAATGCTTTCTGTCACGATCTGCGCCGCATATACGCCCTCGTCGATCCCTTCGTCCAACTGCAGGGCATACACCCAGCCGGCCCCCTGGAGTACTTCAGCATGCTGAATGTACACGTTCAGATCATCCGATACCTTTTCCGGCAACCGCGCAATGGAGGCGATGGTGCGCTCTTGCCCGTTGACCCGCACCGGCATGCCCACCGCAATGCTGTCATAGTCCTGCCGGGCTACATAGCAGCGGGTCTTTCCGTCCTCGCAGACAGCCAGCGCCTGCACCACGGTGTCCACACGGCCAAAAGCACCCCAGATGCAGACACCCAGCAGCAGGATCGCCACCGCGGCCAGCACGGTCCACACCCCCGGCGAGGATGCCCGGATGTAGTCGTTCAGCTGTTCGGGCGAAGACACTTTTTCAAGGCTTTTTTTGCGGAATATATGGTTGCTCATCTGGCTGTCCCCCGCCTGTTGTCACAGTCAAACAATGGTCAGAATGTCTACAAAGCCGGTGATCTCAAACACTTCCATCACGGCGTCGCTGACGCCCCGCAATACCATGGTGCCCTGCCGTTTCATCACCTTCTGGGCCGCCAACAGCACGCGCAGCCCAGCCGAAGAAACATATTCCACCTCGGAAAAATCAAACTCCAGTTCGGTGATACCGCTGAGCGAGCGCTTGAGTTCTGCTTCCAGCTTGGGCGACGTGTTGGTGTCCAGCCGGCCCCGCAAGGCCAGGGTAAGTTTCTGGTTGTCCTGTGTTTTGATAATCTCCATGAAGTTCTTCTCCTTTACTGATGTGCGGCGTCTGGATAAAACAGACCCGGTTTACAAAAAAGCACAACCATCTTCTGTTGTCGATGGTCATGCTTTTGTTCGTTCATGATTGCAGCATTGGACCAGGGCTCACAGTTCGCAGTCGTCACCCTGACCGCCCACCACGCACTGGCAGCGTGGCACCTTGTGGATCGCCTGGGGGTTCTGCCGGTTGGGTTTGTATCCCTCGCCATCACCGCAGGCCATGCAGACGCAAGTCTGGGAGGTAAACCCATCGCTTTCGCTGCCGGTACCGCCGCCGCCGATCACACAGAAGCAGCACATACCGCCCGCCACTGCGTCCAGATCGTCCTCGTCGATTTCCCGGGATTCCGGGGCAAAATCCTCCTGGGTCAGGTGGATGCCATACTGTGCCGCCAGCGCCATGGTCTGTGCCCGCGCTTCCTCTTCCGGCATGTGACTGCAAGCCTCCAGGCGGCTGCGGAGTTTCTGGTCTGCACTGGCCAGTTCCAACAATTTCTTTTTGCTCTCGGTCACCGTGTATTGCTCCTTTCCGTGATTGCCCATACCGTACAATTTTCTTTTTTACTATACCATACCGCGCCGCAAAAGACAACGCTTTTTTGCCTTCCGCCGCATGCACGACTCCTTTTATCGCCGCGCTTTGATGGCCGCTCCAGCCGCCGCCTCGATCTTGGGCACCCATCCGCCCCGGAACAATGCACAGGCATAGGGGTCGGGGGCCAACAGGTCCCCGGGGCGGGCCTCCAGTGCTGCGGCCCGGCAACCTCCCACACATTGCAGCGCGTATTCACAGGCCCGGCAGGCGGGATTTTCACGGAAATAGGCTGCCGCCCGGGTGTCGATCAGTTCCATGTAGCGGGAATCAGTCAGGCAGGCGGCCAGGCCATTTTCCTGAATCAGCGGAAATTCTCTCTGGATATCCATACCGGATAATGCCATACAGGGCAGCGCCCGCCCTTCCGCCGAAACATACAACACCATGCGGGCATGGCCGCACAAACACATGGTGTCGGGGTTGGTACAGGATTTTTGCAGGGGGATTTCATAGGATTCCGGGTCTTTCGGATTGGCCCAGAAAAAGCCCCCAAGCTGCAAGGTAAGCGGCATGCCGTCCCTGTAATACTGCGGGATATAATCCAGATACAGCTGATACAGTTCCTGCAGGGAAATAGCCTCCCCGTATCCGCCCTCTTGCCAGGCCCCCACATTGCCGATAGGGTTGACCTTGAGGTGGCTGCACCCCCATGCAGCCAGACGGTTCACACTGTCCCGCAGGGCGTGGGCGTTATCTCGCCAGAGGCACATCTCCGCCCCGGTGGGAAAACCATGTTCCCGGCAACGCCGGAAAGCGGCCTCCACGGTCTGTTCGGCGCCTGGCACGCCCCGCAGCCAGTCATGATACCCGACACCGTCAAAACTCATGTTGAATTCTGGACGGATACCGCGCTTTTCCAGCTGCGCCAGCAGGTCCTCCGTCACCAGCCGGCCATTGGAATAGATAGTGGTGATGTGGATGCCGTGGGCCAGCAAAGCGTCCACAATTTCCAGAAAATCTGGCCGGATCAGTGGTTCCCCGCCGGTAAGGGAAACATTCATAACGCCACAGGCCGCCAGTTGATCCACCATGTCCATGATGGTATCATGGTCCAATTCTCCCAGTTTTGCGTCGGGAGCCGACATATAGCAGTGCTTGCAGCGATAGTTGCACCGCCCGGTAACAGACCAGTGGGCGGTATGGATGTACCGGGCCGGGTAGCGCCGGTACGCCTGTCCTGCTGCAAGCGGCGTGCCGGGAGCGCATTGCGCAATGATCCCTGCCTGTTCCAGAGCGGGCAGCAGCGCCCGTACCGCCGGGTCGATGAGCGGCAGGTCGGTGTCGATGCAGCCGTTGCAGAGCTGAAGCGCCTCCATGGTCTGCCGGGTGACGAATCGCGCGGTGTGCTTTTCCCGGTCCACCAGGGCCCAGGGCAGCTTTTGCCAGCCGCGAAGGCAGTATCGCGGGTCCAAACGATAATACAAAACGGCCTCCTTTCCGATTTCTTTGTTCTAAAAAAACAACCCCAGGCAAACCGAAGGGTTCGTCTAGAGTTGTGGGTGGTGGCACTCATGGAAATTACCTCGAAGAATTACCAAAGAATTCTCGAGTTTAAATTATCCAATCATGCCGGACGCTTATCTCCGTCCGATACCGATATTATCTCACAAAGCCCAAAAAATGACAAGGGAGAAAATTCAGATTATTATACTGACAAAAAGAAGGTAGATCGCCTTCAGCAACCCTACCAAAGAGCTTTCACTCCTGAGGAAATACAAAAGATCGTCACAGCTTATCAGTCTGGCAAGGCAAGCTATGAGTTGGGTGCCGAATTTAACTGCAGTAAGACGACCATTGTGAAACTCCTCAAGCAACAAGAAGTTCCCCTTCGCAAAAGTGGTCGAGCTCGGGCAAAAGTCGATGACGATAAGGTAATCAGAATGTATAAAGAGATGCATACGATCAAAGAGATTGCCAAGTTCCTGCAAGTAGATGTCCAAGCCATTTCCAGATGCTTAAAGGAAAATGGGATCAAGCTCAGAAGTAGATGGGACTACCCAGAAAAATAAGAATGTTAGAATCACGGATGCCGGGCGGGGTTATTCCTGCCCGGTATTTGTGTTCTTATTCGTCCTCGAAAATAGTCTCTTTCATCTCTGGAAAATCAAGAAGGTCGGCAACCGTCATGTTCAGCCCTACCGCAAGGCGG
>DXBO01000113.1 GCA_019116485.1 Candidatus Gemmiger excrementavium
TACCGGTTCCCCGCAGCATTCCGCCAAGCTGCGCCCAGTTCGATCTTCTCGCGGCTATCATCGTTTTTCAGATGCTCACCCTTGGTTTCGGCAAGGATGATTTTGCTGCTCTGCGTCATAATCATAATGTCCGGGTAGTGGTTGAAGTACCCATTGATGGCAAACCCGTGCCGGGCGATATTCCGGTGCCACCACCGCACATTGGGTATGGCCGTCAGCCACTTCACCAAATCCTGTTCCAGCGCGTTCATGTCCTCCTCAGCTTCATAGAGCGACCTTCCGTAAATCGCCGTACTGCTCGTGGGATGGATTGCCGCAGGCAGGCGGTAGGAGGGCTCGCACACGATTTTGCCCCGGTCAAGCCATGTAAAGAAAGTCTCCTTATAGTGCTGTTCCAGCAGAGTCTCGATTTTAGCTCGGATTTTTGCGGCAAAGCCCAGCGGGGCTTTTTCCATCGCGGCAAGCTGTTCCCGATCCATCCCGTCCACAATGAGATTGACATAGGCGCGCAAATCGCTGCCATCCACCATGTTCAGCTTGTCCAACTGATGGATCATCATATCTTTGCACTGGCGCACCCGGCTCTCTGGCGGCAAGCTGCTGAAATGCTCCTTGAAATACCGCTGGTCAGCGGCTTCCATCTGGTAAGCCCTCGGCACACTGCGTCCGGTCTCCACATCGACTTTGACAATCTCATCATCTGCTGCGGCAAAATCAATGTCGTATGCCTTGCCTTTCAGGGTGAAACCATCAGCAAGTTGCTCTTTGCTCAACAACACCTTGTCCCCATTGGTAAACAGGGATTGCGGAATTACTTGGAAGAACTGCGGGATCAGCAGCCCGTCCACGCTTTCCCGGTACTGGGGGATGATATGGAATGTGTTCACCTTGTCTCGCACCTCCCACGGCAGAGCGGCGGCAAACGGGTCGTTGTCTGCGCCCTGCACCGCCTGATTGTATGCGTCGCCCGCCTGCTGGGCCTCAGCAAGCATACTGTCCGCTTTTGGGGCGGATTCCGGCGAATTTTCGCTCTCTCTGCGCCGTTGCAGCTCTGCCCCGATGGATTTCCCGTCCAGCTCGGCAAAATCCTCCTGTGGGGCTTCTGGCTCAATAATCGGAAGTTGTTCCGGAACAGGAGTGGGTTTAACCGGTTCTACTGGCTCGGCAAGGCGGCAATCCCTGTCGCTGAAACCGGCGCTGTTCAGCCCACGGATGATCTGCTGGACCGTATCGTTAAAGTCATTGGAGGAAGTCAGCACATAGGACATATTCAAGGACTTTGCCCTGTGCTCGGCGGTGTAGGGCAGGCGCAGAATGCGCCCTAAAATCTGCTCCACATCCACCTGACTGGTTTTGTTGGCAAGGGAAGCCAGAATATAGGCAAAGGGACAGTCCCAGCCCTCTTTCAGCGCGTTTACCGTGATGATGTACCGCACAGGACAGTCCGGGGACAACAAGTCCACATTTTTCAGCTCGTTCACATCGGCGGTGCGGATGGCGATATATTCGGCGGGGATCCCAGCGTTTACCAGCTCCGTCCGCAGTTTTTCAAAAGTGGTCGCGTCCTCCTTGCCCTTCGGCTGGGCTTGGAACAGGGCGATAGGGCGTATGTACTTTCCGCCATTCTGATACTCTGCCGCAGCGATTTCTTCCAGCTTGTCCCGCAGGTCGATCGTGTCCATCAGCACTTCGGCCTGACTATCCCGGTTGTAGACAATCACCGGCAGCTTGACCATGTGCTCCGCCTTAAGCTGCACCGCGTCCACATAGGAGATGATGTTGCTGCGTTTCTTGGGGGTGGCGGTCAGATCCAGCACAAAGCAGGGGTTGAAGTTTGCGAGCATCTCGATGCTCAGTTCCGACCGGGCGTGATGGCTCTCGTCCACGACCACCAGCGGGTTGAGCTGGTTGATGACCTGGAACAGCGCCGTCTCGTCCGCCTTCTCGATGGGATTTTCCGGTGCGCCCAGCACCTTGGCAAAGGCGGCAAGGTTGCTGTTCTCCTGATAGGCTTTCAAGCCCTCCTTGCCGCGCCCGCGAAAGGAATCGTAGGACAGCACCATAATGGAGAGCTGTTCGGTGACGGAGGTAGGGTTGAAGTTCTGTCCGTTCAAAAGCTCCTGCTTGGTATAGACTTCCACCCGCCCGCCAAAATCCACATCGATTTTCTGCCGGTAGGGGTGGCGCGGGTCTTTCAGGGCTTTGACTGTCTGCGTCAGGATCGCATCGGACGGCACCAGCCACACCACCGCTTTTGTCTTGGTGAACGGCAGCGCGTCAAACACGGGCCGGACGGCGTTGCAGGCGAGAAAGGTTTTCCCGCCGCCGGTGGGCACCTTGAAGCAGAGATTGGGAACGCCGGGCAATACATCCTGATAGCTACCCAGCGTGGGCGCGCCCTTCTCCTGCCAAAAGAGGCGGAAGGAAGCGATATAGTCCTTGGTTTCGCCCAGCAATTCCAGATAGCGGTTCAAATCGGCGATGACCTGCCGCTGATAGGTTTTCAGTTCCATGTATGTCGCCTCCTTATAACCGGCTGATGTCGCGGGGAATTTTCTTGAAAACAATCCCCATCTGCGACAGCTTATCGTCATCGATGGAGCAGCGGTCGGCGTAAATCACGGTGCCGCCCGTTTTCTCGGTGATGGTGGAGAGAAAATCGTAATCCAGAACCGTGATCCGCTGCGGCTCGTAGTAGAAGTAGTAGCCGGTAGCGTTATGCTGGCCGAGGTAATAGGGGTTGTCCCCGGCGGCGGGCGTGTAGGGCGTTTTCGTCTCCATGAACCAGATGTACTCCCGGATTTTTTCGGGGGCAACCGCTTCGTTCAGGTTTTCGCCGATGAGCAGCGGTTCCCCCAGCTCGTAGTAGCTGAAACTGCCGCCGGTGCCCTCCACTGCGCTCTTACCCTCGCCGTAGCCACGGATGACTCGGCGCACCCGCTCGGCGGTGATGCTGTCGGCATAGTCCATCATCTCCACCAGAATAAATTTGCGGTTGCCGCCGTCCGCCTTGTTCATGTTGAGAACGGCGTGGGCGGTGGTGCCGGAACCGGCGAAAGAGTCGAGAACTAAGGCATTTTCTTCACCATACAAAGACACAATCCACTCAATTAAAGATAGTGGTTTTGGCGTATCAAATATTTTGGTGCCGAAAATTGCCTTTATAACTGCCGTTCCATCTGCATTAGTGCCATATCCATCAAGCCAGCTATTCCAACCAAATGATTTTTTAGCATCGCGTATTTTCTCATAAGGAACCCATCTGTGAGTCTTTCCGTTTACTGTAACACCGTTGTCATAGGGGCTATACTCCCAATGCGCAGCCTCTGGATCTTTCAATA